>NZ_JBLWIT010000131.1:18319-58049 GCF_048381435.1 Rhodococcus mengyinensis | reverse complement strand
AATTCCAGCCGTGCTCGTCGCCCCTGTGCACGCCACAGGTTTCCCGTCTTCTCGAACAAGCCCTTCGGGTGATACTCGAGGATCAGAACGATGCGCGTGAGATCGGGAGTCACCTCGTGGAACGTCACCGCCCCGTCGATGAAACCCTTGGCACCCTTCGAGCGCCACACGATCCGCTCATCCGGAACCTGCTCGATGATCGACGCTTCCCAGGTCCGGTGCGACAAGAAGATCTGAGCCTTCCACTCGAGCTTCTCGTCCGCCTCCTGCTCCACCCGCTCGACCTTCTTCATGAAGGAGGGAAAGTCGGCGAATTGGGTCCACTGGTTATACGCCAGTTGGACCGGGACACCGACATCGATCGTTTCGACGATATTGGTCAACTTGAGCTTCTTGCCCTTACCGCTACCGCCACCGCCACCACCAGTGACCGCGTCCTTCACATCCGACGCCGTCTCCTTCACCTTGTCCGTCAACCCGGAGAACAGTGACTTGCCATCGCCCTTTTCGTCCCCGTCCCCGTCACCGTCACCGTTGCCGTTGCCGTTGCCGGTGACCGCGGACAGCAGGCTTCCGCCGCCACCCTCGGCGTAGTCGGTGAGCCGTCCGGACGCACCCTGCACCTTGTCGGAGACCGACGAGAGCGCTTTTTCGGCCACCGTGCCGACCAGCTTCTGCATTGCTTCCTGGAGCACGCTGGACGATCCGTTGCCGTCACCCGGCGCAGTTTCTCGCAGTTTCTTCGCGGCGTTCGTCATCGTGCTCACCGTCCGCCGCGCCGGACGGGCGCAGAATTAGTCGTGGCTTTCGCCCGTGTCTTGCGGCCCCTGGTAGGGGCCTCTTCGTCATCCTCGTCGGACTTCGCGCTCCGCGATCTGCTGGTCGGCCGGGAGCTACCGTTGCTGGAAGTCCGTCGACGCGCGGCGGGCCGCTTGCGTGGGGCGGGTTCCTCGTCGGCAGCGTCTTCCTCGTCGGGCTCTTCGTACTCGTCTTCCTCATCGGCGTACTGTTCGTCCGGCTCTTCCTCGACTTCGGACTCGTCGTACTCCTCGTCCTCGGACCGGCCGCGTCGCTTGCGACCGAGTTTTCCGAGCCTGCTGAGCTTGCCTACGGAATTGCCGACACCACTCGCGGTGTCGTCCACGGTGTCGCCCACGTCGCCGACGACTTCTCCGCCGCTTGACAGGAGGCGGTTGTTGAGCGAATTGATGCGTTGGCTTGCGGCGGTGACCGCTGCGGCCTTCGCCGCGCTGACCAGCTCTTCGCGCACCGAGTCGCTGATCTTGGCGAACTCGGGGGAGCTCGCGAGCATCTTCGTACCGCGTTCCAGTAAATCGCGTGGCCCGCCGGGGAAGCGTCCGGTCGCACCCGCGGCCGCGAGCATCAGTGCCATCTTCATTCGGTGTGTACGGCCCAGCATGTATCCTGCGCCGACGGCCAATGCCACCTGACCTTTGGTTTTCATCGTCGAACCCCTTTACCGAGTAGTCGCCGGCGCACCGCTCGCCCACTTCGGCAATGTGTGGCAGAACCGTCTCGGCAATGTCTCGCAAAACCCTGCGCGGTATGGGGCGCCGCTTGTCGACTACCCCAGCTGCGGGACACTCAACCACCACCAGAAAATCCGGTTCGGGCAGCTTTCCGCGGCCACGCATCCACGTGGACTGTCTCGAGATTGCGGATTGGCACCGAAAATCGAATGTGCCTCAGCAGCAACCCTGTTCACGGAGAAGGTTAGGGAAATTCACTCGGCGGCGGCGCGCACCGCCGCCACCAGCGCCGCGACAACGAGCACCAGCAGGAGGACCACGAGCAGTACCGGCGCGAGCAGGGCCCCGAGGACCAGGACGAGAACCAGGGCGACCTTGGCCTTGCCGCTCAACCCGGACACGAGCGCTTTGATCGCGGCCCACACAGGATTCTTGCCGGTCAGGGCGGCCCGAATGCCTGCAATTACGGCGTTGATCCCCGCGTCGCTCTGTGCGATCGTATCGACGAGCGTGTCCATCCATTCCCTGAACTTCTGCCGAATATTCTGCGTCACCGTGTCGCCGCGTTCTCGAATCGCGTCCATGAGCCGGTGAACGTGGTCTTTAAGCCATGCGATGACCGCCTCGACCGACCGCGACAACAGTCCGCGTTCGGTCTCCTGCGAGATCGGGTCAGGCCTGCGCTTACGGGTCGGCGTGGTGGACCGAGGGCGCGCCGTTACGTGGGACCCGGTGTCTCGGGGACGCTTCCGGGCCGTCGGCTTCGTGGCGTCGGGGCGGTCCGTTCGGGGTGCCGGTTTCCTTCCCCCGGGGGCGCTGTGGCGTGACGTGGAGGGTGATTTTTCGGCTGCCGGTCGCCTGGGGGGCAACGGTCGTCTTCGTGGCAGCCGCCCCGAGGCTGCGCCGGCGGGCGGCGTCGACTTCTTCGAAGTCTGATGTGATCGGCTTGTCGCCGCCGTGGCGGTGGCCATCGGCTTGTCGTTGTCCGTGGTCTTGCTGTGAGAGGAAGTGCCTCCACGGTCAGGCCTGGCCGGTGTGCTCCGGCCGCTTGTCCTCACTCGTGCGCCCATACACCGCAATTACCCTCGCGACCATTCTTGAAACGGGAGCGGATTTAGTGGGCGCTGCAGGTGCGGCGGATCTCCGGCGCCGCGTTCGTCTGTGCGGGTTGTTGCGGGTGATGATGAGCGGTGTCGGAGGAGGTGAACCGGTGATCGGCTGTCAGTGCGGTGCCCGCATTCTGTCTCCTCGGGGCCCATCGTGAAGGTGGAGAAGTATGTTTTCTCCGCGGGAGATTGTTCCGGTGAAGTCGAAGGAGCGGGCGGGCAGCGGGGTTAGGATGCACAAGGAGATCTGCCCAGCTGGTACCGCTCATCGGCGCGGTATCGAACTCTGCCGCAGAGGCGGTGATGCCGACGATGAGAAATTTTCCGGTGGGGAACGTGGCGAGCCGGACGGTCGGAGGGCGCCGGTGCCGCACACTGAATACCACCCGCGCCGCTGCGCTCGCGGTGGGCGTTGCCGTCGCGATTGCGGGCTGCTCGACCACTTCCGATCCGACGACCTCGCAGACGTCGAACGGTGGAGTGCCCGCCTCGACGACCGCCGCCGCACCAACGGTGTCGGCGCTGAAACCCATCGACCCGGCCGCATTCCAGGACGCTGTGAACGCGGCGGCCGAGGAGCTGCTCGTACCCGGCGCGGTGGTGCAGCTCCGCACCCCCCATGGGAACGTCGACGCCGTGGTCGGTACGACCGAACTGGGCGCGCAGACGCCGCCCGACGAACACACCCATTTCCGGATCGCGTCGAACACCAAGACCATGACTGCGGCGCTGACCGTGCTCCTCGCCCAGGACGGGAAGCTCGAGTTCAGCGACCCGGTGTCCACCTACGTTTCGGATGTGCCCAACGGCGAGAACATCACCGTCGCAGAGCTGTTGACGATGCGCAGTGGGCTGTACAACTACACGAACTCGCCCGAGTTCGCGGCCACTCTGGATACTTACCCGGCGAAGGCCTGGACGCCGCAAGAGGTCTTGGATATCGCGTTCCGGCACCCGCCGGAATTCCCGCCGGGCACCTCCTACGAGTACAGCAATACGAATTACGCGTTGCTGGGTCTGATCGCCGAGAAGGCCGGCGCGCGCCCATTGGCCGCGCAATTCCGGGATCGATTGTTCGGTCCCCTCGGGTTGCAGCAAACCTCGCTTCCCGCCGCCGACGATGCCGCGACCATCCCGGATCGCTATTCGCACGGCTACATGTACGGCGAATCGTCCTACGCGATGGTCGACGAGGAGTATCCCGCCGACATGCAGGCCGCCGCACGCGCGGGAACGCTCCAACCCCTCGATTACACCAACCAGAATTCCTCCTACGCCACCGCTGCCGGTGGCGCCATCTCCACGGCAGACGACCTGGCCACGTGGATCCGGGCCCTGGTGTCGGGCAATGTCCTGAATCCCGAGTACCAGCAGCAGTGGCTCCACAGCCTGCAACCCGAGGATCCGAGCGCACCCGACGGGCAGCAATACGGGTACGGCATCAGCTATCAGCGTTTCGGGCCGAACGCGTCGATGTATTACCACGGCGGTGAGCTGCCGGGTTTCAACTCGTTCATCGGCTACGACCCGGACAACGACGTCACGCTGGTGATCTGGACGAATCTGACCCTGACACCCGAGGGCAAGACCACGGCGAACGCTATGCTCCCCACCGTTCTCGACGAGGTCTACGCCGGGATGTCGCTGGCGCCCACACCGGCTCCGACCACCACCAGGTGATGCGGCGCGCTGTGCCACGGTCCGATGCTCGAGATCGACCGCGGGGGCCCGTCTACCGCGGGCAGGTCTCGTCGGTCGCCGGTGCGGCCGCCGGCGGTCGGGCAGAATCGTCCCTTGTGACCGACATGTCCGCACGAACACCCGGCGCGGCAGACGCCGAGGATGCCGACCTGGCCAGGGCGCGCGACGGAGACGATGCCGCGTTCACCCGCCTCGTCGGACCGTTGCGCCGCGAACTGCACGCGCATTGTTACCGCATGCTCGGATCCAGTCACGACGCCGACGACGCTCTGCAGGACGCTTTGTTGCGGGCGTGGCGCGGTTTTGCTCGGTTCGAAGGTCGGAGCACGCTGCGCTCCTGGCTGTATACCGTCGCGACGCGCACATGCCTGGACGCTGTCGAATCGCGCGGTAGGCGGGCGCTACCCGTCGACCTGGGTCCGTCCAGTGATCGTGCTGTCATCGGTGACGTCCCGCTCACGGACGTGGCGTGGCTGGGGCCCTACGCCGACGCGGGTCTGACCGCCGGTTCGGCGGGGCCGGCCGCACGCTACGAGCAACGCGAGGCTGTCGAATTGGCATTCGTTGCGGCACTGCAACATCTGCCGGGCAATCAGCGGGCGGCCCTGCTGCTCTTCGAAGTCTTGGGCTTCTCCGCCGCCGAGATCGCCGACACCATGGACACGTCGAGGGCGTCGGTCAACAGCGCGCTGCAGCGGGCACGGGCGATCGTCGCCGAGAAGATTCCGCCGGTGACGCAGGCGCAAACTTTGCGAGAGATCGACGACACGCGTCTGCGTGCCATCGTCGCCGGGTACTCCACCGCATTGGAACGCGGTGACGCCGACGCCCTGGTTGCCCTGCTGACGGAGGATGTCACCTGGTCGATGCCGCCGATGGCGCACTGGTACCGTGGTCTCGACGCGGTCACCGATTTCGCGGTCCGGGTCCCGCTCACGGGGTGCGGCTCGTGGCGTCACCTCCCGGTCGGTGCGAACGGTCAGCCCGCCGTCGCCTTCTACCTGTGGGACGAAGCCGCCGGCACCCACCTGCGCTGGTCGATCACCGTGCTGACCCTGCGCGGCACCAAGATCGCGGACCTGACCTCGTTCCTCGGGCCGGAGCATTTCGACCCCTTCGGTTTGCCCGAATCGCTGCCCTGATTGGGGGCCGGATGCCATCGTGCGCCGGTCGTCGGCACCCGTGCGGGCGGGCGATCGCCGAGGTAGTCTTCCGATGCCGCGGTTTCGCCACCGATGATGCAGCCGCAGGTTACAGTCGGAACCGGTTTTTCCTTCTTCAGCAGGGTGGGATCGCGATGAACTTGATCAAGAAATCGGCAGCGTCGGTCCTCGTCGCAGCGACGGTGACACTCGGGGCGGGTACGGCCCACGCCGACCCGGTCCTACCGAACACGGGAACGCCTGCACTGGCGATCCCCGGCAGGCACGAGGTCGACAAGCAGAAGGCGCTCGAGAACATGCTCAACGAGCTCGGCGTCGGCTGGGCCAACGGGGGAGCGGCCGGGACGGCGATCGGCGCGCTCATGGGTCTCGGCGTCGGATGTATCTCGATGTTCCCTGGCAGTCTCGCCGGTTGCATCATCGGCACACCGATCGGGGCGATCACCGGCGCGATCGTCGGTATCGGACAGGGCAACCCCCGGGCGCAGCAGGCCATCCAGGAATACATCAACACACCGTGAGTCGTTGTCCGTCAACTCTGTTCGCGGAGTTGACGGATCACGGGCGCGAACAGCTCCAGATACGGTTCGTGGACGGTGATGTACGAGAAACCGTAGCGCTCCCGATGGCGTCGGAGTTGCTCGGCCATCTCCTCCACGGTTCCCACGAGGACATACGGGGTGTCGAGGACGTCGTCGACCGTCATCGTCCCACCGAGCCGGTCCGCGATCTCGTTGGCCGCGGCCCGGCGGTCGTCCGTCTCGACGACCATCTGGACAAGTAGATGCCACTCGATGTCTTCGGCTCTCGCTCCGGCGTGTGCCCGTACGAAGCGAATTCGTTCGGCGGTCTCGTCCGCGGTGGCGAGGCGGAAGGTGCCCGGCGGCCGGCCCGGGATCTGAAATGCCCCGGCGACGCCGACGATGTCTGCGTGGGCCGCCGCGATCCGCAGCACCCGGTCGCCGGTGCCGCCGATGATCAGCGGCGGGCCCGAGCCGCCGAATCCGCGCCGCTGCAACGGTCGTGGCAGGGCGCGGCCCTCGGGTAGTTCGTCGAGATCCCCGGTGAAGAAGGTGCGTAGGTCATCGACCATCTCGGACAACTGTGCGACCCGTCCGCCGAGGGCTTTCCATTCGATACCCGCAGCGTCGAACTCCCACTTCATGTGTCCGGCACCGAGTCCGATGTCGAGCCTTCCGTCGGTGAGGACGTCCGTCGTCGCGATCTCGCGGGCGAGTAGGGCGGCATTCCAGAACGGTGCGTTGAGCACCAGCGTTCCGACACGTAAGCAGGTGGCGTCGGCGACGGCCACCATCAGCGGAAAGGGGGCCGGGGCGCCGAGATGGTCCGCGGCGAACACCGTGTCGTAGCCGGCGCTCTCGCCGAGTCGACATCGGTCGAGAAGGGCGTCGCGGGATTCGAAGCCGAAGATGTTGAACGAGAATCGGAAATCACGCATGGACTTCACGATGCACCCGAAGTGGCTCGGCCGGTGACCGAATGCGGTGAGTGAATCCCGGGACCGCACGACGATGAATATGATGCTCGCCACAATTGGGTCAGTTTTCCCACGTGACTGTGTCCCATACACGCGGTAGCGCAGAGATTAGGGCAGGCATGCCTTATCTTCTGCGATGTGACAACTAAGAGCATTTCACGCCTTCACGGCCCCAGCGTCGACTACGCCATCGCGGCTTTTCGTGTGGTTATCGGCTTCCTGTTCTTCTGCCACGGCACGTCGACCTTGTTCGCGTGGCCGACTGCACCTCATGGAGGGCACACCGCAGCGGTAGGCGTCTGGCCGAGTTGGTGGGGCGCAGTCATCCAACTCGTCTGTGGCGCCGCGTTGTTCCTCGGCCTGGGGACGCGCTTCGCCGCGTTCATTGCCTCGGGTTCGATGGCGTACGCCTACTTCTGGAGTCATCAGCCGGACGGCGTCCTCCCCATCCAGAACAACGGTGAGCTCTCGGCCATCTTCTGCTGGGCCCTGTTCCTGATGATCTTCCTCGGCGCCGGCGCTCTCTCGCTCGATCGCCTCCTTGCTCGCGGTGGGCGCACGGCGCAGTCGGACGACGGCGACGACGGCACCGCCGGCGAACAAGGACCGACCACCGAATTGCGTGAGGTGAATGCCTGAACTGCTTCTCGTGGGCCGGGGCGGTGACCGTCATCCCCGGAGGTGGGGTAGGCATCGGCCGCGTGCTGGAGGCGGTCGAGGGCGGCACCGAGCACTGAAGTCGCCCCGTCGCTGGGCGTCGCGGAGCTGTTCGAGTGCCGCCTTCAGCTCGACAGCCGCGGTCGCATCCGCCGTCGGCGGGTCCGGTGTGGTGATGCCTCCGGCATCGGGTGGGGGCGCTTGTGGTGACGCGGCCGGATCCGGCGCACCCGGATTGCGCTGGACAGGCGAACAGTGCCCAGCGTCACGACGACTGCTGGGCACTGCTCTCGTGCTCGGTATCGACCGAGGTGAGAATGGGTGGGGCTACCGAGTTCGGTACGTCGACGAGAAGGGTGGCCGCGCCAGCCGGAGCAATTCCAGGGCCAGCAGCGAGCCGCGGGGGCCCAGCTCGTCCTGATAGCGGCGGATCACGTCCGTTTCGCCGCCGAGCGCGACCATCGGCGCTCCGGACTCGACCCGGGTTCGGGCCGCGAGCTGCGCGAGAGCGAGACGGCGATTGACCGCGTCCAGGATCTCCGCGTCGAGGCGAGCGATCTCGGCGTGAACGCGATTCAGATCTGTGGCGGCAGGTAATGCGCCCGCAGTGTTTTCGGTGACCGCCCCGAAATCCGTGTCCGTCATCGTTGCTCCTCGACTGGGTGATCGTGTACCACCATCGTCGGACCCGAGTGGCCGTGACGACAGACACCCTGGGGTGCAGATCGTCGACCCCTTGCCTTCCGCGAGGCATTTGCGGACTATCGCAGTGCGATGAACCGCTGCAGTTTTCCGCTCGTGAGATGACGCTGCAGATGGTCGACCACTTCGATCCGGACCTGCGGATCGGCCACACCTTGCCGGCGCAATGCCGCCGTGACAGCCGACGTCAGGGCGGCGACGTCGGGTTCGCCGACCGCGAAGATCTCCGCTCCGTCGACGGTCTGTCGGACCTGGTATTCGGAAATACGCGGATCTGCACCGAGGACGTAGCGAAAAGTGCTTGCGGGCACGATCGTGGTTCCGTACCGGAAATCGTCGTCGCGCCGCCCACCGATGTCGGCGACGCGCGCGAACGCGCTTCCGCACGCGCACCTACCGGGCAGCAATGTGACTCGGTCTCCGAGGTCGTACCGGATGAAGGGAAACGTGCGGTTGGCCAGACCCGTCGCGAGGGTTCGCGCCGCAGGCGCATCGGCTGCGACCGGAGCACCACTGTCATCGACACGCTCGAGCACAACCTCGTCCTCGCACACGTGCAGGCCCTCGCCGTATCCGCAACCCACGGCTTGAACGCCGATCTCGGTCGACCCCCAGAGGTTGTGGATCGGCACCGACCAGGCGTCGCGGATGGCTTGCCGGTCCTCCTCCAGCAGGGGTTCGGAGTTTGTGCTCACGCGCACAGGACTGATCTCCAGATCACCCGCCACCGCGGCTCGGGCAAGTCGCCCGATGACCGTCGCGTAGCCCACCAGATGCGTGGGCCGGGCAGCGGCCACCGCGGTGACGATCTCGTCGAACGGTGCGCCCGCCGGGATCACGACGGTCTCCATGCCCGGTGCGGTCGGCACGTCGAACAGGGGGGTGCTCGCATGCGGGGGGACACCGGCCGCCAGCACCGCCAGCCGCGCGGGAGACCGCACCGACGACGCCCGCCGTTCCTCGCGCGCCTGTACCCGCCAGGCGAGGCACGCCGCCGAAACGTAGAACTGCCAATCCCAGACGTAGACGCCCCGGACACCACTGGACCCACCCGAGCTGAAGATCTGCTCGTCGCCCGATGTGTACGAAAACCATTGCTGCTCGGCCAGAATCCGTTCGGCACGTTCGCGATCGAGGTCGCGCACCGTGACGATCGCATCCCACTCGTCCTGAGCGTCCCGCTTCGTCATCATCGGCAGCGTTGCCAGGTCGGTGAGCGAGGCCGAGGACGGATCGAGGTCACGAAGTCTCCGGGCGTGAAATGGTGACCGCTCGCGTGCGTGCGCGAGGAGGGCCCGCAGCCGGTCGGTTCGGTAGCGCTCGATCTGATCTCTCGACCAGTCCAGGCGTCCCAGGTGATCCTCGAGGGCGGCCTGAACCGCACTCACCTGGCCGGCGCGCACACGCGCGTACGCCGCGTGCTCCGCGTCGTCCGAAGCACCTCCGGGAACCGATCGGGACATGACGCCCTCCGCATCACAATGGTCCGGCGCAGCACGTTCGTACGTACCCCTCCGAGTTTTGCACAGCGCCGCACCGGCCGTCATGCACGTGCGCGAACCCAGCTCGGTCGCGTCCATCGGCGCCCGCGGCCCGGGGCAGGTCTCGTCGTATGGAGCGAGCGTCCTTCAGAGTTCAGCGGACGGTGCGCGTTCGGCGGTGCGAACCTTTCGCAGGAGCCGCTTCAGTGTTCGGGAGTCCCTCCACCCGAACGATGTGCGGTCTGTGGCGCGGCGGTGGATCATGTCGAAGATTCGTGCGGGGACGACCACCTGGTGTCTCGCCGCACTTGCCACGACCTCGATGACCGCGCGGTGGGGCCGGGCGTCCTCGAGCGCGAAGCCCGCATCGTCCAGCGCCGCGGGAGGCAGTGCCGGCCGCAATGCCGAGATCACCTCGTATGCAAAGGCGTTGAAATCTTCCCTGCCGAAGGCGTTCGTGAGGGTGACCGTGGCGACGGAACCGAGCAGTTCGCTCTCGCGGGCCAATCGGGGGAGTTGCCGTTCCCAGCCGGGCGTCGAGGTGATGCCCGCTCCTGCGACCACGCCGACCGCGCCGAGGGCTCGAACGTGGTCGATCCACCCGTGCGGGGGCTCGACCACGCCCTCGAAGAGGACGTCCGTGTCGTCCTCGATCAACAGGGTGCGCCCGTCGATCGAACGCAACGACAGCACCGCCGAGGTCACGCCGTCGACGCCGTCGAAGACGGGGCTGGGATCCCGCCATCCGCGCCCCGCCAACCTTCGCAGCAGGGGTTGTCGCATGCCGGGTTCGACGCTGTAGTCGAGCGCCACCATCGGTGTGACCCGGTGGCCCGCTGCGTGGTAGATGGCGATCGCGTCGACTCCTAGTTCCCCCATGGATCGTTACGATGCCACATAAAAAGTCCGACTGGAAGGTTTTGTTCTCCGTTTTCGCGTCCACGCGCGTCCTGCGAGACAGTCAATTCGAGTTTCGAAGTTCGAATTTGAGGACCTTCCCGGTCGGGGTGCGGGGGAGTTCGAGGGGAAAGACGATCTCATCGGGCACCTTGAACTTCGCGATACGCCCACGGGTGTGCTCGACGAGTTCCTCAGCCGTGACCGTGGCCCCCTTCCTCACAACGACGAATGCCTTGGGTCGCTCGCCCCACTTGGGATGTGGGACACCGATGACCGCGACGTCGAGTACGGCGGGATGCGTTATCAATGCCTGCTCCACCTCGATGGTCGAGATGTTCTCGCCGCCGGAGATGACGATGTCCTTCGCGCGGTCCTTGAGCTGGATGTAGCCGTCCGGGTGCAAGACGCCGAGATCGCCCGTGTGGAACCATCCGCCCGCGAAGGCTTCCGCCGTGGCCTCCGGGTTGCGGTAGTAGCCGAGCATGACGTTGTTGCCGCGCAGCACGATCTCGCCCATGGTCTCGCCGTCGGCGGGGACGTCGTTCATCTGCGCGTCGACGACGCGGGCGTTCTCTGCCTGCACCATGCCCACGCCCTGCCGGGACAGCAGGGACGCGCGTTCCTCGGCGGTGCGCTCGCTCCACGACTCCTGGTACTCGCAAATCGTGTACGGCCCGTAGACCTCGGTCAGCCCGTACACATGGACGACCGTGACGCCGATCGCCTCCAACTGGGCGATCACCGTCGGTGACGGCGGCGCCGCGGCGGTGGTGATCCGCAGGGCGTCGACCGGATGTGCCTGGGGCGCTTCGGCAATTGTGGAGCACACGGCGGGAGCGCCGCACAGGTGAGTGACCCCGAGGGTGTCGATGGCGTCCCAGATCGCGTCGGCACGCACCGCGCGCAGGCAGATGTGCGTGCCGGCGGCCTGCGTGACCGCCCACGGGGTGCACCAGCCGTTGCAGTGGAACATCGGCAGCGTCCACAGGTATTTGGTGGACCCGGTGAAGCCGTTGTGGAACGTTTCGCCGAGGGAATTGAGATAGGCGCCGCGGTGCGTGTACATCACGCCCTTCGGTTTCCCGGTGGTTCCGGACGTGTAATTGATCGCGATCACCTGCTGTTCGTCATCGACACCCCAGTGCAGCGGGATGTCGTCCACGGCGTGTGCGGCCGCGAGGAAGTCGGCGTACATCCCGGTCGCGATCCCCTCCGGGACTACCGGCCGCGCGATCGTTGAGTCGGGAATCTCGATTACCTCGCGCAGGCTCGGGACGGCGTCGCGGGCGGTCGCGACGGATCCCACGAGTTCGGAGTCAACGAACAGCAGGCTCGTCCCGGAGTGCTCGAGGATGTACTCCAGTTCACGGCCCGCCAGCCGCCAGTTCAGCGCGATGAAGATGCCACCTGCGAGGGGCACCGCGAAGTGGGCGAACAGCATCTCGGGGGTGTTCGGGCACAGGAACGCAACGCGGTCGCCGGGCTCGATCCGGCTCCGCAGGACCCGGGCGAGTCTCTCGACCTCGTCGCCGAACTCGCGATAGCTGTAGCGGCGGTCGCCGTGAATGACGGCGACCCGATCCGGGAACACCGTCGCCGAGCGCTCCAGGAAGCGCAGCGGACTGAGCGGTGTGTGGTTCGCGGGCGAGAGGGTCGGTCCGGACACTGGAACCTCCGAGATGTGGTGAAGGTGCTCTGACGGGCGATACCCGCCCAAGATGACGTTATGGAACATCACTCCGGTGCCGCTACCCTCCGAGGTGGGTACGCCGAATATGAGAGTGCCGGTGAACGACACGTCGAGACCCCGCGATTCGCCGACCGGCTGTCGCCGAGCGTCGAGCCCGCCAAGTCGTACATGCGCAATCCCGTGGGCAAGTAGGAGGTGCGCAGAAGGTAGGAAGCTGTCGTGGACGTCCTGCTACAGGGTGTGCTTCCCTGATCTGTCGCCGTCTCGGTTGGTGATTCCGAGATGCCTTGCATGCGAGGGCTGTTCATCTCGTCGGGATGGGCCGTCCGGACAGGGTGCTGCCACGACTACGGGCCGCGGCGGGTGCGCCGCGCGGACGCCGTGTCGAAATCGAGACCACGCCGCAGAGCGGGAACGGGTGAGCCGCTGGGGCATTCGGCTACCCGTCAGACGTATTACGGACTTGTCACGACATGACGTCGAAACGGTAACGAAACCTCAGAACAGCACAATTTTCACTCGCGTTTCTCAATAGTCGAACATCCGTACCTTGTTCATGCGGTGTGAATTTCGGGAGGAGGCCACGTTCGGGGGCCCGCCGCTGCAGATCTGCCGACGCGGGTTCGTAATCCCGACACCTTCGAGGCGCGGGACGAGGCACCGAAAGGGACGGCCGACAACCGAGGCGTTGTCGCCGGCACGCCGCGTCCGCACGCGCGGAGAGGATTGAGCCAGCATGACCACTCGCAACATGGAGAAACACACCCTCGGCTGGATCGCCCTGATCGGCGCGGTCGTCACCGTTCTGCTCGGGCTGGGCGCCGGAACCGCCGGAGGCGCCCCGCACGACTGGGAAGAAGTCGCCGAGTGCGAAAGCGGCGGCGACTGGACCACCGACACCGGAAACGGGTTCTACGGCGGACTGCAGTTCACACCGGAAACCTGGAAAGCCAACGGTGGAACGGGAGTGGCCTCGGAAGCCAGCCAGGCCGAGCAGATCCGGGTCGCCGAGAACGTCCTGAAGACCCAGGGCCCCGGCGCATGGCCCGTGTGCGGACAGTATCTGAAAAAGGGCGGCACAGCGCCCGTCGAGGTACCCCACACCACGCCTGCACCTGCACCTGCACCTGCCATTGAAATTCCTGAGCCTGTCGAAACTCCTGACCTCGCCGAGACGCCGGATGTTGTCGAGACGCCGGATGTTGTCGGGACCCCGGATGTTGTCGAAGCGCCTGCGACCGTCGACGATTCCGCCGCGGTGAAGGCGGCGGTGAAGGCGGCGGCCCAGGAAGCGCTGAACAGCGCGCGTGAACTTGCCGAGCAGAGCGGGGCGGGTCAGGTGTTCGAGGAGCGGGCGTCGGCTCCCCGGTAACGTCCGACGGTTCTTGTGCGAACTAATCACACAGAACTGTCGTGTCGTCGCCTACGAAGGAGATCTCGTGCAGAAGAAGTCCGCTCGGCGTTCCGCAGCATTGGTCGGGATACTGTCCGCACCCCTCGTCCTCGGAGCCACCGTCGGTGCCGGAACCGCGAGTGCGGAACCCTGGCACGTCGGCCCCGTCTACCGGGCCGAGACGTCCGGTGAAGGCGCGGAGTACTTCTGCGGGAAGGCCGCGGCTCTCGAACAGACGTCGGGAGTCGTGATCGTGCCGTGCACGTTCGATGAACCGACCAACGTCTGGTACCGCGTCGTCTTCAACCCGGCCTCCTGGGGCTTCGACTTCTGAGGCGGACTGCCGGGATGTGAGGCGCACCTGACGAAGCGGTGACCGGACACCGTCTGCGCACTCCGCTTCGTCGAGTGCGTCGCCTACCGGCCGCGCGCAGACTTCTCGGTATGGCCGAGGGAAGAACAGAATGAGTGTCGAGACAGCCCAGCGCAGTGAGGTCGGCGTCGCAATGGCGCGGAGTTGGCTTCTGGTTCCTGCAGTCGGGAGCGAGGTCCTCGCGGCGGCGGCTGCGTCCGGCGCCGACTCGCTGATCATCGACCTCGAGGACGGTTTGCCATTCGCTGCGAAAGACGAGGGGCGGGCCTGCACCGCCGAGTGGCTCGCACGGAATGCAGGTTGGGTGCGGATCAACGACGCGACCACCCCGCACTGGCAGCGCGACCTCGACGCGATCCGCGGTCTGCCCGGACTGCGCGGGCTGATGCTGTCGAAAACCGAATCGCCCGAACAGGTACGGGACACCGATGAAGAGATTCCCGGTGTTCCGGTGGTCGCCCTCGTCGAGTCCGCGGCCGCGATCGTGGCAGCCGAGGACATCGCTCGCACCGCTCCCGTCTCTCGACTCGCGTTCGGCATCGGCGACTACTGCCGCGACACCGGTGCCGGGCGAACCCCGATGGCGTTGGCGTACGCCCGATCCCGGCTCGTCAATGCGAGCAGGGCGGCCCGGATCGGAGCCCCGATCGACGGACCGACACTGTCGCTCGACGCCGAGGCCGTACGGGACGACACGCGTTTGGGCCGTGAGATGGGGATGACCGGAAAACTGACCCTCGCTACTGAGCAGGTGCCGGTGATCAACACCGCGTTGGCACCCGACTTGAACGATATCTCCTGGGCCGAAACGACGATCGCGCGTCTGGGTGCGGACGGCAGTCGTGTTACCCACGGCGGGCATCCGCCGCAACTCGCCCGCGCCCACGACATTCTGCGTCGCGCAGCTCACTTCGCGTCGCGGACGTAGGGCGGTCCGGCGTCCTCGCGCTCGGCTTGCCGGGTCGCGCGGTACGCGGTGAACACGCCGGCCGCCGCGATGACGCCGAGGCCGAGGAAGAGCAGTCGTGCGGAGGCCAGGGCCGAGGGCGCACCGAGATTGACCAGCACACCGGCGACCGCTGACCCCACGGCCATAGCGATCAACTCGACCGTGTTGAGCCCGGCCGCGGCCTTCGCTCCCTCCTGCTCGTCGTCGGTGCTCCGCATGGCGGCGACCATCAGGTGCGGGAAGGCGAGGCCGATTCCGGCACCTGCGGCGGCCAGGGCGCCCGCCCACAGAATCACCGTGACCGGTCCGGCGTCGTCACGCCAGAGGGCCGCCGTGAGGAGCAGGCCGGCGGCGAGGACCGCGGGTCCGGCGATCTTCGCCGCCGTCTGCGCCCGCGGGCGGGAGATGTCGGAGCTGAAGATCATGGTCGCCGACCATCCCACCGACATCATGGCGCCGAGGAATCCCGCGGCGAACGGCACCAGTCCGGCGAGCCGTTGACCGAACAGCGGTGTGAAGGCCTCCGACACGGTGCCGGACGCGAGCACCGCGATGGTGAGGTAGATCCACTTCAGGGACGACGCCTGGGTGTACGTCGACTGCGGCAACACCCGGCGCGGTGACCGCAGCTCCCAGGCCAGGAAGAGAACGATGAATGCGGCCCCGACCGCGATCAGGGCCAGCATGTGGGTCCGGTTGCCGACGATGCTCGCCACGCTGATTGCGATCGTCGCGAGGGTGAGCAGGACGAGTGACGTGGCAGGCACGGGTTCTCCGCCACGCACACGCTCGGTGCGCGGCAACGCCCGGGGCGCGATCACGGCGATGGCGGCGGCGACCACTGCCAGGGCGACGAACGCGAGACGCCACTGGCCGAGTTGCGCGAACAGCCCACCGATCGCCGGTCCGGCCAGAGTTCCGACGCCCCACATCGCCGAGACCAGCGCGGTTGCACGGGCCCACAGATGCTCCGGTAGCGCCTCGCGCAGTACCGCGTAACTCAGCCCCGCGAGCAGGCCCCCACCGAGCCCCTGGACCGCTCGTCCGACGAGGAGCACCTCCATCGAAGGGCTCACGGCGCAGATCATCGTGCCGACGAAGAACGGAGCCAGCGCGAACAGGTACGCACCGAGCGCCCCGCGATGTGCGAGCAGCCGGCTGACGGTCATCGACGAGATCACGGACGCCACCATGAAGACGGTCGCGCTCCACGCGTACAGCGATTCGCGCCCGAGTTCGCCGATGGCGGTGGGCAGCAGGCTCGTCGTCAAAAAGATGTTGACGGCGTGCAGTCCGACGCCGCCGGCGAGGACGGCGGAGGTGGAGCGGTAACGGGGTCCGAGCAGCTCGGACCAGCTGGCCGGTGACGGGGCGGTCGTTGTCATGCACACCACGCTAAAATCTCGAGTGGACTCGAGGTCAAGGGGCGGATGTGATGTCATTGGATCCGAAGGATCTGCTGTCGGTGGGGGAGGTGTCGCGTCGGACCGGTGTGGCCGTCTCGGCGCTCCATTACTACGAGCAGCTCGGACTGATCGCGTCGACGCGGACATCCGGGAATCAACGCCGGTACGAACGGCACATGCTCCGACGGATCTCGCTGATCGTGGTGGCCAAACGGCTCGGGATTCCATTGGCCGACGTGGGAGCGGTGTTCGAGACGCTCCCGGCCGACCGGATGCCGTCGATCCGCGACTGGCAGCGCGTGTCGAAGCTGTGGCGGGTGCAGCTCGGGGATCAGCGCAAGCGTATCGAGCGTCTCGAACGCGAGCTCACCGGATGCATCGGGTGTGGTTGCCTGTCGATGAAGGCGTGCTATCTGCTCAATCCCGAAGACCAACTCGCCGTGGAAGGTTCGGGTCCGAACCGGCTCTGAAGAACGGATTCCGGCAGTCGGTAGGTCGCGATCGATCTCCGTGAGGGTGGGGTGATTCCACTCCCAGGGGTGCCGCGAAGCCCCCCGAGGGGTGGTTCAGTTCGGGCGCTGGAGTGGGCAGAGTTGTACCTGTCAACGAAGCACGATCCGACCATCCCTTGGAGATACTGAATGATCAACGCCCGCCGCACCATTGCCGCCATCGCTTTCGCTGCTCTTCCCGTCCTGAGTGCCTTCGGGGCGGCGTCCGTTGCGCATGCCGAGCCGATCGGCCCGAACGGGCCCACCGGTGGCCCCTGCCCGATCGTGAACACGGACTCGCAGGGCAACGAGACAGTGACGTACGGCAAGCCCGGAGACCGCAACGGCGCCCTGGTGTGCGGTGCGGACGGTGAATGGACGGTGGGTAAGGCCGGCGGTTTCAAGGGCGGCCCCGGACAGATTCAGACTCAGCCCGGACTCTCACGCGGGTGAGCAGGGCATGAACTCGCTCGGTTGAACGTTCCCGGCGAGCATTGACGGACGGGTCAGAGGTATTCGTGGCGGTGTCCGCATTCGAGACCGTCGGGCGCTGATCGTGGGCATCGATTCATGCAGTGGAAGACGCGATACCGCTTGCCCGGGGGTAGCGACGCGAAGCCGGCATGGGCGTCCTTGATTTCGTATCCGATCGGACCGCGGCAGAACGAACAGGTCTTGGTCTCGTCGGTTCCGGTCTCCATCCATCGATCGTAGGGCGGTTCACGGTGGGGAAGTCAGGAATCTCGCGTTCGGTCTGCCGCGGGTGACCTCAGGTCGTGGACGTCGCCAAGATGTGTTTGAGGCCGGCGAGGTCTGTCGTCGCGCCGAGGTCGGCGATCGTCACACCCGATAGTGATGCGCGCCAAGCCTGTTCGGCACCGGCCATGACTTTCGCGATGCCGCATGCAGAGCGGCACTGCTCTGGAGGGGCGGCGAGCACTCCTTGTCGTCGGATTTCGGTGCACCGAAAGGCGGGCTCGGTTCCGTCGACGGCCTGGACGACGTCGAGGACGGTGATGGCCTCGGGTGCGCGGGTCAGGACGTATCCGCCATCGCGCCCCTCGGTGGGGTGGACGAGGCCGGCACGTGCGAGCGACTGCAGGTGCTTGGCGAGGTATGTCTTCGACACACCGTGCAGTTCGGCCAGCCGGGCAGTGGGTACCGGGCTTTCGGCCTGGCTGAGAACGACGCAGCAGTGAAGTGCCCACTCCACACCGCCGGAAAGCTTCATGGCCACGACTCTATCCACGCCCCTGTGTCGGTGTTGCGGGGTGGTACTGCGTCATTGTTTCAGGCGTGTTCGCGCAACCACTGGTCCAGAGTGGTCGGTGCGATCCAGGCATTGGCGCCAGGTGTCGGAGTGATCGCAGCGTCATCGAGTTTGGCGCCGAAATAACCGGCATCGGGGTCGGTGGTCACGGTCCGCTGGTCGCCGGTCGAGGCGAACAGCCGTCGAACGAGTGCATCGATGCCGAGCGGTTCCGGCCCGGCAATCTCGACCGTGCCGCCGAGTGGGGCGCCGACGGCGACCTCGGCTACCCGGGTGACGACGTCGTGCGAGGCGATCGGCTGAAGGTGTGCCGGGGTCGCGTGGACGGTGTCGCCGACAGTGCCTGCGTCGGCGATGCCGGCGATGAACTCGAAGAACTGCGTCGATCGCACGATCGAGTAGGGGATGGGGCCGGACTTGACCAGATCCTCCTGGGCGACTTTGGCGCGCATGTATCCGGAGTCGGGGAGCCGGTCGGCGCCGACGATGGACAGGACGACATGGTGCCGGACGCCTGCCGCCTCTTCGGCGGCGAGCAGGTGGTTCGTCGATTCGCGGAAGAAAGCCAGGACGTCGTCGTCTTTCCATGACGGCGAGTTGGTCAGGTCCACGACGACGTCGGCGCCCTCCACAGCCTCCGCGACGCCCTTGCCGGTGGTGGTGTCGATGCCGTCGCCGCGACCGAGTGCAGCGACGTCGTGACCGGTCTCGGTCAGCTTCGATGCGACCTGACTCCCGATGAGTCCGGTTCCGAAAATGACGATCTTCATACCCGTCTCCTAACGTGGATTTATATTGTCCTAGTTTACTCGGATGGTAGGTGTCCGAGTCAAGGGTTGTGTATGTTCCGTGCGCCGGGCCGGGGGTGGGCTTCCTCGTCCTTCGTGGTAGAGCTATGCATGCAGCGACGGCGAGAATCAAATCTGTTCTGGTGCAGGGACTATGTCGAACCGGCATCGAGACCAATGCCGGTCGCCGATGAGTCGCCCATCGGGGGTGTCTCTGGGGGTCGCTCCACGAAGTCCTTGATCAGCGAGTCCTTCACACCGAACACGCTGTCCCCGCATTCGAATTGCGGGTCACCCAACCGCCCGCGGACGTCGCAAAGCTCTAGCGCTCCGCGATATCACACCGGCGCGGACCCTCGCACACCGGAGAACATCGCCGCCGGTCTCGCAGGGCTCTTCGCAGCATTTCCCGACGCGCAATGGAACCTCGATGACACGCTCCTCGATGGCAACGGTGCGGCGGTGACCTACGCACTGTCCGGTCACTCGAATAGCCGCCTGGGCCCGTACGAGCCGAAAGGGCAGAGTGTGCACCTGGCCGGAGTGCAGATGCTGGAAGTGAAAGGCAACCACATCATTACCAGCACCGACTATTGGGACGGCGGTGCCCTTCATTGCCAGCTGAGCACGGCATGAATCTTCAATGCGACTTCAGCCCTTCCGCTTTCGGATGATCTCCGTCGACTCCTGGGCCTTCGCCCGCTTCTCCGCCCGCCGCTCCTCGGGTGTGCGTGCGGACTGTTTCGAACTCGTGACGGCGGATTTGTCAGCCATTGTCGCTCCATCTTCGAGAGTGGCAACCACGAACTGATCCCGACCATACCCAGGAAAGTAGATAAGTCCACTTCGGTATCCGACTCGAACGTCGTGCCGAGCTGGAAGCATCCTTCCGTGAGATCCCAAGAACCGCAGGAACGCTCACGAACTTGCTTATTCCTGGGCGGTGGCTATGGTGCATGCAGGCATCAACGGCATCTACCGGAGGACTGAAATGTGAATGCAGCTACCGATCGTCAATGGGCGGTTCGTGACGCTGTTCTGCGTTGGCTTCTCGCGAAGACCACGGAAGGGTACCGAAGTCCGATTCTGGACGCGGATGCCGTCGGTGAGACCGTGAACTGGGCGCCCGCGCCCCTGACTCGGGACGAAGTGGCCGATGCGTCGAATTACCTCTACCGGGAAGGGTATGTGACAGGGGTGCCGGTGATGGGTATCGGAATTCCGCGCCCGATGTTGACGGTGGCCGGGCGGCGCGTCGCCAAGACGGAAAGGCCGCTGCGCCGGGCGATGCGCAGTCACGACGTCGTGAGCTAGCGGCAGCTCGCTCCGCCCGTCGACGCACCAGCTATCGCGTCACCTGTGCAGACGAGAGCGAGGTGCGGGTGCACGAGATTGCCGTCGCCCGTAGCCTTCGGCGGCGGGGGAGTCGGGCCGTCACAGGTCGGCCGGCTCCCCGCGCCTCGATCGGATGGCTCACGGCGCAGTCAGGCCCTCGATGACGGCCGCGGTGGTGTCGGCGATCGCCTGGTTGTTTCCCTGCGCGTCCTGCTGATTGGTGAGACTGTCGGTGAGGATGGCGAGGACGAGGGGTGCGCCGTCCGGACTCCACGCGACACCGGCATCGTTGGCGGTGCCGAACCCGCCGCCACCGGTCTTGTCGGCGGCAGTCCACCCGGTCGGCAGACCGGCGCGCATTCGCTTGTCCGACGTCTTGCTCGCCCGCATCCACTCGAGGAGCTGATCGCGGCTCGCCGCGTCGAGGGCGTCTCCGAGGAGCAGTGCCCGGAAACCCTGCGCGAGGCCGTTGGGTGTCGTCGTGTCCCGGGGATCGTCGCGGAATGCGGTGTTGAGTTCGGTCTCCCACCGGTCCAGTCGTGTGCTCCCGTCGCCGACGTCCCGGGCGAGTGCGGTGATCGCCTGCGGCCCGCCGATCTCCCGGAGTAGGTAGTTCCCGGCGGTGTTGTCGCTCTGCGTCAGCGCTGCTTCGGCGATCTGCCCCAACGTCATCGGGGTTCCGACCGCTGCGGCGGTGACCGGCGAGTTCTCGACGAGGTCGCCGGGTTCGATCACGACCGTCTTGTCGAGTGACGTCGATCCGTCCTCGGTCTTGCGCAGAACCGCCGCGGATGCGTAGGCCTTGAAGGTCGAGCACATCGCGAACCGTTCGTCGCCCCGGTGGCTGTAGATCTCGCCGGTCGCGGGATTGACTGCCGTCACTCCGATCCGCGTGGAGTACTGCGTCTCCAGGGCGTCGATCGTCGCGTCGAGGGACCGGCGATCCGGTATCGCGGCCACGGACGTGGTGGGCTGGGCTTGCTCCGCGGTGGCCGTGCACGCCCCGAGCAGCAGGGGCAGCGCCAGCGCGAGAGCGACGGCACCTCGGCGACCGGTGCGCCTGGGCTTCGGATGATTTCGGTGTGTGGGCATGGATCAAATGTCGGATGCGGACACTCATAGCGCAAAGACGAAAGCGGCGTCGTCGCGAGTCGGGTGCGCTATCACCCCAGTTCAGGACAACGTTTTATGTCAGGGAAACGGTGGCGTCGCCCGACGTGGGCGGTCGGAACTGGTTCAATGGTCGCCATGGACCTGCTCCGCCACCTCAGTTTCTTTGTCGCCGTTGCGGAGGAGGGACATTTCGGCAACGCCGCATCCCGGCTCGGGATGACGCAGCCGCCGCTGTCACAGGGAGTGCGGCGGCTCGAACAGCGACTCGGCGCGGAGCTGGTCCAGCGCAGTGCCCGCGGAGTCGGACTCACCGACGCCGGACGCCAATTGCTCCCGCGTGCGCGACTTCTCGTCGCCGACGCCGCCCGATTCGAGGACGAAGCGCACCGCATCGCCGGCGGTCGCGACGCGGTGGTGCGATGGGGTGTCCCGCACTCGGTGGCCGACGGTGTGGTGGTGCGGTGTGTCCGTGCCCTTCGCGACGCGGACGAGACCCGGCCCACCCGGGTGGTGACGACCACGGCGCCCACCACCGAACTCGTGGACGCCGTCCGTACGGGCAGTCTCGACGTCGCCGTGGTCGAGCATCCCGCTCTGCTCACCGGTCTCGACAGCGGGCCGGTGCTGAAGCTTCGGCGGTGGGTGGTGGTGCCGGACGACCACCCGGCCGCGGTCGCGAAGAAGGCACAGGTCCGGATGCTGCGCGGGCTGGCGTTGGCCACCGGTCCACGCTCGGACAATCCACCTGCCCACGACCTGTTCGTCGACTTGTGGCGGGTCCGGGGGCTGGACCCGGGCATCGTGATCGCACCGGGTCCGCGAGAGATTCTCACGCACGTGGCCGCGGGCGGTCATTTCGGGGTGACGGCGACGGCACCGACGGTGATGCCGGGTGTGGCCTGGGTCGATCTGCTGCGCGAAGACCTCGCGCTGCGTCTGCGCATCGTCTGGCGATCGGGGACCGACGTCGCACCGTCCGCTGCCGCCCTCGACCGGGTGCTGCTGAGGGCCGATCGATGACCCCGCCGGCGGCGAAGCGGATCCGTGACGTCTTCGCCGACGCCGGGTGCACCGGATGGCTGCACGCCCGCCGCGTCGGGACCCCGACCGGCGACGCGGGTGACATCGCGGTCGGCGCGGACGACCTCGTGGTTCTGGCGTCGGTCTACAAACTTCCGCTACTCGTAGCCCTGTGCCGTGCTTTCGAATCCGGGGAGTTGTCGCCGACCGCGACCGTCCGGGTCAATCCGGCCGACTGCACTCCGGGGCCGACGGGGGTGTCGACGTTCCGTGATCCCGTCGTGCTGAGCTGGCGGGATCTGGCGATGTCGATGATGACCGTGTCCGACAACGCCGCCGCCGACCTCGTCCTCGGGCAGGTGGGACTGGCGAGCGTCGAGCGCATACTGTCCGAGCTGGGCATGACGAGCACGCGCATCCTCGGCGGCACAGCGGATGCGCACCGCAGCCTGGTGATCGACGCCCATGCGCACACCACCGCGGAAGCATTCGCGGCGCTGGCCGACAATGACGAGGCGTGGACCGTGTCCGCCTACGACCCGTCGTATGCGAGCGCGACGACTCCGCGGGAAATGACCTCGCTTCTCGACGCGATCTGGACCGGAAGGGCGGTGCCCGGGCCGCAGGGCGAGTTCGTCCGGCACGTGATGTCCGCGCAGATCTGGCAGCACCGTATCCGGTCCGGGTTCCCGTATTCCGAGGTGGACGTTGCCGGGAAGACCGGAACCATCGGCGCCATCCGCAACGAGGTGGCCGTCGTGACGTTTCCCGGTGAGATTCCCGTCGCGGTCGCCGTCTTCACCCGCGCCGCCCGAACCGATCCCGTACTACCGGTGGTCGATGCCGCGATCGGGCACGCCGCCCGGATCGCGGTGACCGAACTCCGCTCCGGCCGCGTCGACTGAGGTACTCAGCCCGGATAACGCCGGGGCGTGAACACCCTGGTCCCGTGTTCGTTCTCGACGACGGTCGTCATGGAGGAGCCCACGATGAGCAGGCACCGCATGTCGATCTCGGCCGGGTCGAGGTCCGCGAGCCGCACGACCCGCACCGACTCCTGCGCGCCGGCCACGTCGCGGCCGATGATCACCGGGGTGTCGGGGGAGCGGTGCTCGAGAACCAGGTCGCGCATCGCGGCGACCTGCCAGGTGCGTGACTTCGACGCCGGGTTGTAGACGGCGAAGGCCATGTCGGCGCTCGCGACCGCGGAGATGCGCTGCGCCACCACGTCCCACGGCTTGAGCCGGTCCGACAGCGACAGGACGGCGTAGTCGTGCCCGAGGGGCGCGCCGACCCGGCTCGCGACGGCGTTCGCGGCGGTCATGCCGGGTAGGATGCGCACGGGGACGCCGCGCCACTGCTCCTCGGCCGCGACTTCCAGCACCGCGGCGGCCATCGCGAACACACCCGGGTCGCCGGACGACACGACGGCGACGCGGGCGCCGTTCTTCGCCAGGTCGAGTGCCATCGCGGCGCGTTCGGCCTCGACGCGGTTGTCGCTGGAGTGGCGGCGCTGGCCGGGACGTTCGGGGACCCGGTCGATGTAGGGGCCGTAGCCGACGAGGTCGGTGGCGAGCGACAGTTCGTGCTGCACTTCCGGTGTCGTCCAGGCCTGATCGCCGGGACCGAGCCCGACGACGACGAGTTCGCCTTGCGGTGCCGCGTCGTCGCGGCGGGCGTTCGTCGGGCTGGGCACGATGGCGATCGAGAAGTAGGGGACGTCGCTGTCCGAGACGTCGTCGGCGGCGTCGATCTTCTGCCTGGTCGTGCTGGCCCGTTCGACGTACCACGTCTCGTCGATGCGGCCGGAGTCCTTCAACGCCTGCCGGACGGCCGGGTAGGTGCGTCCGAGCTTCAGGATGGCGGCGGCGTCGGTCTCCCGCAGGCGCCGCGTCAGCTCGCCGGGCGGCAGCGTTCCGGGCAGGACGGTCAGGATTTCCTCGCCCTCGACCAGCGGCATCGCCAGTGCGGCGGATGCGGCGCTGATCGACGTGACCCCGGGAATGACTTCCGCCTCGAAGCGCTGCGCCAATCTCTTGTGCATGTGCATGTAGGAGCTGTAGAACAGCGGGTCGCCCGCCGCGAGGAGCGCGACCGAACGGCCGGCGTCGAGGTGGGCGGCGAGTCGCTGCGACGCCTCCTCGTAGAACTCGTCCATTGCCCCCTGGTAACCGCCGGGATGGTCGACGGTCTCGGTGGTGACGGGGTAGACGAGGTGCTCCTCGATCTGTCCCTCACGCAGGTACGGCGCCGCGACCGCGCGGGAGATGCTCTTGCCGTGCCGGGCGCTGTGGAACGCCACCACATCGGCCTCGGCGATGACCCGCGCGGCCTTGACCGTCACCAGTTCCGGGTCACCCGGTCCGATGCCGACGCCCCACAGTTTGCCGGTCACGCGCTCTTCGGAGCTCATTCGACCTCGCTCGCAATCGCATTCAGCGCCGCAGCCGTGATGGCACTGCCACCCCGGCGGCCGCGGACCACCAGATAGTCGAGTCCGCTCGGGTGCTCGATCAACGCTTCCTTCGACTCCGCGGCACCGATGAAACCGACCGGACCGCCCACGATCGCGGCGGGCCGGGGTGCACCGGATTCGATCATGTCCAGCAGGTAGAACAAGGCGGTCGGGGCGTTGCCGATCGCGACGACGGCACCCTCGAGTTTGCTGCCCCACAATTCGAGCGCGGCCGCAGAGCGGGTGTTCCCGATCTGCTCCGCCAGCACCGGGACCCGGGGGTCGCGCAGGGTGCAGAGCACCTCGTTGTCTGCGGGGAGACGCTTCCGGGTGACGCCTGCCGCCACCATCTGCGCGTCGCACAGGATCGGGGCGCCGCCCGCCAGCGCCGCGCGGGCGGCCTTCACGACGCCGGGGGTGAACGCGACGTCGTCCACGAGGTCGACCTGACCGCTCGCGTGGATCATGCGGACCACGGCCTGCGAGACGTCCTCGGGAAAGGCACTGAGATCCGCCTCGGCGCGGATCGTGGCGAAGGACTGGCGGTAGATCTCCGCGCCGTCTCGGATGTACTCGATCATTCGCTCACGATAGAGGCACCGCGGTCACGGCTCCTCCACCCGGTAACCCGTCTCCGTGGCGACGACGTCGGCGACCTCCCCCTTGGGTCGCCCGCAGCACCGCTCGCAGCCCGACCAGTGCTGCCGGCCCTCCACCGGGAGTTCGCCGCGCGCGACGGCATCCCGCGCGTCGGACCGCACGTCGGCGAGCGCCCTCTCGCATCCGGGCTGCCCGGTGCAGGCACTGACGTTCAGCCAGGGGGAGTTCTCGTCGAAGATCAGGCCCATCGGGGCGAGGACCCGGACGACCTGCTCGGCGGACCACTCGTCGAGATCGCACAGCAGCACCGATTTCCACGGCGTGACGATCACCGGCTTCTCGACGGCGGCGAGGAACTCGGCCAGCCGGGCGTCGAGGATCCCGAACGCGAGACCGCCGCCGAGGGTCACGTTGCCGTCCGGTTGGTCCAGCCATCCGATCGGTGCCCGATGCTCGTCGAACCCGCTCACCGGGTCGGCGGTCGGTGCGAGCGTCAATGCCGACAGGATCCGTTCGACCCCGTCGGCGATCTCGGACAGCCGCCAGTGCTGATCGCGCAATTCCAGGAAGACGCGGGCGGCGTCGAGGAGCACCGCCACCGATTCCGTCGTCGTGATCCGGGCGCCGCTGTCGCGACCGGCGAGAACCAGGGCGACCTCCGTCTCGCTGACCGCATGGACGCCGAAATCGCCGCCGAGCGCCGACACGTCGCCGCGCCCGTCGTCGAGAGTGAACAGGGTGCGGCCGGGGAGGTCTGCCAACGCGGAGTCCGCGCACAACGTCCGGTCGAGTTCGTCGACCAGATCCCGCAGATCCGCGAGACCACCGATCCGGCCGGTCAGCGGCGAGACGAGGATGTTGCGGACCCGCTCGTGCGTCTCCGACGGCAGGAGACCTGCGTCGGCGAGGCGCCGGGCGAACTCCCGCGGGTCGCGGACCGCCCGCAGTTGCGCGTTGCCGCGGGAGGTCAGTTCGATCTCGCCGTTCCCGAGGTCGCGGGCCGATTCCGCGAGGGTCTGCAGCTGGGGGGAGGTCAGCACACCTCCGGGAAGGCGCACCCGCGCGAGCGCACCGTCCGCGGCCTGGTGGACCTGCAGCGCGCCGGGGCATGCATCGGGGCGGGAACGGGAGTCGACCATGGTCCCAGGTTACGTCCGGCCCCGGGTAGCATCTCCAGCACTTGCGACAGCAGGAGAGGAAGCCGGTGAAAATCCGGCGCGGTCGCGCCACTGTGAGCTCGCCGAAACCGGTGGGCGAGCCAGACCCTCACCTGCCGTCCTCCGACCTACGGTTCCGCACAGAACCACTGCCACGGGGCGCGACACCCCCAGGAAGGCTCCACACGTGATCCTGCTGCTCTCCACCTCCGACACCGACCTGCTCAGCGCACGCGCCAGCGGGGCGGACTACCGCTGGGCCAACCCGGCACGGCTGCTGGTCGAGGAGGATCTGCCGGGACTGCTCGACGGCGCCGACCTGGTCGTGGTGCGCATCCTCGGCGGCCGCCGGGCGTGGGAAGAGGGCCTCGACGCGGTCCTGGCCAGCGGACTGCCCGTGGTGGTCCTCGGCGGCGAGCACGCCCCGGACGCCGAGCTGATGGAGTGCTCGACGGTCACCGCCGGTGTGTCGGCGGAGGCGCACAACTATCTCGCCGAGGGCGGCGCCGACAACCTCGCCCAACTGCACCACTTCCTGTCGGACACCGTGCTGCTGACCGGTCACGGTTTCGAGGCGCCGATCCACCTGCCGAGCTGGGGCGTCGCGCCGTTCGCTCCCGCTGCGAACCCGGAGCGCCCCACGATCGCCGTTCTCTACTACCGCGCCCAGCACCTGGCCGGGAACACCCGCTACATCGAGGCGCTGTGCGACGCCGTCGACGCGGCGGGCGGCACCCCGCTGCCGATCTTCTGCGCGTCGCTGCGCACCGCCGAACCGGAGTTGCTGAACACTTTGCGCCGGGCGGACGCGATGGTGGTCACCGTGCTCGCCGCCGGCGGCACCAAGCCGGCCGGGGTCTCGGCAGGTGGCGACGACGAGGCGTGGGACGTCGCCGCGCTGGCCGCGCTGGACGTGCCGATCCTGCAGGGTCTGTGCCTGACCAGCAGCCGTGAGTCGTGGGAGTCCAACGACGACGGATTGTCGCCGCTCGACGTCGCCACCCAGGTCGCGGTCCCCGAGTTCGACGGTCGGCTGATCACGGTGCCGTTCTCGTTCAAGGAGATCGACGCCGACGGTCTCTCCACCTACGTTCCGGACGCCGAGCGCGCCTCCCGGGTGGCGGGCATCGCCGTCCGGCACGCCCGACTCCGGCACATCCCCGCATCCGACCGCCGGATCGCTCTGATGCTGTCGGCGTATCCGACGAAGCACGCCCGCATCGGCAACGCCGTCGGTCTCGACACCCCGGCCAGTGCGATCCGGTTGCTCACCGAGATGCGGACCGCCGGATACGACCTCGGCCCGGCGGACGGGCCGGATTCCGTGCCGGGTCTCGCCGCCCAGGACGGCGACGCGCTGATCCATGCCCTCATCGCCGCCGGCGGACAGGACCCGGACTGGCTGACCGCGGAGCAGCTCGAGGGCAACCCGATCCGGATCTCCGCCGCCCGCTACCGCGAGTGGTTCTCGGCGCTGCCCGCGGAACTGCGCGAGGGCGTCGAGGAGCACTGGGGACCGGCGCCGGGCGAACTGTACGTCGACCGCTCGCAGGATCCTGCCGGTGAAATCGTGATCGCCGCAATGCAGTTCGGGAATCTCGTGCTGATGGTGCAGCCGCCGCGCGGGTTCGGGGAGAAGCCGGTCGCGATCTACCACGATCCGGACCTGCCACCGAGCCACCACTACCTCGCCGCCTACCGGTGGATCGCCGCGGAAACCGCCGCCGGCGGTTTCGGCGCCGACGCGGTCGTCCACCTCGGCAAGCACGGAAACCTCGAATGGCTGCCCGGCAAGACGCTCGGCATGTCCGCGTCGTGCGGCACCGACGCCGCGCTGGGCGACCTGCCGCTGATCTACCCGTTCCTGGTCAACGATCCGGGCGAGGGCACGCAGGCCAAGCGCCGCGCCCATGCGACGCTCGTCGATCACCTGATCCCGCCGATGGCCCGCGCCGAGAGCTACGGCGACATCTCACGACTCGAGCAGCTCCTCGACGAGCACTCGAACATCTCCGCGCTCGACCCGTCCAAGCTGCCTGCCATTCGCCAGCAGATCTGGACGCTGATGCGTGCCGCCAAGATGGATCACGACCTCGGACTCGAGGAACGGCCCGACGAGGACGTGTTCGACGACATGCTGCTGCACGTCGACGGCTGGCTGTGCGAGATCAAGGACGTCCAGATCCGTGACGGCCTCCACATCCTCGGTGCGGCCCCCCGCGACGACGCCGAGGTCGAACTGGTGCTCGCGATGCTGCGCGCCCGGCAGATGTGGGGCGGCGAGCAGAACGTGCCCGGACTCCGGGAGGCGCTCGGCCTCAGCGAGGACGGCGACGAATCCCGCACCCGCGTAGACGACATCGAGCAGCAGGCGCACGCACTGGTGCAGGGGATGCACGACGCCGATTGGGAACCTGAGGCCGCCGACACCCTCACCGAAGATGTCACCGTCGCGAAGATCCTGCGTTTCGCCGCCACCGAGGTGGTGCCCCGGCTTCGCGAGACCGACAACGAGATCGGCCAGGTGCTGCACGCGCTCGACGGCGGATTCATCGCCGCCGGGCCGAGCGGTTCGCCGCTGCGCGGGCTGATCAACGTGCTCCCGACGGGCCGCAACTTCTACTCCGTCGACCCGAAGGCCGTGCCGTCCCGGCTCGCCTGGGAAACCGGCCAGGCGATGGCCGAATCGTTGCTGGACCGGTACAAGTCCGATCACGGTGAGTGGCCGCGTTCGGTGGGCCTGTCCGTGTGGGGCACGTCCGCGATGCGCACCTCCGGCGACGACATCGCGGAGGTCTTCGCGCTCCTCGGTGTGCGGCCGGTGTGGGACGAGGCGAGCCGCCGCGTGGTGAACCTCGAGGTGATCGACCTCGAGGAGCTCGGCCGGCCGCGCATCGACGTCACGGTCCGGATCAGTGGCTTCTTCCGTGACGCGTTCCCGCACGTCCTGGCGCTGCTCGACGACGCCGTCCGGCTTGTCGCGGCGTTGGACGAACCGGCGGAGAGCAACTTCGTGCGCGCACATGCGCAGGCGGACCTCGCCGAGCACGGCGACGAACGGCGCGCGACCACCCGCATCTTCGGGTCGAAGCCGGGCACCTACGGGGCCGGACTGCTGCAGCTGATCGATTCCAAGAGCTGGCGCGGCGACGCCGACCTCGCCGACGTGTACACCACGTGGGGTGGGTTCGCGTACGGCCGCGGACTCGACGGTGCGCCCGCCGCCGACGACATGCGGACCGCGTACCGTCGAATCACCGTGGCGGCCAAGAACACCGACACCCGCGAACACGACATCGCCGATGCCGACGACTACTTCCAGTACCACGGCGGAATGGTCGCGACCGTGCGGGCGCTCACCGGAAAGTCACCCGAGGCGTACATCGGCGACAGCACCCGTCCGGAGTCTGTGCGCACCCGAACCCTGTCGGAGGAGACGTCCCGGGTTTTCCGCGCCCGCGTCGTGAACCCGCGGTGGCTCGAGGCGATGCGCCGCCACGGCTACAAGGGTGCGTTCGAGATGGCGGCCACCGTCGACTACCTGTTCGGATACGACGCCACCACTAACGTCGTCGCCGACTGGATGTACGAGAAACTCGCCGAGTCGTACGTGCTCGACGACCAGAACCGCAAGTTCATGGAGCAGTCCAACCCGTGGGCTTTGCACGGCATCGCCGAACGCCTGCTCGAGGCGGCCGAGCGGGACATGTGGGAGCACCCCGATCAGCAGACCCTCGACGGCCTGCGGCAGGTGTATCTCGAGACCGAAGGCGAACTCGAAGGGGACTGACCCACCGTCCGGGCTTCGCGGTTCGGTCTAGCATGGGGCCGGTGACCACAGAATTCGACCGGGTGTCGTCCGCGAAGTATGTCCTGCTCACCACGTTTCGGAAAGACGGCACTCCGGTGGCGACGCCGCTCTGGGCCGCCGCCGACGGTGAGCGTCTGCTGATGTGGACGGTCACCGACTCCTACAAGGTCAAACGGATCCGCCGCAACCCGGAGGTGACGGTGGCTGCGTGCGATGCTCGCGGCAAGCCGAAGGGGCCCGAGGTTCCCGCCCGCGCCGTCATCCTCGACGCCACCGACACCGATCACACGCGGGACGTGATCGCCCGCAAGTACGGCATCCTCGGCTGGCTCACGATGAAAGGCAGCCTCCTGCGCCGAGGAAAGACCGGCACCATCGGGCTCGCCGTCACGGCCGACGACCGGTAGGCAGGGGCCTCCATCGAACCGACAACGTGATCCGAACGCGGCGTCGTCGAACAGTCGGTTGCCGAAACCGTCCAGGCGGCGGGCAACAATAGGTCTCGTGATCGGCTGAACGAGCCAACGAGTTACGGTCACGAGTATGCCGACAGATACGCGCGACTCGGAGGGGCGTCCCAATGTCGTCGCTCATGTTGCGGTCGCCCTGGACGGGGCCACGACGGGCTTCGAGCCGGATGTGGGCCGGTTCTACGAACTCGCGGCGACCTGGCGAGAAGACGTGACCCTGGTGGGGGCGGACACGATTCTGGCGCAGGAGCAGGCGTTGGCTGCCGCTCCCCGGCCCGGCCCGCTCGAGGGCGGGCCGCTGCTGGCCGTTGTCGACAGCCGGGGACGCGTCGACGACTGGGTGTGGGAGGCGCTGCGGGACGTCGGACACTGGTCGGAGGTGCTCGCTTTGCACGCCGAGGCCACCCCGCCTCGCGGAGGTGGCTGCCCGGTGCAGGAGTTGGTGACAGGTACCGAGCGTGTGGATCTGGCTGCTGCTCTGGAGATCCTCGGCGGGCGCGCCGGTGTGGAGGTCGTGCGGGTGGATAGCGGGGGTGCGCTGATCGGCGTTCTGCTCGGCGCTGGGTTGCTGGATGAGGTGAGCCTGCTCGTCCACCCCCGGCTGCCTGGTGTGCGGACACATCGTCTGTGGCACGGATCGGCACCGGCAGCGATCCGGTTCGACCTCATCGCGAGCCGTGCCTTCGAAGACGGCCTCGTCTGGCTCCGCTATCGGCCCGCGCGATGAGGGGGCGGGTCGGCTCTTCGCGGAACGGGTATGTGGCACCGCATCTTCGGTGACCGGTCACAGGAGTGTGCGGAGATGGTCGGCGATCATGCGCTGAGCGGTGTCCGGGGTGTCGGTGTCGCCGAGCAGAACGTGCATCGCCGCGCCGTCGACAAGTGCGTGCAGGCGCATCGCCTCGGTGTCGACGTCGATGTCCGGCGCGATCAGGCCCCGTTGAGCGAGGCCGGTCAGGATCGCGGCGCAGGCACCGCGGAGCTGCCGTTGGGCGTCGAGGGCGATCTCCTTCAGCAGGGGATGGGCGGGGCTTTCCGCGACCAGGGCCAGGTTCACTTCCATTTCGCAGCGTCGGCGGTCGTCGAGGGGGAGGACTTCGTCCAGCACCGCGAGAGCGCGCTGCCACGGGTCGGTGATCGAGGCGTGGGTCTGTGCTCGTTCGCGGACACGCGTTGCGACGAGCCGCATCGAATAGGCGAGGAGTTCGGCCTTGCTGGCGAACACGTGTCGGAGCGATCCGCTCGAGATTCCGGCCTCCGCGGCAACATCCCGGACGGACACGGCGCCGATGCCCTCGCGTTGGATCACCCGCCACACGGCCTCGGCGATCTCCTGCTGCCGTCGGTCGTGGTCGATGAGCTTCGGCACTCTGCCATGTTAACACGACCGTGTTAGCATGAGCGCTTGCTAGCACGATCGTACTAACAAGTACTGGAGGGCTGAAGGCATGACGTCGCAACTGTCGAGTTCCCACCGCTATGCCGCGCTCGACGTCATGCGCGGTGCGGCCATCCTGGGCACTCTCGCCACCAACATCTGGATCTTCACCAACGTCGGGGGTCTGGTGGGGTATATCAACGGCACCGGACGAGCCACCGGCGGATGGGCCCCGGTGCAGGCGGTACTGCAGCAGTTCGCGCAGGGCAAGTTCCTCGGCCTGCTCACCATCATGTTCGGCATCGGACTGGTCATTCAGCAGCGCTCCGCGCAGCGACGGGGCCGGCGGTGGCCGGGCGGCTACCCGTGGCGTGCGGGGCTGCTGATGCTCGACGGAGCACTGCATTATCTGCTGTTCACCGAGTTCGACGTCCTGACCGGATACGCCCTCACCGGATTGATCGTCGCCTTCATCCTGACCACAGGCATTCGCGCGCAACGCGTCTGGGTGGCGTGTGCCGTGACCGTCCACGCGGCGATGCTCGGCCTCGTCGTCGCGGCATTGTCCTCGGCGCCCGCGCGGGAGCCCCAGCCGCTGTCACCGAACCCCTATGCGGACGGCAGCTTCTGGGATCTCGTCGTCTTCCGCGCCGACCACGTGTTGCTGTTCCGACTCGAGGTGCTCTTCATCTTGCCGCTGTCGATCGCCCTGTTCCTCGTCGGCGCACACCTCTACGGTGCGCGCGTCCTCGACCCGGACCGCGGCGACTTGCGTCGGCGCCTGATGGTCGCGGGCCTGGCAATCGCACTTCCGCTGGACTTCGCGCTCGGATTGTTCGGCGGAGACGTAGGCCTGATCCTCGGCAGGTACGGGACCGCTCCGGTGGTGGCGTTGGGGCTACTCGCCGCGATCGCGCACCGCTACGCCGACGGACGCGAACCCGGCCCGGCCGGTCGGGCGCTCTCGGGAGTCGGCCGCACTGCGCTCAGTTGCTATGTGCTGCAGAACATCCTGTGCTCGATCGTCTGCTACGGCTGGGGATTCGGCCTCGCGGCCCGGTTGAACGGCGCCACCGTCGTTCCGGCGACCATCGTGTTGTTCGGTGCCGTCTCGGCGACGCTGATCGTCGTGTCACGCCTGTGGTTGCGGCGGTTCGATCGGGGGCCACTCGAATGGCTCACACACCGGGGCTACCAGCGTCTCACCCGGGCGGACAGGAACGGTGTCACCGCGCCAGTAGCGTCGTCCATTCCTTGAACTCGAGGGCGTACGACGGTGCGGGCGTCGTCACGGAGGGGCACGGCTGTCGCCGAGTCGCCAACTCCACCAACGACTTCGCTGCCCGCATCACGCTGACGTGGTGATGCCGGGAGACGTCGAGCAATTCCTCGAACGCCTCGGCGTCGCCGTAACCGCGGGTGGCGATGAGGATGCCTTTCGCGGTGGCGAGAACCTCGCGTCCGTCGGGGTGACGGTGCGGAATCGGATGTGCGGGCGGTGCGGCCTCGAGTACGTCGTTCGACACGGTGATCTCCTGGGTTGTGGTGCTTCGCTGATGTCTGGGCGCGGTCATACCGCTGCCACCATCAGTGCCGTGGCGAGGGCGACGATCAGTCCTCCTGTCGCGGCGGCGAGAACTGAACCGGTGATGATGCCGATTCCGGTGGCGCAGACGAGGCAGACGAACGTCGTCAGTGCCACGTCGGCGAGAGCGAACCGTCTCGTGACCTTGGTGTGGTCGTGGAGCAGTTCGCGGGTGGTGGTATCGGAGTGCATGAAACCTCCTGGTCAGACGGGCAAGGGACGTACTCGGCGCATGCGCCGGCCACGCGGCGCTACGGTGAGTTTCGGCCCCGTTCTCTGGAGACCTGAATATGACATGCGCGGCGAAACTGCTCTGGAGTGAGCAATCTCATATGCGCGATGTCTGCAGCATTTATAACGGAAACAGTACGGGCTGTCACCTAGACGAGCGTCCGCATAGGATCCGCGACTCAGAGCGCCTTGCTGACCGACGACATGTGGAAGTCCGGGACACGCAACGGCGGCATCGCGGTTCGGGTGAACCAGTCCTTCCATTCCCGGGGCAGCGTCCGCTCGGTGGCTCCGCCCTGGGTGACCCTCCGCAGCAGGTCGAGGGGGCTCTCGTTGAACCGGAAGTTGTTCACGGCGCCCGTGACCTTCCCGTTCTCGACGAGGTAGACACCGTCCCGCGTCAGTCCCGTGAGCAGCAGGGTGGCGGGGTCGACCTCCCGGATGTACCAGAGGGTGGTCAGCAGCAGCCCGCGTTCGGTCTCGGCCACCATCTGATCGAGTGACACCGAACCGCCGGCGTCGAGGATCAGGTTGTCGCCGGGCACGGTCACGTCGGCGCCGAATTCCTTCGCCGCCGCCCGCGGGTACGCGAGCGCATTGACGGTGCCGTCACGGATCCAGTCGACCCGGCCCGCGTCCATCCCGTTGTCGAAGACGGACACCGATTCGGACGACGACCCGGTGACGACGAACGGTGTGTATTCCACGCCGAGCGCGGCCGGATCGGAGTAGAGGGTGAGGGGCAGCGCACTCAGCTTCTCCCCGATGCGGGTGCCCCCGGGCGCCGACAGGGCGGAGTGCCCTTCTTCCGCGGCCCGGCCCTCCATGGTCCACATGAGGTAGATCATGAGGTCCGCGACCGCGGACGGCGGCAGGATCGTCTCGTAACGGCCGGCGGGCAACTCCACCCGGTTGCGGGCCCAGTCGAGGCGCGTCGACAGGTCCTGGAGCAACTTCACGCTGGCCACATCCGTGAAGTCCTTGGTGCTGGTGCCCACCCAGGCGCTGGCGTCGCCGCGTTTGCCGTTGATCTCGACCGACCCGGTCGGCTGGGCGAACCGGCGCCGGATCCCGGTCGACGTGCCCAGCCAGGTGGTGTGCAGCTGGTGGTGGGCGAAACCGTAGAGCTGGTCGCTGCCGTCGAAGCCCATGCTCAGATCCTGGGCGAGCTGTTCGAACGCGCCGATCTCGGTGCGCTCCGCCGAGTCGTCCCACCGCTCGTCGGTGTCGGTGCCGGTGAGCAGCGGCATCGCGTCCGATGCGGGTGTGGCTGCGCGGGCGGCGATTTCGGCCGAGCGGACCACGCCGTCGATGTCGGCGGCGTCGACGGAGGCGGACGTGACGATGCCGACCCTCGCGTCCTCGCCGGCCCGGACGATCGAGATGACGGTCCAGCTGCGCGACGTGGACACCCCGTTGGTGGTCATCGAGTTGCCTGCCCACCGCAGGGACGCCTCGCTGGCATCGGTGACGATCACGATGGTCTCGTCCACGGTGGCCCGGGCGAGGACCTGCTCCACGAGTTGCTGCGGTGCGATCATCGGCCGCCTTCCGTCCGAGTGTTCAGTACGTTGACGCCGCGGAAGAGTGCCGACGGGCAGCCGTGGCTGACGGCCGCGACCTGGCCGGGTTGCGCCTTGCCGCAGTTGAAGGCGCCGCCGAGCTGCCAGGTGGAGCGGCCGCCGACGGCCTCCATCGAACCCCAGAAGTCCGTGGTCGTCGCCTGGTACGCGACGTCGCGGAGTTGCCCGTCGAGCTTCCCGCCGCGGATGCGGTAGAACCGCTGACCGGTGAACTGGAAGTTGTAGCGCTGCATGTCGATCGACCAGGACTTGTCGCCGACGACGTAGATTCCGTCCTCCACACCGGAGATCAGGTCGTCGGTGCTGCGGTCGGTGTCGGGATCGGGCTGCAACGACACGTTGGCCATCCGCTGAATGGGGACGTGATGCGGCGAGTCGGCGTACGAGCAACCGTTGGAACGCGCCAGCCCGAGCCGGGGCGCGAACGCCCGGTCCAGCTGGTAGCCGACGAGAATCCCGTCGGCCACCAGGTCCCAGGACTGGGTTTCGACGCCTTCGTCGTCGTAGCCGATCGTGGCGAGACCGTGCCGCTCGGTGCGGTCCGCGGTCACGTGCATGATCGGCGTCCCGTAGCGCAGCGTGCCGAGCTTGTCGGGGGTGGCGAACGACGTGCCGGCATACGCGGCCTCGTAGCCGATGGCGCGGTCGTACTCGGTGGCGTGCCCGACGGATTCGTGGATCGTCAGCCACAGGTTCGTCGGGTCGATCACCAGGTCGGTGGGGCCGGGTACCACGGTGAGGGCCTTCACCTTCTCGGCCAGCAGGTCCGGCATCCGGGCAAGTTCGTCGGTCCAGTTCCACACCCCGTCGCCGGCGACGTACTCCCATCCGCGGCCGACAGGGGGAGCGAGGGTGCGCATCGTCTCGAAGACGCCGGCCGACTGGTCGACGGTGGTGGCTTCGAGTTGCGGATGCAGCCGCACCCGCTGCTGCACGATGGACGATCCGGCGAGATCGGCGTAGAACGTCTGCTCCTTCACCTGCAGGCATCCGGCGGTGACGTGGTCGACGCCGTCGGATCCGAGTAGCCTGCGGGAGTATTCACCGAGCAGCGAGATCTTGTCCGAGGCGGGAACTTCGAACGGATCGACGTCGTAATCGGACACCCAGTGGACATCCGTGTGCACCGGTTCGGCGGCGAGTTCGACGTGCTCCCGGTTCAGTCCACGCAACGCCCGGGCGACCGCGACGGCCTGTTCCGCGGTCGCGGCGGCGGTCGCCGGCGTCAGCTCGGCATGCGAGGCGAAACCCCAGGTGCCGTCGACGACGACACGCACCGCGAAGCCGAGTTCGCTGGTGTCCACTGCCGACTGCACCTCACCGTCGCGCAGCCGCAGCGACTGGCTGGTCAGCCGATGCACGCGCAGGTCGGCGTGCGACGCACCCGCCGCGCGGGCAGCGGCGAGTGCCGCGTCCGCCAGCGAACGCAGGGGGAGGGCAAGGAATTCCGGATCAACCTGTCGTGGAGCCGTCACCTGGACCACCGTAGTCGGTCGCTCAGCCGAATTGCTGCCAACCCAACCGGATCACCATCGCGATCACCACGATCAGCAGGGTGATCCGGACGAATCCGGCGCCCTTGCTCAAGGCCATTCGCGAACCGATGACCGCGCCGATCACGTTGCAGACCGCCATACCCAGACCGAGTGCCCACAGCACGTGGCCGGTGGCGGCGAAGAACACCAGCGCACCGAGATTCGATCCCAGATTGATCACCTTCGCCATCGCCGCGCTGCGCACGAACTCCGTGCCGAGGAACGTGGCGAAGCTGATGATGAGGAATGTTCCGGTGCCCGGCCCGAACAGGCCGTCGTAGAAACCGAGGAGCCCGGCAGACAGCAGGACGACTGCGACGACCTTCCGCCGTGTCGGCGGATCCTTCGCCAGCGTGGTCCCGAGCTGCGGACGGATCGTCACGAAGACGGCGACGCCGACGAGTACCGCCATGATGAGCGGGATGAAGACGTCCTTGTCGATGCGCGACACCGTTGCCGCGCCGAGCGCGGACGCCACCGCCGCGAGTAGGCCGGCGGGAACCAGCAGCCGCCAGTTCATGGGGATCCGGCGCGCGAACGTGACGACGGCGGCGGAGGTGCCGGTGAACGCGGTGAGCTTGTTGGTGGCCAGCGCCGCCTGCGGCGTCAGCTGCGGTGCGACGAGAAACAGTGCGGGAATGAGGATCAGTCCGCCGCCGCCGACGACGGCGTCCACCCACCCGGCGGCCGTCGCGGCGGTGAGAAGAAGCGCCCAGTCACCCACATTCATGGTGCAGACTCAACCACACCCACCCTGAGGTACTTACGCTGTGCACATGCGGAGGTTCAGTCTGTGGCTGCGAGGAAAGCCGACGGTTGCGGACTCGATGTTGGCGGCGATCCTGTTCACCCTCGAGGTGTTCGTGTTCACCGCGTCGGGAGACCGCTCGCCGTGGGTGCAGCTGGTCATGGGTTTCCTGCTGTGCCTGCCGATCGCGTGGCGTCGGAAGTACCCGCGGGCGGCGGCCGGTGCCGTTCTGGTGACGTCGATCACGATCACCTTCATCAGTTATTCGATCGGTGACCTCGACGCCGAACATCCCGGTCTGCTGGCCCTTGCCGTTGCCCTCTATACGCTCGTCGCCTACGTCGACCGCCGCACGGCCGCGGTGTACGCGGTGGGCCTCGCCGTCGATTCGGCCCTGTCGATCTGGTTGCTGGAACAGGAACTGGTGGCGGCCGGACTGTTTTCCGTCCTCGTCTTCGCGCTCTCCTGGATCACAGCGGAGTTCCTCGGCGCCCGCCGGGCCTACGACGAGGAGGTCGCCGCACGCCTCGTCGTCGCCGACTACGACCGGGATCGCCGCGCCGAGGACGCGGTGGCCGCCGAGCGGACCCGGATCGCCCGGGAACTGCACGACGTGGTCGCGCACGCCGTGAGCGTGATGATCGTGCAGGCCGACGGCGCGTCCTACGCCCTGAAGACCAACCCCGACATCGCGAAGCAGGCGCTCACCAACATCGCGAGCACCGGGCGGGAGGCCCTGGCGGAACTGCGGCGCACCGTCTCGCTGTTGCGCACCGAACCGGCGACCGACGACATGCCCCAGCACGGCACGGCCGGCCTCGCCCGGGTGGTCGACATGATGCGCAGCGCCGGCCTGCCCGTGGAACTCGAACTGACGGGGGAGCTGGACGACATCAGCCCCGCGGTCAGCCTCGGCGTCCACCGGCTGGTCCAGGAATCGCTGACGAATGTGCTGCGGCACGCCGGGGAACGTCCGCGCGCGAAAGTGCGGGTGCGGCGCCGCGAGACGGACGTGCTCGTCGAGATCACCGACAACGGCAACTCGTCCGGACAGTTCTCGCTCGGGTCGGGCAACGGGCTGCTCGGCATGCGAGAGCGGGTCGCCGTCCTGCACGGCACCCTCGAGGCGGGACGGCAGACCGACGGCAGTTGGCGGGTCACCGCGGAGCTGCCGCTCGAGCTGGAGGACTGAGCGGCCCCGGTCACTCCGTCTCCGGTGGCGCTGCTTCCTCCGGCTGGTCGAGGACGCTGACGGTGACGCCGTAGGGGAGGAACCGCACCGACCGGTGGGGATCCGTGTTGTGCTTGTGCGCGCGGAGCGCATCGAGTTCGGTGGCATACACCTGCTCGACACGTGCGACGCCCTCGTCGTCGAGCGTGTAGATCGCCCACACACCGTCACCGGTCTCGCCGGCGGTTTCCGGCTTCGACGCGCCGCGCGGCGAGCGGGCGAAGTCCGCGAACACGCCCGTCCACGGAATCTGAGAATCCGCCTGGTCCAGGAACCTGACGATCCGGTCCTTGACGCCCTGCAATTCCTCGCCGGCCTCACGGATCACGCGGTCGAGATCGTCGGGGTCGAACCCGAACGGCCTGTTGTCGCCCATCACTGTCTCCTGACTTCGGCGGGACATCTCCAGTGTGGCCGCGG
>NZ_JBLWIT010000131.1:0-18271 GCF_048381435.1 Rhodococcus mengyinensis | reverse complement strand
CATCCGCGGCCACCGAACAGGGCCTCCTCCCGCGGGACCTCAGGCGTCCGGTGCGGTGTAGACGCGATCACCGCCCACATAGGTCAGGACCGCCCGGCTCCCGCCGATCTCGTCGGCAGTTCCCGTGAACGGGTCCCGGTCGAGGACTACCAGGTCGGCGAGCTTGCCCACCTCGATGCTCCCCGTGTCGTCGAGGTGGTTCACGTACGCGGACCCGGCGGTGTAAGCGGTCAGTGCGGCCGTGAGGTCGATTCGTTGCTCCGGGAGGAACACCGGGCGGCCTTGCCCGTCCCGGCCCGGCAGCACGCGATTGACCGCGACGTGGATGCCGTGGATCGGGTCGGCGCTGCTGACCGGCCAGTCGCTGCCGGCCGCCAGCGTTGCGCCCGAGCGCAGCAGGGAACCGAAGGGGTACTGCCGGCGGGAGCGTTCGTCCCCGAGGAAGGGGATGGTGAGTTCGTCCATCTGCGGTTCGTGGGCTGCCCACAGCGGTTGCATGTTGGCCGTGACGCCGAGCGCGCGGAAGCGCGGGATGTCGTCCGGGTCCACGACCTGAAGGTGGGCGAGGTGCGGCCGGGTGTCGCGGAGTCCGTTCGCCGTCCGAGCGGCGTCGACCGCGTCGAGCGCGTCGCGCACGGCCCGGTCGCCGAGCGCGTGGAAGTGCACCTGAAAGCCGAGGGCGTCGAGCTCGGTGACGTACCCGCGCAGCGCGTCCGGGTCGACGAAGCTGGTGCCGGAATGGGCTGTCGCGCAGCCGCATCCATCCAGATACGGGGAGATCATGGCCGCGGTGCGGGATTCGGCGACACCGTCGAGCATGATCTTCACGGTGTCGGCCCGCATCCTCCCGACGCGGAGACGGGAACGTCGCCGGAGCAGGTCGGGGATCTGCTCGGCGCCCCGATCGCGATCCCACCACAAGGCGCCCGCCACCCGCGCAGTGAGGGACCCGTCGCCGGCCGCGGTCAGGTAGGCGTCCGAGACGTCCGAGATCCCGGAGGTGTCGCCGAGTAGCGCGTCCTGCCAGGCGGTGATGCCGAGCGCATGCAGGTGCTGCTGGGCATGGAGCAGGGCCTTCAGTCGGTCGTCGGGCGTGTGCTGCGGGGTGTGGCAGCCGACCAACTCCATCGCAGACTCCTGGAGCATGCCGGTCGGCACGCCGTCGGCGTCGCGTTCGATTCGTCCGCCGACGGGGTCGGGGGTGTCTCGGGTGATGCCCGCGATGTCCAGGGCTCTCGTGTTGGCCCAGGCCCCGTGGTGGTCGCGGTTGGGCAGAAACACCGGCCGATCCCGCACGACGGTGTCGAGGAGTTGCGCGGTGGGTGTCCCCCCGTCGAACGCCTCCATCGACCACCCGCCGCCGACGATCCACGGCAACTCCGGGTGTGCGTCGGCGTAGCTGCGGATGACGGCGAGGGTGGCGGCGGCATCGCTGACGCCGGTGAGGTTGCACCGGGCGTACTCGAGTCCGGCCACCACGGGATGGATGTGCGCGTCCTGGAAGCCGGGGAGCAGCAGCCTGCCGGTGAGGTCGACGACCTCGGTGCGGGTGCCGATCAACTCCCGGACCTCGTCGTGGCCGACAGCCGATATCCGGCCACGGGTGACCGCGACCGTCGTGGCGCGGCTGCGGGCCGGGTCCAGGGTGGCAATCGATCCGCCGGTGAAGACCAGATCTGCGGGTTCTGCTGACATCGAAAATCTCCTGTCGGGAAGTGATTTCGTCGGTGGTCGGATCAGGTCGCGTCGCGCTGATCAGGAACGGGTGGTCACGGGAACCTCGGTGGGTGCACCGAGCAGGTCGGCGGCGTCGGCATCTGTTCCGCGTCCGGTGACGAAGTAGGGCGACCGCCGGACCCACTTCGCGTGCGCGGCCACCACCAGCCCCGAGATCAGGATGAGGACCGGGAACAGCAGCTGAAACCAACCGTTGGTCGCGCTGAACTCGAGATGATCTGCCGAGGTGTAGAAGATCCAGCCCAGGTAACCGCCCAACGCCAGCAACACCAGGGCGCTGACGGCGGGAAACACGACCGCGCGCAGTCCCTCCCACGGACGTTCGCGCAGGAGTCCGCGGAACCGGACGGCGGCGGCGAGCGCCGTCAGGCCGTACCACAGGGCGACCACCAGACCGATCGAACTGATGCCCGCACCGAGAAGGTCGCTGAGCTTGGGGATGACCGTGGCCAGCAGTGCGACCACGGCGGAGATGCCGCCGAGCAGCACGGTTCCGGCCGCCGGGGTTCCATAGCGGGAATGGATGCGGGTCCACACCGGGCCGAGCGTGCGGTCCCGGCCCATCGCGAACAGTCCACGCGCGCTGGGTATCACGGTGGCCTGGAGCGAGGCGACGACGGAGAACATCAGCGCCACCACGGGGAGCGCGGCCAGCGGCTGACGGGCGAGTGCCTCGCCGAGGAACGCGAGCCCGACGGTCCCGTTGTCCGCCAGTTCCGTGGGGGTGAGGACGCGCTGGAAGGCCACCGCACCGAGCAGGAACAAGCCGAGGACCAGGAAGACGGTGATCACGCCGGCGCGGGACGCATCGCGCGGATCGCGCACCTCCTCGCTCACACTGAACGCCGCTTCGAAACCCCAGTAGAAGAAGACCGCGATCACCATGCCCTCGGCGAGCACGGCGAACGACGGAATCGCGAAGGGATTGAACCAGGACAGGGAGAACGGCTGGCTCCCGGCAAACAGTCCATACGTGCAGAAGCCGATCAACACGACGTACTCGAAGACGAGGAGATACTTCTGCAGCCGTGCCGCGACCGCGACGCCGCGGACGGCGGTGAAGGTCACCGCACCGAGGATCGTCAGCCCCAAGATCGTCGACTGCAGCGTGGAGTCGGGATCGAGAGCGAGCCCGCCGATGCCGTGCAGGCCGGCCATGCCGGCGAGTTGCAGGATCGCCGACCCGGCGATCGCGGTGGTGTAGGCCATGAACACGACAACCGCGACGATGGCCATCCACCCGGTGAGGAAACCCAGCCACGGACTGAGACTGCGGCCCACCCAGACGTAGCTGTTGCCGCAATTGGGTTCGACCCGGTTGAGCCGGGCGTATCCGCTTGCAATTCCCAGAATCGGGACGAACGCCAGTAACAGCACCACCGGCATCTGGAGACCGACCACGGCGGCGATGACCCCCAAACCGACACCGATGCTGGTCGTCGCCGCGGTACTCGAGGCGGCGATCGCAACTCCGTCCATGACGCCGAGGGATTTGCGGAGGGACGTCGCCCTCGGCGCGTCCGCCGCGCCGTTGTTCACTGCTGCCATGTGTGCGTCGCTTTCGCTGGAGGTGGAGAGGGACGAGAGGCCACGCGCCGGTCCGGTGTCTCGTGCCCGCGGCCTGGGGCTTCGCTCCCTGCCTGTGACATGCAACACCGTCGCCGCTTACACCGTCAACGGTGTTGGCATAAGCTGCGTCCGACGGAAGGATCCCGGAATGGCGAAGCAGGTGGTCTCGGACTCGGCCCGGAAGAGGCGCAGGCCGACGAAGCAGGGTGGAGTTCTCTCGGAGCAGCTGATCATGGAGACGGCACTGCGGTTGCTGCGGCACCACGGCAGCGCGGGCCTGTCCGTCCGCCGCCTCGGTGCTGCGCTCGGGGCAGACCCCAGCACCCTGTACCGGTACTTCCGCGGCATCGACGACCTCACGTTGGCGATCGCCGACGAGCTGATCGGCCGGTCATTCCGCGGGTGGGAACCCACCGGAGACTGGTGGCGCGACTTGCACTCCCTCGGAATACGTTCGCATGCAGCGTATCTGGACCACCCCCAGGCGGCAGTCCTGTCGGCCAGCCGTGTCAGCGGTCGCACCTCGGAGAAAGCGGCCGTCGACACGATCCTCGGGATACTGCGCGAGGCGGGGTTCCCCGACGGCGCAGCGGTGCGCCTCTACCGTGCGTTCGTCGATCAGATGCTGGCGTTCGCCGCCCTCGACGGAGCCGAACTCGCACTGCCCGAGGACGTCCGTGAGTCCGACCGGCAACTGTGGCGATCGTCCTACGCGCAACTCCCGGCCGAGACGCACCCGCACATCGCCGCCACCGCGGGCCTGCTCGTCGACCTCTCCGACCGCAGTGCCTATCCCGACGCACTCGAACTGCTCCTCGACGGCGCGCGCGCACTGCTTCACCGACTCGACGCAAAGCGAGGATCGGCAACCTCGTGACCTGGCAGGCGGGTCGTAGAATCCATGAAAGGAGAACCCGATGGACCCGCACCTTCGCAACGCACGGACCACCGATCTGCCGCCGCCGGCGCTGGACGGCGAGCTGCGGTTCGATCAAGCGACGCGAGAACGGGCCGCCGACGATTTCGGGCACCTCGTGCACACGGAACCGGAGGCCGTCCTGCTACCGGGATCCGCCGACGACGTCGCTGCGACGATCCGCTGGGCCGCGAAGCGGGGCCGCACGTGCGCCGCGCAGGGGCAGCGCCACTCGGTGTGGGGACGATCCGGAGCCCGGAACGGCATCGTGGCCGCCATGTCGACGCGGCACTCCGTCGGCCGGGCGGCGAGCGACCGGATCGTCGTCGGCGCGGGCGCGACGTGGCGCGAGGTGCTCGCCGCGACGCTGCCGCGGGGACAGACCCCGCCCGTGCTCACCGACTACCTCGACCTGTCGGTCGGCGGGACCCTCGTCGTCGGGGGCGTGGGCGGCACGACCTCGCGGTACGGCGTCCAGAGCGACAACGTCATCTCGATGGACGTGGTGACCGGCACGGGGCAGACGATCACCTGTTCGGCACAGAGCCACTCGGACCTGTTCGACGCGGTGCGGGCAGGGCTCGGCCAGGTGGGCGTGATCACCGAGGCGACGCTCGAACTCGTCGCGGCACCCGAGCAGGTGCGCAGGTTCGTGCTGGTCTACCCGAACCTGGCGGGGATGCTGAAGGACGCGCGCCTCCTGTCCGCGGAAGCGGGTTTCGACGCGGTGCAGGGGGCGATCCTGGCAGCACCGACCGGTGAGCTCTCGTTCCAGCTGGACGTGGCGAAGTTCTTCACCGGGAGCCCGCCGGACGACGACCTCCTGCTCGCCGGACTGTCCGACGACCCCGCCGGACGGATGCCCGGCACGATTGCGTACGTCGACTACCTCGAGCGACTGGCCGGGCTGGAAGCGGCGTTGCGGGACAACGGCCAGTGGTTCCACCCGCACCCCTGGATCACCACCTTCATCGGAGACTCGCACGTCGAGTCGCTGGTCGACGACGAGCTGGGCAGGCTTGATCCTGCGACCGACCTCGGCAAGTTCGGTCAGATCGTGCTGTCGCCGATCCGCACCGGAGCGATCACCAGTCCACTGCTGCGGACACCCTCGGAGGGCCTGTGTTTCGCGTTCAACTTCGTCCGGGTGCCGACGACCGCCGACCTCGGCGACGCCAACCGGCTCGTTGACTCCAACAGGGCCTTGTACGACCGCGTCCGCAACGCCGGCGGCGCGCTCTACCCGGTGAGCGCGGTCCCCATGTCCCCCGAAGACTGGCGCCGGCATTTCGGGTCGGCGTTCCACCGCCTCGACGAGGCCAAACGGAGGTTCGACCCGGATCACGTCCTCACCCCCGGCTACGACGTGTTCGAGGGCGTCAGCCGCCGGTGAGCGGCACCAGGATGAAGTGACCGGCTCCGCGGGCAGCGGAGAACACGTCCCAGGACATCGGACCGCCGGGACCACGGCCGTCCTCGTACCGGAGATCGAACGCGGGATTCACGGGTGCGAGCCGGTAGTCGAAGAAGGCGTAGTTGGCGCGCAGCAACGTTCGCGCCGGTTCCGTGGCCTCCGCGAGACGGGGCACCAACCGGTCCTCGACCACCAATCCGCGGTCGGAGAACTCGTCGACGATCACACACTCACAGAAGTAGGCGAGGGTCCCGATCTCACCGGGGGATCGCACCGGCGCCTCCCCGACGAGTGTCCCGACCGCCCGGCCGACCCGTTCGTAGTCCTGCGCGCTCGCCCAGTTACCGAAGATGGGGGGTGCCTCCCACGGGAGACCGCTCTCGACGTCGTAGTACACGGCGCCGACTCCCAGCACGGCGAGGAGGCCGGCCAGCGTGCCTGCGGCGGCGCGGTACGGGGTGTCGCGCGCGGCGCTCCAGTGGATGCCGGCGGCGAGGACGGCGAACATCGCCAGCGTGGTCGCCGGCGCCACGTAGTACCAGTGGTACGGCACGGTGTCGAGCACGACGTAGGCGACGTAGTAGAGGGCGCCGGACAAGCCGAGCGCGAGCAGCGGCACGGGGACGGGCACCGGTCGCTTCCAGGGTCTGGCGTACGAGGCGAGCGCGACGAGAATCAGCACGAGCGCGAGGACCGCGGGACCGAATGCCGCCACGGTCCGCCACGGGTTGGACTCGAAGTACATGATCGGGCCGGTGAGGTAGTTGTAGCCGCCCACGTCGGAGGCCTGGCCCTGCTTGATCAGGAAGGTGTCGGGCAGCGCCGAACCGAGGACGACCCAGCTGAACAGGTACCACGGCCCTGCGATCGCGGCGAAGCCGGCGAGGGCGCGGCGCAGTTGCGTGCGAATCGCCGGTGACAGGGCGGCGATGACCACGACGAAAACGAGCAGGTCCAGACGTACCAGCGCCGCCATCCCCGCGGCCGCACCGAACCAGGCGGCCCGGCCCTCGAGCGCGAACCACACCATCACCGCGACGGCCGCCGGGATCAGCAGCACCTCGAGCCCGACCGCGGACAACACGAACGGGTTGAACACCACCAGCGCGCCGGCGAGTACCGCCCACCCGGTCCCGATGCCGAGCCGCCGGCACATCCGCGCCAGTACCCAGCCCAACAGGGCGGTGACCGCGACGTTGAGCATTCCGAGTGCCAACAGGGGGTCGCCCGGGCCCCACAACCGGGTCAGGAACGTCAGTGCCCCGAGCGCGAGCACGTTGAGCGGGGACGTCGACGTGTTCGCGGTCAGGCCGTGGACGATCGCCCACTCCCCGTGGACGGCGAGGTTCCTGGCGGCCGACAAACTGATGTAGGCATCGTCCGTCAGGCTGCCGGAGACGATCCAGAACAACACGGCGGCCAACACCGCGCCGGACGCGGCGAGGATCATCGGCGCCCGGAACGGTCTCGGTACCGGTGGCGGGGCAGACCGCTCGAGCGGTTCGTTCAGCAATCCTGTGGACACCGCGACATCCTAGAGAGGGGAGCCGCGACTGCTGCTGGCAGCCGCCGAATTCGACGGCCGCACGGTCCCGGTCGCCGGAAAGGTCGTACCGCGCGCACGCGCTGGTGCCCGCCGACTGTTTAGTCATTCGACAAGGCGGGAAATCGACGCCCCAGGGTCGGAAGCGTCACCGGTGGCACCACCGGCCCAGGTTCCGCGGGTTGAGCCCCCAGGTCGCGGGACCGCCCCGGGCTTTCTTATCGGCTGCGCCGCTCGTGAGCGGTGAGCAGCAGAGCGTCGAAACGGTCGCGAAACGAAGTGGGCGCGCGGATGTCGTCGCCGAACGCGAGAACGAGTTGCTCGGCGATCACGCGGATCTTCGTGTTCGTCTCCTGTGACCGCCACGTCAGGAGGTCGAAGGCGGCGTCGGCGGAGAGGGAGTAGACGAGCATCAGCGCACCCTTGGCCTGTTCGATGATCGCCCGCGAACGGACGACGTCGGCCTCGTCGAGCAAGCGCGGGTTGTTCCAGACGTCGTCGGTCCTGTCCTGCCACACGAGCACGACGAAGCGGGTGTCCGCGGACGTGAACGTGGACGCGAACCCGTGCGCCCACAGCCAGTTCCCGTTCCTGTGCCGGATGCGGGCATACCCGGCGTGGGCGGTGCCGGTGTCGAGGACACCTCGGACCAGGCCGAACCATCGCGGCGCATCCGACGGGTGCATCAATCCCGCGAGGTCCACACGATCGAATTCGTCCAATCGGTATCCGACGAAGTCGGCGAGGGCGGGGTTCGTCAACACCAGTTGCCGTCGGTCGTCATAGACGCTGACCGGGCGCGGAAGAGAGACCACCAGCGAGGTGAACGCGTCCTGGCCGAGGCTGTCGGCCGGTGCGAGGGGGAACCCGGGCATGCGTACTTCCTTCGATGTTTCGCCCCGACGACGACTGGTACAGCGATCATCGCGGCGTGCGCAGAACGATCCGCTAGAGGTATTCGGAGCCGAGCCCCGTTCGGCTGGGTGTGACGTGCGTCCTACTCGCTGAATTCGCCCATCGCGGGCGTCCATCCGCGGATCTGCACGTTCTGCACCAGATTCTCCTGGGCGAACGGATCCTGCGTGAAGAGGCGTGCGACGGCGTCCTCGTCCTCGGCGTCGACGATGAACAGCGCACCGTGGCCGTCGGCGAGGGGGCCGGTCGAGCGGATTACCTTGCGGCGGACCAGTTCGGTGAGCCACCCACGATGCTGTGTCCGGTGGTCGTCGCGGAGGGACGACGTCTCGGGGCTGTACGTGTATTCCACGACGAACAGGGCCATGAGGTTCTCGTTCAGCCGTGGTCGATGTAGGACTCGAGCTGGTCGCGTTCGGTCTGCAACTCGCCGATCCGGCTCTTCACCACGTCGCCGATGCTGACGATGCCGACCAGCTGCCCGTCCACGATCACCGGCAGGTGCCGGATCCGGCGTTCGGTCATGGTTTCGGCGAGACTGTCCACGGTGTCGGTCGGGAGGCAGGCGAACACCGACGTCGTCATGATGTCCACGACCCGGGCATTCAGGATGTCTGGGCCGCGTTCGTGGATGCGGCGCACCACGTCGCGTTCGGTGACGATCCCGACGACGGCGTCGTTCTCCGTCACCACCAGGGCACCGACATTGTGCCTGGCGAGTTCGCCGATCAGCGTGCTGACCGGCATCTCCGGATCGACCGTCACCACGGCCGGACCCTTGTTCCGCAACACATCCGCGATTCGCATCTGGACACCCCGATCTGTGGGCACTCCGACTGGCCGCCGATTCGATCATAGGCAGACTTCGAGCGTATGCCAGCGCTTCTGCCGGTCTTGGTTTGGTTATCCAGTCGTGACCGCCGCGTACCGCGGGCCGGGCGCCTACCTGGACCGCGGTGTTAGGTTGGCGCTGTGCCGATCACCGTGCTACTCGTCGACGACCAGGAACTGATGCGGATGGGCCTCAACATGGTGCTCGACGCTCAGGACGACATCACTGTCGTCGGGGAGGCGAGCGACGGCGCGGCCGCCGTCGCCGCGGTCCGCAAACTCGAACCCGATGTGGTGCTGATGGATGTCCGCATGCCGGTGGTGGACGGGGTCAGCGCGACCGCCCAGATCCTGGAGTCGGGGGTCGCGAGCCGCGTGCTGGTGATGACCACCTTCGACCTCGACGAGCACGCCATGGGTGCGTTGCGGGCCGGGGCCAGCGGCTTCCTGCTCAAGGACACCCCGTCGGAAGACCTGGTGTCGGCCATCCGCAGTGTGGCCGCGGGGGACGCAGTGGTGTCGCCGAAGGTGACCCGCCGGCTGCTGGCGAGGTTCCTCGACGACGGTCCGGGTCCGCTTCGTGACCCGGAGGTCCTCGACGTGCTGACCGAGCGTGAACGGGAAGTGCTGCAGCTGGTCGCAACCGGGTTGTCGAACACGGAGATCGCCGGTCAGCTGTTCCTCTCGGAGTCGACCATCAAATCGCACGTGGGCCGGATTCTGACCAAGTTGAACGTCCGCGACCGGGTCCAGGCAGTGGTGCTGGCCTACGAGACGGGCCTGGTGCGACCCGGCTCGTAGGCCGGCGGGTGGGGAAGCGTACTGCCGCTAGACGGTGAAGGTGCCGACGGTCGGGACCACGGTGCACGTGACGGAGTCGGCGTAGCCGACCGTGCCGAACATCGTCGCGAGGACGGTTCCCTTTCCGGTGTCGACGATCTTCGACAGCAGCGGGGTATTGATGATCGGCAGCTTGTCGTCGAGCGTGACGATCCCGCCCTGGAACGTCGTGAGGTTGATCCAGGCGACGCTGAGGTCGGACGTCTGCGGGATCGCGACGTAGGCGGGGATGGCCTGGAATCGGAGTTGGTTGGCGGTGATCTGGGGGAACAGGTTCGGTCCGCCCTGAGCGCTCGCCAGCGTGACCGTCGCGGGCTTGTCGGCGACGCCGCACCCGAGCGTGGGGGACGGGTACATGAAGTCCTGCGGTGTGGTGAGTCCGACCTCGAGCACGTCCTTCGGGATGAACACGCTGGCGCCGAGAAGGGCGTCCACGGCCGCGGTCGCGGAGGGGGAGACCTCGGTGGCCAGCGCCTGCAGTTCGGCGGCACCCTTCGCGAAGTCGGCGACCGGTGCTGCCGATGCCGGTCCCGAAGACAGCATGCCGAAGGCGGCTGCGGACGCGAGAACGATTGCGGCTCGGCGGAAGACGGTGGAACGAGTCATATCGGCTCCTCGTTGTGCGCGGGGTCGGAAGACCCCCATCGCAGTGAACTGCATCATGCCCAGACTCTCAATGTCAACTTGAGGTTTAGCATTGTGAACGCTTCGATATCTGCGGCCGGGAGAAAATCGGCGCCGTCGAACGTTGAACGATCAGACGGTTGACCCAGACCCTCGATGACCCGGCCGTCCGAAAGGGGGCGTCATGTACGCCGCACTGTTCCTGTTGTACGTAGTGGTGGAGATCGCCGCGCTCGTCCTGGTCGGTCACGCGATCGGCGTGCTGTGGACCGTGCTCCTCCTGCTCGGTGGAACGCTGATCGGACTGCTGCTGATGCGGTCGCAGTGGCGTCGTGTGATGGACGGCCTGCGCCGGGCGGCGAGCGGCGACGGCTCTCCTGGTTCGGCGGTCGCGGACGGCGCACTCGTCGCACTGGGCTCCGCGCTGATGTTCGTCCCCGGCCTGGTCACCTCGGTGCTCGGGCTGCTCTTCCTCGTTCCCCCCACCCGATGGGCACTTCGGCCCGTCGTGGTCCTGCTGGCAGGCAGGCGTGCGGCCACCGTCGCGGCCGGGGCGGAAGCGTTCGCACGGGCACCCCGGCGGGGTGGCGGCGAAGTGATCGAAGGGGAGGTGGTCGACGAGGTCTTCGAGGGCGTAGTGATCGACGAGGAGCCCCGAACCCCGACCCGTGATCCCCGCGTTCTGCCCTAACAGGCAGACTGGTTGCCTGTGACTACACAACTGCTGGTCGGCGGCCGAATCTACAGTTCCTTTGCTCCAGACGCCACGTCGATGGCAGTGACCGACGGTGTCGTGTCGTGGGTCGGCGACGACCGCGCGGCCCGTGCGCTGCACCCCGGTGCCGGCGTGGTCGACCTCGGCGGCGCATTCGTCACCCCGGCTTTCGTCGACACCCACGTGCACGTCGCGGCGCTCGGCCTGAACATCGTCGGGCTCGATCTGGTCGGTGTCGGGTCGCTTCGCGAATGCCTCGACCGGCTCGCCTCCTTTGCCCGCACCCACGGCGACGCGGTCATCTGGGGACACGGCTGGGACGAATCGGCGTGGCCGGAAGGCGCCGGTCCCACCACGGCGCAGCTCGACGAGGCCGCGCCCGGACGCACGGTGTATCTGTCCCGGATCGACGTCCATTCGGCGGTCTGCTCGACGGCCCTGCGCCGGTCGGTCCCGGATCTGAGTGACACCGCCGGCTTCTCGCCGGAGGGGCCGCTGACATTCGAGGCGCACCACGCCGCCCGCACCGTCGCGCGCTCGCTGCTGACGGCCGAGCAGCGGTCCGCCGCCCGCATCGCGGCCCTCGACGCCATCGCCTCCCGCGGCATCGTCGCGGTGCACGAGTGCGGGGGCCCCGACATCGCCGGACTCGACGATTTCGGTGAACTCCTCGCCACCGCGCACGGTGTCGAGGTCCGCGGCTACTGGGGTGAGGCGGTCGCCGACGCCGACGAGGCCAGGAAGCTGCTGAACGCCACCGGCGCCCACGCGCTGGGCGGCGACCTGTTCATCGACGGATCCCTCGGCTCCCACACGGCGTGGCTCAGCGAACCCTATGCCGATCTGGCCGGCGGCACCGGCAAGAGCTACCTGGGAGTCGACGAGATCGCCGCACACGTGCGGGCCTGCACGATCGCCGGAATCCAGGCCGGATTCCACGTCATCGGCGACGCCGCCGTCCGGGCCGCGGTCGACGCGTTCGCGGTCGTCGCCGACGAACTGGGCGGTCCCGCGGTCGCGAAGGCCGGGCACCGACTCGAACACGCCGAGATGATGACCGGGGACGACGCCGCGCGGCTCGCGCAGTGGGGTGTGATCGCCAGCGTCCAGCCCGCGTTCGACGCCCTGTGGGGTGGCACCGACGGCCTGTACGCGCAGCGCCTGGGAACCGAGCGAGCCCTCACCCTCAACCCGTTCGCCGCCGCCGCCTCCGCCGGGGTGTCGCTGGCGTTGAGTTCCGACGCGCCCGTCACCCCGGTCGACCCGTGGGCGATGCTGCGCGCGGCCGTCCATCACCGCACCCCCGGCAGCGGGATCTCCCCGCGCGCGGCGTTCTCCGCTGCCACCCGGGGTGCATGGCGGGCCGGCGGGGTCCGGGACGGTCTCGCCGGGACGCTCGACCCGGGAGCGCCGGCGTCGTACGCCGTGTGGGATGCCGGGGAACTCGTCGTCAGCGCGCCCAAAGACTCCGTGCAGCGGTGGTCGACCGATCCCCGGTCCCGGGTCCCGGCCCTGCCGCGGCTCGAGGACGACGCGCCCACACCCGTGCTGCTGCGTTCGGTGCACCGGGGGAGCGTCGTCCATGAGCGGTAGCACCACACCTCGCTGGATTACCGGAAAGCGCGGCGTGGCGGTGCGTTCCGTCCTGTCGGTGGCAGCGGGATTCCTCGTGTTCGCCGGGTTTCCGCCCCGGCCCCTGTGGTTCCTCGCGCCCATCGGCATCGCCCTGCTGACGCTGATCCTCACCGGAGCGGGGGGTGCGGCACCGAGACTGCGCGCGGGCTTCGGCTACGGGTACCTCGCGGGACTCGGTTTCCTCGTGCCGCTGCTCCCGTGGATCGGGGTGTTCGTCGGAGCCCTCCCGTGGCTAGCGCTCGCCGCGGTCGAGTCGCTGTACATCGGACTGTTCGGGGTGCTCGCCGTGCTCGTCTCCCGGCTGCGCTGGGCCCCGCTGTGGATCGCGGCGTGCTGGTCGCTCACGGAATGGCTGCGCGCGAGCGTGCCGTTCGGCGGCTTCCCCTGGGGGCGGTTGGCGTTCGGCCAGTCGGAGGGCTGGTTCCTGCCGCTCGCGAGCATCGGCGGTGCCCCGCTGCTCAGCTTCGCCGTCGCACTGACCGGTGCCGGGCTGGCATCCGTCGCCGTGACAGTGCGGGCCCGGGCGGGCGGCGCCACGAACTGGACGCGGCCGCTCGCAGGCGGTCTGGTCGCCGCCCTCGCCGCGACCGTCGTGTCGCTCGCCCTGTGGCCGACCCTGCCGGGCATGGACTCGGGAGACCGGACGATCACCGTCGCCGCGATCCAGGGCAGCGTCCCCAAACTCGGACTCGACTTCAACGACCAACGCAAGCGGGTCCTCGACAATCACGTGAACCGCACCCTCGAACTCGCCGACGACGTCGCGTCGGGCGCGGCGCCGCAACCCGACCTCGTCGTCTGGCCGGAGAACGCGTCCGACATCGATCCCCTGCGCAACGCCGACGCCGCCGCCGACATCTCCCGGGCGTCCGAGGCGATCGGTGCGCCCATTCTGGTGGGCGCGGTGCTCGTGAATTCCGACCGCACCACCACCAACTCGGTGATCGTGTGGGACGGCGATGCGGGACCGCAGGAGCAGCACGACAAGAAGATCATCCAGCCGTTCGGCGAGTACCTGCCGTACCGCGGGTTCTTCCGGCACTTCTCCGCGTATGCCGACCGGGCGGGCAACTTCGTTCCCGGCGACGGGGACGGCGTCGTCCACGCGGACGGAATCGCCGTCGGGGTCGCGACCTGCTACGAGGTGGCGTTCGACCGGGCGTTCGAGCAGTCGGTGCGCAGCGGCGCCGAACTGCTCGCCGTCCCCACCAACAACGCCACGTTCGGCGACACCGAGATGACCTACCAGCAGCTCGCCATGTCGCAGGTGCGGGCGGTGGAGCACGGCCGCGCCGTCGTCGTCGCCGCAACCAGCGGTGTGAGCGCGATCATCGGCCCCGACGGTTACACGGCGGCGGAAACCTCACTTTTCGTACCCGCGGCCCTGGTGTCGCAGGTGCCGCTGCGCACCGGTACTACGCTGGCAAGTCGGCTCGGCCCGATTCCGGAGGTTCTTCTCTGTGTCGGCGCCGTCGCTGCCGTCGCGTTCGCCGTGGTGCAACGACGACGCACAGTTCGCACACTGATTCAACGCAGTACCGAGAAGGCGCCGGCAGTTGCCGGCAGGGAGGATCCTCATGGCATCGGAGACCGATTCCGGGCAGAGCGGGGCACCGAGCGCACGGACTCTGGTGATCATTCCGACGTATAACGAGCGGGAGAATCTCGGCCTGATCGTGGGTCGCCTGCATGCGGCGCTGCCGCGGACGCATGTTCTCGTCGTCGACGACGGCAGCCCGGACGGCACGGGCGACGTCGCGGACGCCCTCGCGTCGAACGACGACGCCGGCCGCATCCACGTGATGCACCGCACCGAGAAGAACGGTCTCGGCGCCGCCTACATCGCCGGTTTCCACTGGGGACTGGACCGCGACTACACCGTCCTCGTCGAAATGGACGCGGACGGCAGCCACGCGCCCGAGCAGTTGCATCGCCTCCTCGACCAGGTGGACGCCGGCGCCGACCTCGTGCTCGGTTCGCGGTACGTGCCGGGCGGCACGGTCGTCAACTGGCCGAAGCACCGTGAGTGGCTCTCGCGCGGCGGAAACATCTACTCGCGGCTCGCGCTGGGCGTGAAGATCAAGGACATCACCGGCGGATACCGGGCGTACCGCCGTGAGGTACTGGAGAAGCTCGACCTCGCCGCGGTGGAGTCGCACGGCTACTGCTTCCAGGTCGATCTGGCATGGCGGGCCATTCAGGAGGGCTTCGACGTCCGCGAAGTTCCCATCACGTTCACGGAACGAGAGATCGGCGAGTCGAAGATGAGCGGCGGGATCGTTCGCGAGGCGCTCCTCAAGGTCACGCAGTGGGGGCTCCGGAACCGGATCGCCAAGATCAAGGGTGCGGCAGCCGGCTAGTTACCCGGCACCGACCGCTGCCCCATTCCTTCCGCGGAAGGAATGGGGCAGTGCCGTATCGACCGCACCGAAACGTGACGTACGTGGGCAAACCGACGCCATGTCCACATCGTGAGACACCCTGAAACGGTCTGAACCGTACGTCCGATAGGAACCTGAAGCGTACTCCCGGGTAAGGTTCGGTAAATTCCCAGGTTCGCAGGTCACTATGAGTTTCTTCGGTGGCCGGTGGGTTCGTCCCACCGCCGGAGCGGGAAAGAGGACGAACAAGGTGGTCGAAGCTGTGCCGAGTGGTGACGTGACCACCGAGGGTCGCATTCCGGACGGTGCATTCCCGCTCTCCGCCGCTCAGCAGGGCATGTGGTTCGCCCAGCAACTCGGTCCCGACGTGCCCGTCACCATCGCGCAGTGCGTCGAACTGGTGGGTGCACTCGACGTACCGCTGCTGTCGGAGTCGATGATCACCGCGGGCCGCGAACTCGGCTCGGCCTTCCTCCGCCTCCTCGAGGTCGACGGAGTTCCCTATCAGCTGGTCGATCCCACCCTGGAAGCATCGGTCCGGTTCGTCGACCTGCAGCACGAGCCCGATCCGCGGGCCGCGGCCACGGAGTGGATGCGGCAGGAGTACACCGCCCCGCTCGACGTGTGCCGCGATCGGCTCACGACCTCGGCGCTGCTGTGCATCGGGCCGGACCGCCACTACTGGTACAGCCGGGTCCACCACGTCGCGCTCGACGGCATGGGATCGGTGACACTCGTCGACCGGACCGCGGAGCTGTACACCGCGGCCGTCGAGGGCCGCACCGCCGGGCCCTCCAAGGCCGCCGCACTCACCGACGTCGCCCGGGTCGACGACGACTACCGGACGTCGTCGCGCTACCGCGCCGACCGGGCGTACTGGTCCGAGCGGGTATCCACCATCGGCGAACCGCACAGCCTCGTCGACCGGACCGCCCCCGCACGGGCACGGAGCCGCACGACGGGCGGCCAGATCCCCGACGCCCTCGTCGATCACCTCGAGGCCGCGACGGACCGCCACGACTCGTCGACCGCATTCGAAATCATCGCCGCCTTCGCCGCGTACCTCTCCCGGATGACCGGACGCGAGGAGGTCGCGGTCAGCCTGCCCGTCACCGCCCGCACCACCGCGCTGCTCCGCCGCTCCGGCGGCATGGTGTCCAACGTCGTCCCGCTGCGCCTGCACGTGCGCCCGGACATGACGAACACGGATCTGGTGTCGGCGGTCCGGCTGGAAGTCACCGCGGCGCTCCGGCACCAGCGGTACCCGCACATCGATATCCGACGCGACGCCGCCACCGATGATCAGGGCTTCTACGGCCCACTGATCAACGTCATGCTGTTCCACAACGAGATCACCCTCGGCAGCATCGTCGGCCGACTCGAACTGCTGTCGACCGGCCCCATCACCGACCTCGCCGTGAACGTCTACCACGGGGTCGCCGGCACCAGCCTCAACCTGGACCTCGAGGCCAACCCCGACCTGTACTCCGAAGACACCCTCGCCGCCCATCACGCTCGCTTCAGCCGGTTCCTCGGCGCGTTCCTCACCTCCGACACCGACGGACCGCGACGGATCGGCGACCTCGAGATCCTCGACGACGGCGAACGCCGCAGTCTGGTGCCCGCCACCGGGCGCGCCGGATTCGCGCCCGTCACGCTGCCGGACCTGCTGGCCGGCGCCGTCCGCAGCAACCCGGACGGGGATGCCCTCGTCGCACCCGGGCACGGGACGTCCGCCGTCGCCCTGAGCTACCGCGCACTGGACGAGATGTCGAACCGGCTCGCGCGTCTCCTGATCGACCTCCAGGTCGGCCCGGAGGTTTTCGTCGCGCTGGCCTTGCCGCGGTCGGTCGAGTCCGTGTCCAGTGTGTGGGCGGTGGCGAAGTCGGGGGCGGCGTTCGTTCCGGTGGATCCGAGTTATCCGGCTGACCGGATCGCGTTCATGCTGGAGGATTGTGGTGCGCCGATCGGTGTGACGACGGCCGCGTTGCGGGAGGGTCTGCCGGAGGGTACGCACTGGATCGTCCTCGACGACGACGCAGTGGTCGAGGGTCTGGCCTCGTACTCCTCGGAGCCCCTGGATGATTCGGACCGCACGGGTGTGTTGTCGGTGGATCATCCGGCGTATGTGATTTATACGTCCGGGTCGACGGGTCGGCCGAAGGGTGTGGCGGTCACGCATCGGGGTGTGGTGAATCTGGCGGCGGATGAGCGGGATCGGTTGGGGGTGTCGTCGGGGTCGCGGGTGTTGCATTTCGCGTCGCCGAGTTTCGATGCGTCGGTGTTCGAGTTGGTGATGGCGGTGTGTGCGGGGGCGACGCTGGTGGTGGCGCCGACCAGTATTTTCGGTGGTTCGGAGTTGGCGGAGTTCCTTGCCGAACATGGGGTGTCGCATGCGTTCTGTACGCCGGCGGCGTTGGCGTCGCTCGATCACCGTGGTCTGGACCATCTGAAAACGGTGGTGGTGGCCGGTGATGTGTGTCCACCGGAGTTGGTGGCGCGGTGGGCGCCGGGCCGGATCATGGTCAATGCGTACGGTCCGAGTGAGACGACGATCATGTCGTCGGCTACCGGCCCGTTGGTGCCTGGGCGGCCGGTGAGTATCGGGTCGCCGACGGTCGGTGTGGATCTGGTGGTGCTGGATCGGCGGTTGCGTCCGGTCCCGGCCGGGGTGCGTGGCGAACTCTACGTCCTCGGCCCCAGTTTGGCGCGCGGGTATGTGCATCGGGCGGGGTTGACGGCGGGGCGGTTCGTGGCGTGTCCGTTCGGTGCGGGTGGGCGGATGTATCGCACGGGTGATGTGGTGCGGTGGGTGGCCGCCCCGGACGGCACCTGGGTTTTGGAGTTTTTGGGGCGTAGTGATTTTCAGGTGAAGATCCGGGGGTTCCGGATCGAGTTGGGGGAGATCGACGCCGTGTTGGCGGCGCATCCGGTGGTGGAGTTCGCCCACACGGTCGGCCATGACGACGGGAGTGGCAGCAGTCGGCTGGTGTCGTACGTGCTTTCGGCGCCTGGAACTGACGTCGAAACCCGTGCACTCGCCGAGTTCGTGGGGGAGCGGTTGCCGGGGTATATGGTGCCGTCGGCGATCATGGTGTTGGAGTCGTTGCCGCTGACCCCGGCGGGGAAACTGGACCGCAACGCCCTGCCC
>NZ_JBLWIT010000130.1:0-4331 GCF_048381435.1 Rhodococcus mengyinensis | reverse complement strand
TCGACGCGCTGGACCTGTCGGAATTCGGGTCGCATCCGATCAACGACGCCGATCGGGCGCATCCCCTGCGCGCGGACAACACCGCCTACGTGATCTACACGTCGGGGTCGACGGGTAAGCCGAAGGGTGTGGCGGTGCCGCATGCGGGCATCGTGAACCAGTTGGTGTGGATGCAGTCGGAGTACCCGCTGACCGAGCGGGATGTGTTGTTGCAGAAGACGGCGACGACGTTCGACGTGTCGGTGTGGGGGTTCTTCTGGCCGTTGCAGGTCGGCGCCACCATGGTGCTGGCCACTCCGGACGGGCACCGGGATCCGGTGTATCTGGCGGAGGTGATCGACGAGTACGGGGTGACGGTGACCGATTTCGTGCCGTCGATGCTGGATGTGTTCGTTGCGTCGGTACCGGCCGGGTCGTGTTCGAGTTTGCGGCACGTGTTCGTGATCGGTGAGGCGCTTCCCCCGGAAACCGCGAGTCGGTTCCGTACCGTGTCGTCTGCGGGGTTGCATAATTTGTACGGGCCGACGGAGGCCGCGGTGTCGGTGACGTACTGGGAGACGTCGGACGCCGACGAGGTGACGGTGCCGATCGGTGTGCCGGAGTGGAACACCCAGGCGTACGTGCTGGATTCGCGGTTGCATCCGGTTCCGGTGGGGGTGCCGGGGGAGCTCTATCTCGGTGGCATCCAGTTGGCGCGGGGGTATTTGGGCCGGGTGGATTTGACGTCGGATCGGTTCGTGGCGAATCCGTTCGGTGGTGCCGGGGCGCGGATGTACCGGACGGGTGATCTGGTGCGGCGCCGGGGGGATGGAGTGCTCGAGTACATCGGGCGTACCGATTTTCAGGTGAAGTTCCGTGGTCAGCGGATCGAGTTGGGTGAGATCGAGGCGGTGTTGCGGTCGCATCCGGATGTGACGGGTGCTGCGGTCCTCGTCTATTCGGATGCCTCGACGGGTGATCATTTGGTGGCGTATGTGATTCCCGCGGCGGGTCGCACTGTCGACGCCGCGGACCTGCGCCGGCACGCAGCGGGTGCGCTTCCGGCGTACATGCTGCCGTCGGCTGTGGTGCTGCTCGACGAGTTCCCGCTGAACACGAGTGGGAAACTGGACCGCAAGGCACTCCCCGCACCTGAATTCGTCTCGAACACAACCGAATACGTGGCACCCCGCAACGACGTGGAGCAGAAGCTCGCGGACGTGTTCTCCGACGTGCTCGACGCCGGCCGGATCGGTGTGCACGACAGTTTCTTCGACCTCGGCGGCAACTCGCTGTCCGTCACCCGGGTGACCGCGCGCATCACCGAGGCGACCGGAACCCGGTTGTCGGTTCGCGACGTGTTCGATGCGCCCACCGTGGCCGCACTGGCGTTGCGTATCCACTCCATCACCACTGAGGTGCGCCCGGCCCTGACCGCAGTGACCCGGCCCGCACGCATCCCGCTGTCGCTCGCGCAGCAGCGCATGTGGTTCCTCAACCAGTTCGACGCCGACTCCCCGGCCTACAACCTGCCGTTCGCGGTGCGGCTGTCCGGCGCGATCGACACCGCAGCGTTGGCGGCGGCGTTCGACGACGTCGTCGAACGTCACGAGTCGCTGCGCACGGTGTTCCCGGACGGTGAGGGTGGCCCCGAACAGATCGTGCTGCCCGCCTCCGACGTCTCCGTGACACTGCAGCCGGTCGACGTCACCGAAACCGACCTCCCCGGCCGAATGGTGGCGTTCGCGTCCCGCGGATTCGACGTCACCGCGGAGACACCGGTACGGGCCACGCTGTTCCGCACGGCGCCCACCGAACACGTCCTGGCGATCTCGTTGCACCACATCGCGGCCGACGGCTGGTCGTTCGGACCCCTCGGCCGCGACGTCATGGTTGCCTACGCGGCCCGCGCGCAGGGGCACGCCCACCAGTGGGCGCCGCTCGAGGTCCAGTACGCCGACTTCAGCGTGTGGCAGCGGGAGGTGCTCGGCAGCGAGGACGACGCCGAATCCGTCATGACCACCCAACTCGGATACTGGACGCGAACACTCGACGGCGCGCCCGACGAACTGCGCCTGCCCTTCGACCGGCCGCGTCCGGCTCAGCCGACGTTCGCCGGGCGATCGGTGGGCTTCAGCATCGATCCCGAAACCCACCGCGGCATTCAGCGTCTGGCCCGGGAACACGGGGCCACCACATTCATGGTGGCCCACGCCGCGTTCGCGCTGCTCCTGGGCCGTCTGTCGGCCACCGACGACGTCGCGATCGGCACCCCGATCGCCGGACGCGGCGAACGCGCTCTCGACGACCTGGTCGGCATGTTCGTCAACACCCTCGTCCTGCGCACAGCGGTGCGCAGCGGAAACAGCTTCGCCGAGTTGCTGCACACGGTGCGCGACACCGACCTCGCAGCGTTCGCCCATGCCGACGTTCCGTTCGAGCGGTTGGTCGACGTGCTCGCCCCGGCGCGCACCCCGGCGCATCACCCGATCTACCAGGTTGCGCTGTCGATGAACCCGGGACAGGCGGACGCGTACGAACTGCCGGGATTGCGGATCGGCGTCGAGGACGTGGACCCGGGGGTCGCCAAGATCGATCTGCAGTTGACGTTGGGCGAGAATCTCGACGACACCGGTGCGCCGTCCGGGATCCGTGCCGAATTCACCTACGCCACCGACCTGTTCGACGAGTCCACCGTCCGCGACTTCGCGTGGCGGCTGCAGCGGATTCTCGAGGCCGTGATCTCCGACCCGGGCACCGCCGTCGGTGATCTCGACCTGCTCGACGACACCGAACGGGCAGCTCTCGTCCCGGCAGCGGGCAGGCCCGGACTCGCACCCGTCACCGTGCCGGATCTGCTGGCCGGCGCGGTGCGCAGCAACCCGGACGGTGACGCGCTCGTCGCCCCGACAGTGCTCGGTGCGTCCGCGGGCACCACCAGCACGCTCACGTACCGGGAGTTGGACGCAGAATCGAACCGCCTGGCGCGACTGCTCGCCGACATGCAGGTCGGTCCCGAGGTTTTCGTCGCGCTGGCCTTGCCGCGGTCGGTCGAGTCCGTGTCCAGTGTCTGGGCGGTGGCGAAGTCGGGGGCGGCGTTCGTTCCGGTGGATCCGAGTTATCCGGCTGACCGGATCGCGTTCATGCTGGAGGATTGTGGTGCGCCGATCGGTGTGACGACGGCCGCGTTGCGGGAGGGTCTGCCGGAGGGTACGCACTGGATCGTCCTCGACGACGACGCAGTGGTCGAGGGTCTGGCCTCGTACTCCTCGGAGCCCCTGGATGATTCGGACCGCACGGGTGTGTTGTCGGTGGATCATCCGGCGTATGTGATTTATACGTCCGGGTCGACGGGTCGGCCGAAGGGTGTGGCGGTCACGCATCGGGGTGTGGTGAATCTGGCGGCGGATGAGCGGGATCGGTTGGGGGTGTCGTCGGGGTCGCGGGTGTTGCATTTCGCGTCGCCGAGTTTCGATGCGTCGGTGTTCGAGTTGGTGATGGCGGTGTGTGCGGGGGCGACGCTGGTGGTGGCGCCGACCAGTATTTTCGGTGGTTCGGAGTTGGCGGAGTTCCTTGCCGAACATGGGGTGTCGCATGCGTTCTGTACGCCGGCGGCGTTGGCGTCGCTCGATCACCGTGGTCTGGACCATCTGAAAACGGTGGTGGTGGCCGGTGATGTGTGTCCACCGGAGTTGGTGGCGCGGTGGGCGCCGGGCCGGATCATGGTCAATGCGTACGGTCCGAGTGAGACGACGATCATGTCGTCGGCTACCGGCCCGTTGGTGCCTGGGCGGCCGGTGAGTATCGGGTCGCCGACGGTCGGTGTGGATCTGGTGGTGCTGGATCGGCGGTTGCGTCCGGTCCCGGCCGGGGTGCGTGGCGAACTCTACGTCCTCGGCCCCAGTTTGGCGCGCGGGTATGTGCATCGGGCGGGGTTGACGGCGGGGCGGTTCGTGGCGTGTCCGTTCGGTGCGGGTGGGCGGATGTATCGCACGGGTGATGTGGTGCGGTGGGTGGCCGCCCCGGACGGCACCTGGGTTTTGGAGTTTTTGGGGCGTAGTGATTTTCAGGTGAAGATCCGGGGGTTCCGGATCGAGTTGGGGGAGATCGACGCCGTGTTGGCGGCGCATCCGGTGGTGGAGTTCGCCCACACGGTCGGCCATGACGACGGGAGTGGCAGCAGTCGGCTGGTGTCGTACGTGCTTTCGGCGCCTGGAACTGACGTCGAAACCCGTGCACTCGCCGAGTTCGTGGGGGAGCGGTTGCCGGGGTATATGGTGCCGTCGGCGATCATGGTGTTGGAGTCGTTGCCGCTGACCCCGGCGGGGAAACTGGACCGCAACGCCCTGCCC
>NZ_JBLWIT010000129.1:1605-65881 GCF_048381435.1 Rhodococcus mengyinensis | reverse complement strand
CCGGACTTCCGCAGCTGATGGGCACACGATTCCGCGAAAAGGCGTGTTGACGTGCGGGGACGCCGCGCGGCCGCGTTGGGGTCGTGTTACTACAGGCCTTGCTTTGGCGGGATCTCGCTTACGCGTCGGTGGGGGCGAAGTCGAAGAACCGGGGCGGTTCGGGCAGCTCGAGCGCGGTAAGGATCTTTCGCTGCCCGGCGGTGACGGCGGAGCGTTGCGCCACCTGGCCGTGGTCGGTGGCGAGGGTGACCAGGTGCATCCGGTCGAGCTCGTGACGGATGCTGCGCCAGGTGTCACCGGTGGCGGTCTCGGCGACCCGGATCAGCAGCAGCGCCAGCCAGCACAACTGGACGTGGGCGCGGATGCGGTCCTCGCGGTGGTGGAAGACCGGCCGCAGCCCGAGCGAGCCCTTCATGTCGCGCCACCCGGCTTCGACGGCGAGCAGCTGCTTGTAGGCGGCGGCCAGGTCCTCCGGGGTGAGGGTGGTGTCGGACGTGCGTAGCAGCCACTTGCCGTCCAGGCCGGCCTCGGTCTTGATCGCCGTGTGGTCGATGCGCAGCAGCCCGGTGTTGGTGCGCCGCAGATACCGTCGCAGTCCCGGCTTGGATTTGAGCGAGCCGACCAGCTCGTCGCGGCGGCGCGATGTCCAGGTGTCGGAACCGTCGATCAGCTCTTCGAGGTGCGCGACGAGGTTCTCCCGTACGGCCGCGTCGCGGTCCGCCTGGTCCGGGTTGTGGCAGACGACGAATCGCCTGGTCCGGGCGCCGCCGTCGCCGTCCCCGTCACCGCCGGGCGCGACGTGCACCTCCTTGACCCGCAGGTTGCCGGCCACGGTGTGGTAGCGGCCCGGCCTGGCGAGCGCGGCGGCGGCCTCGGTGTTGGTGTGGCGCAGCTTCTCGGCGTGGATGTAATGCCCGCCGCCGCGGGTCAAATACGCTCGGTTCGCGGCGGAGGCGAAACCACGGTCGGCGACCCAGACCAACCGGCGCAGGTTCCACCCGTCCAGGTCGTCTTTGACGGTGCGGATGATCGCGGTGTCGGCGGTGTTGCCGGGGAAGGTCCAGCAGCGCACCGGGATCCCGTCGCGGGTGACGGCCATCGCGATCACCACCTGCGGCAGGTCGGTGCGGAAGTCCTTGGAGTGGCCGAACTCCCGCGCCCCGGACTCGGCCGGGTTACCGGCCCCGTCGTCGCTGGGCGGATCGGCCCGCTCCGGGCCCTCGGTCTCGAAGTAGGTGCTCGTCGTATCGACGAAAACGATGTCCAAATCCAGGTTTAACAGGTGCGCAACGGAATTGAACACATCGGCGGCGATCTCCTCGAGGGCGTCGAGGAGGAAGTCCATGCCCCGGTAGGCCTGATCGTCGGACAACGCGGTCATGTGCTCGATGGCGACGCGTTCGGTCACCCAGCCGGTCGCCGCGAGCTTCGAGCCGGGTTCGAGCGCGCGCTGGGCGACGAGGGTGAAGATCACCCGCTCCACCGCGTCGGCGGCGAGCCGCCGCCCCTCGGCGGCGCGGCGGATCGCCGCCGAGATCCCCAGCCGGTCCCAGAGCCGGTCCAGCGTCCACGCCCCGCCGAGGCGCCGGCAGTCGAGGATCTCCACCTCCCCGCCCGCGGTCGACGCCGCGGCGGACTGGTCGGGGGCGAGGAACCGCGAGATCGACGACACCAGCCGGGCCAACCCGTCCCGGTCCACGGTCTCGGCGCGGCCGAAGTTGTGGATCACCTTCGCGGTCGGCGAGCCGGTGTCCGGGTGCCGCTCGTTGTGCGCGAGCTGCAGATACGACACCACCGAGCCGTCCTTGTTCTTCCGCCGCGTCTCCCGCAGGTACATACCTACACAACACCACATCGCATGCGGCTTCACCAGCCGACACGCCGCAAGTCGTGTGCCTACAGATTTTCGCGTTCCAGACACCCTGCACCGCTCTGACCTGCGCCTTCATTCCGCGGCAGGCACGAAAATGCCTACGAACTGCGGAAGTCCGGTCTGACATCCGCGCGATCGACGAGCACTGCACACCCATCAATGCGCCTGTGCAACGAAGCCGCAAGCACCCTCGGCGGCAAACGGTGCTCGACCAACGAGAACCCGCCGCCCCAGTCCCGGCCGTTGATCAGAAACCGATCACCACAGGCCGCGGCTGGTTGGTAGAGCTCGTCGTCTTCAGGACCGGCAATGCGATGATTCGACACCGCCCACACCGCTTCGCACGATCGAGCAAATGAGGTGTTTCACACCTTACGCCGACCTCCAATAGCGGTGGAGGGGATGAAGAATGGCTCCGTTCGCCCGAGTCGGTGCGATCGGCGCGGGACCGTCGTCCTCCTGGTGTGCCAACAGATCGGCTTCGGCATCCTGTCCGGCGCGGTCGTCCCCTCCGTATTGCTGCTACCGCTGGTTTCTTAGGTATGACGGAATGTCTCGATCACTGGGGCGAGTTCGGTGGCGTTGGTGATCAGGTCGATGTGTCCGCCGTCGTGGAGGTGCAGGGTGGCGTGTGGGAGAAGCGTTTTCATGATGTGCGCGTTGACGACGGGAATGATGGGGTCGTCGGCTCCGGCGATGATCAGCGTCCGTTGTCGTATTGCCGGTAGTGTCGGCAGGCTTGTCCAGACCGATCCCGCGAGGAGTTGGTGCGTGTAGCCGATTTTCGATCCGGGGTGGAGTTGCTTCAGGAAGAGTTGGGCGACGTCGTCTTTCTGCGTGCGGGCGGTGCCGCCGTAGAGGTCGCCGGCGATGGACGCCGCATAGTCGGGGTCGCGGAATCTGCGGGGTGTGAGCATCTTGACCAGGATCCGGGGGTGGCCGGGGATCATGAGCATGCCGGTCCCGGAGGCAACGATGACCAGGCGCCTGCAGCGCCGCGGATTCTGGAACGCGAACTGCTGTGCCAGCGCCCCACCCCAGGACAGACCGAGGACGTCGACCACGCCGACGCCCAGCCGGGTCAGGATCCGGCCCAGCATCCAGGCGAGGTACGGAAAGCCGTACGGCACCAGGGACACCGGTGATCCGCCGGTGCCGGGGACGTCGAATCGGATGACGGTGGTATCGGGGTCGAGCTGCGCGACAAGGGGGTCGAGCACCTCGTAGCTGGCGCCGATGCCGTTGCACAAGACGACCGGCACCCCGGTGCCGCGGCGGACGCTGACCCTGATGCGCTGGCCGCCCGCCGCGATATGGCTCTCTTCGACGGGCCCGGGGTGGGCGGCCGTCACCGGTAGAGCACGACGACGTCGGCGATGCAGGCCGGGCGCCCGCCGCCTTCGACCTCGTACGTGAGTCCGAACACCGTCTCGATGCCGGCGGGTTTCTGCTGGGCGGAGGTGACGGTGACCGTGGCGCGCAGCCGCGCTCCGACCGGTACCGGGGCGGGGAAGCGGACCTTGTTGAGGCCGTAGTTGAGAGCGGCCGTGGTGTCGTCGATCTCGAGGACTTCCGCCAGGACCATCGGTGCGAGTGACAACGTGAGGTAGCCGTGGGCGATGGTGCCGCCGAACGGGCCCTCGGCCGCGCGGACGGGATCGGTGTGAATCCATTGGTGATCGTCGGTGGCGTCGGCGAAGCGGTTCACCTGATCTTGGGTGATGTCGAGCCAGTTGGTCGTGCCGAGTGTGTGTCCGGACAGATCCAAGAGGGCGGTGGGGGTGTCGAGATGGGTGGTCATCGTGGTCTTTCGGTCGGCGGTCAGTTGTGGTGGACGTAGGTGCCGGGAGCCGGCGCGAGCGGGGGGAGGTCGCGGCCACCGAGGGTGTGCGGCGCCTCGATCTGCGGGCCGCTGCGGTTGGCGAGCCAGCCGGTGTAGTCGGACCACCAGGAGTCGCTGGTCTTCTCCGACGACTCGAACCACTCGTCGGCGCTCGACTCGTCGACCCTGCCGGCCCGGAACGAGGCCCGCGGATTGCCCGGCGGATTGACCAGGGCGGCGATGTGCCCGTTGGTGGAGAGAACGAATCGGTTGTCCTTGCCGCCGAACATTTGTGCGCTGCGGTAGCAGGCTTGCCAGGGGGAGATGTGATCGGCGATCCCGCTGACGATGTAGGAGTCTGCGGTCACGGTGGACAGGTCGACCGGCGTCCCCAGCATGGTGACGGCTCCGGGAGTGGTCAGCTTGTTGCCGGTCCCCAGCAGCACCATGTCCTTGTGCAGGGCGGCCGCCATTCTGGTGGTGTCGGAGTTCCAGAACAGCACGTCGAACGCGGCTGGTGAGCGGCCCTGGACGTAGTTGTTGACCCAGTACCGCCACACGAGGTCGGTCGGCCGCAGCCACGCGAAGAGTTCGGCCATCGTGCGGCCGTCGAGGTAGCCCTTGGCGGCGGAGGTGCGGATGGCGGCCTGGGCCGCGCGGTCGCTCATCGCGGCGGCCGCGAAACCGGCGTTGGTCTGATCCAGCACGGTCACCGCCAGCGCGAGGCTCGCGATCCGCTCGCCCTCCCCGATGTCGGTGAGGTGCGCGGCGACCATGGCCGCGAGGATGCCGCCCGAGCAGGTGGCGAGCAGGTGCGCACTGTCGGTCCCGGCGATCTTCTGCACCGCATCGAGTGCCTCGATGATCGCGGCGCCGTAGGTGTCGAAACCCCAATCGCGGTGCCGGGCCTGCGGGTTGCGCCAGGAGATCGTGAAAACTTGCTGGCCCTGCTGCAGGAAATGTTCGATCATGCTGCGGCCGGGGGCGATGTCGACGATGTAGTACTTGTTGATCACCGGCGGCACCACCAGCAGCGGGACCGCGTGCACCGTGGGCGTCTGCGGGGCGTAGTGAATCAGCTCGAACGCCCGGGTTTGCAGCACCACCGCCCCCTTGGTCGTGGCCACGGTCTCCCCGACCGCGAAGGCGTCCGGGTCGACCATCGCGGGGACCCGGGGGTGGGAGGCCATGTCCCTGGCGAAGGCTTTCAGTCCGCGGATCGCGCTCAGACCGCCGGTATCGATCAGCGCCTTCCACCCGAGGGGGCTGAGCAACGGATTGTTGGTCGGTGCCAGACCCTCGACGAGGTTGTCGAGGGCGAACCGCACCTTCTCCGAGTCCCGCCAGTCCAGGTCCGCGTCCGTGAACACGGCGTCGGCGGTGTCGGCCGCCGCCAGGTAGGCCTGCATGGTCCGCTTCAGCAAGGGATTCGCGTGCCACGCCGGGTCGGCGAAACGATTGTCGCTCTTCGCGGGAACCCGTGCGGACTTTCCGGTCGCAATGGCCCCCAGCTCGCGGGCGAGGAGGGAGCCTCGTCCGGCGAGGGTGCGGGGCTGCTTGGCGAGGCTGACGCCGAGCCGGGTCAGCGGGCCGCGCGGGAGCATTCGGCCGGCGATACCGCGGGTGGAGTTGGTGAGCAGGAGGTCGAGCGGTGCTGCGTGCTCGTCGGGACTGGTGATCGGGGTTGTCAACGTCACTGGTGCGCTTTCGATTGCGGGGACTGCGATGTCGTGTAGTTCGGACACGCGTTCATTGGCGAACGTCCGTGGCCGGCGGGGGATGAGCCTGCGCATCGCAGCCTCGCTCGCGGTCACCCTTCGACGAACACGACTTCAGTCGTCGAGGGGTGCCGCGATGTTCGTGCGCTTGTGTCAGGCGGTGAACGGGTTCAACGCCGGAAGGGGTTTGATGAGCGGCGCGAGCAGCGCGGCGGACTGCTCGACGGTGAGGACCTCGCTCGGATCGAGCGCGATGATCTCGCGGACCGATTCGTCGTACTCCCACACGTCCTCACCGATCAGGCGGCCCTGGTCGTCGTAGGGCCAGATCATGTGCTCGGCGGACTTCATCAGGTAGGTGGCGTCGGGGTCGACGGGTGCCCCGCCGGCCGCGAGGACACTGCCGGGGGTCTGCTGGTACATCGTCGAGGTCGAGACGATCATGTGGTCGCTGACCGCAAGCTTCTCGTCGTCCACGTAGAACACGCACTGGGCCGTGCCGGTCCACTCGCGGTAGACCTCCTTGACGGCGTCGGCGCCCCCCAATGTGGTGGTGGTGCCGAGCAGGTTGAAGTGGTAGACGGGGTTGGCGACAGTCATGTCGGGGGCGAAGATTTCCTCGAAGCGTCCGGCCATTTCCAGGTAGCGGTGACGGTTGTAGGCGTGCAGGAGGTAGAGGTGGCGCTTGTTGTCGGTCGTTTCGATCAATCGTTCGACGGCGCGGTTGGTCTGGGTGATGTCGAAGCGGCTCATGGTGGGTTCCTTCTGTTGCGGGTCGGTCGACCCTGGGGTGGGGTGGTTGTTCAGGCTGAGGTGAATTGGTCGCGTAGTGCGGTCTTCTTGAACTTTCCGGTGGCGGTGCAGGGGATCGCGTCCACGAACTCGATGCGGTCCGGCAACTGCCACTTGGCGAACTCCTGGGCAAGGTGTTCACGTAGCTCGTCCGCGCAGGTTTCGGCCCCGGCGCGCAGTGCGACGACTGCGAGGGGGCGCTCGCCCCACCGGTCGTCGGGTATGGCGATGACTGCTGCCTGGGCGACCGCGGGGTGATTCATGAGCTGGTTTTCCAGGTCGACGGAGGAGATCCACTCGCCCCCGGACTTGACGAGGTCCTTGGACCGGTCGCAGATCCGGACGCACCCACGGCTGTCGATGCGGACCACGTCTCCGGTCTTGAACCAGCCGTCGGCGGTGAAGCTGTCGGCGCCCTCGCCGCGGTGGTAGCTCGCCGCGACCCAGGGGCCGCGGACCTCGAGCTCGCCCATGGCGGCGTCGTCCCACGCGATGAGCCGGCCGTCGTCGTCGCGGGCGCGGATGTCGAAGAAGGGGCTGGCGATGCCCTGTCGGGTGCGGTACCGGTACTGGTCGTCCGCCTCGCTTTCGTCGAGGCTGCCCGGCAGTCGGCACACCGTGCCCAGCGGTGCGGTTTCGGTCATTCCCCAGGCCTGGATGACGGTCAGCCCGTGCCGGTCGTATCCCTCGAACATCGACTGGGGCACCGCTGCGCCGCCGACGACCAAGCGGTCCAGGGCCGACAGGTCCCATCGGTCGGGTTCGGCGTCGATCGCGGCGAGCATGCCCATCCACACGGTGGGGACCCCGGCGGTCATCGTCACGTGCTCGTCGGCGAGCAGGCCGAGCACACTGTGCGGGTCCAGACGCGGCCCGGGCAGGACCAGCCGCGCTCCGGCCAGAGCCGCTGCATACGGCAGGCCCCAGGCGTTCGCGTGGAACATCGGGACGACCGGCAGGATCGTGTCCCGTGCCGAGACCGCCAGCTGGTCGGGCAGCGCCGCGACCAGGGAATGGAGCACCAGGGCCCGGTGCGTGTAGGTGACGCCCTTCGGTCGGCCGGTGGTGCCCGACGTGTAACACATTGCCGCCGCATGGCGTTCGTCGAGCTCCGGCCACTGCACCGGCTCACCGTCTGCGACCAGAGTTTCGTAGTCGAGCATTCCCTCGGGGGTCTCGCCGGTGTGCGTGACGACGATGATGTGGGCGAAATCGTGCCCGGCGCGGAAGGTGTCGAACACCTCGAGCAGTGATTCGTCGACGACGATCACCGTGTCCTGCGCGTCGTCGACGATGAAGGCAAGTTCGTCGGAGAACAGCCGGGGGTTCAATGTGTGGATGACCGCGCCCATGGCCGGGACCGCGAAGTACAGCTCCAGGTGTTCGCTCTGGTTCCACAGCAGGGTCGCCACCCGGTCCCCTTCGCGGACACCGAGCCCGGTCAGCGCGCCGGCCAGGCGCCGGGCGCGCCCGGCACAGGCACCGAGAGTGGTGCGGGTGATCGCCCCCGAGGGCCGAAGCGACACCACCTCTCGGTCGGTGTGAAACCGCTCGGCGCGCTCGACGATGCTCGTCAGGGTCAGCGGGTAGTCGTCCATACTGGCCCCGGTGAGGAGCTGCTCGGTTCCGTTGTTTGGCATGCATCAATAGTCGCTGGCCAGGGCCATCGAGTGCTTGTCCGTGCGCGCCAACAAACCGGTCCGCTGTTGTCGAATATCCACACCACCGCCACACGCGCAGCGATAGCGTGAGATGCATGGAACCCGGCTGGGTGGGCGCCCGCGGTGAGCGCGAGCGACGGCTGTGGTCGACGGTCCTGCAACCCGCGGCCGTCGAACTCGCCGCCCGTGCCCCCGAGCTCGCCGACGCGGTCGCCGCCTACACGAGCGAGCGGCTGCCCGAACTCCTCGCCAACGCGGAGGCGTTGGAGGTGAACCGGGCGAGCACCGAAGTGAGTATCCGCCTCTTCGCCGAGGTGCTGCAGTCCGGCGCCGACCCCGCGGACGCCGCCAGCCTCGGCTCGGCGACCCTCGCCTACGCGCAGGACGGTGCAAGGCACGGCATACCACTGACCACGTTGCTACGCAGCTACCGGCTCGGCCACGCCGCAACGTCTGCGCACCTCAACACGATCCTCGCGAACCACGCGGCCGACGCGGACGAGCTGAACCGCGCGAACGAACTGTTGTCGGCGTGGCTGTTCGCGTATGTCGACGCCGCGCTCTGCCTGGTCGAGGAGGTCTACGCTGCCGAACGCGATCGTTGGCTGCGCAGCACCGCCGCCACCCAGGCCGAGACGATCAGAACGATCCTGTCCGGACAGCCCATCGACATCGACGTGGCGGGCCGGCGGCTGCGCCACGAACTGGGCCGGGTGCACCTCGGCGCCATCGCCTGGCTCGACAGCCAGGAGGAGGGACGCGACACCCTCACCGTGCTCGAGGCCGCCATCCGCGACATCGCCACCGCACTCGGCAGCCGCAAGACCCTCATCCATCCCCTCGGAATACTTTCCGTTGCAGCGTGGATCAGCTCCACGAGCGTCGTGCCGTCCCGGGTCCTGGACGAGCTGCGGCTGCGGACCGCGACAGCGCCCGGCGTCCGCGTCTCGATCGGCGAGCCCGCCCGCGGCATCGCAGGGTTTCGCGCCAGCCATGCCGAGGCCCTGCAAGCGCAGCGAATCGCCCAGCTGGCCGGGCGCCCCGCGGGCAGCATCACCCGCTACCACGACATCTCACTGCGCTCGCTCGCCACAGCAGACCTCGACCATGCCCGCGCCTTCGTTGAACGCGAGCTCGGTTCATTGGCATTGGGGGACGACACCACCCGCCGGCTCGCCGCGACGGTACGCGTCTACCTCTCCGAAAACGGCAGCCGCGGCCGAACGGCGAAACGACTCAGCGTTCACGAGAACACCGTCAGCTACCGGCTCCGGCAAGCCGAAGGAATACTGGGACGGTCCGTGGACAAGCGCACCCTCGAGCTGCGCGTCGCACTCGCCCTCGCCGAGCTCGTCGGTGAGGCATCGGATACCGACCGCACCGCACCCGGCATCGACTAGGAAAATATCCGACACATCCTCTGGGGGAAGCACATTCGTCAGTAGCTGGGCGCGGCATTGCCTGGGAATGCGCCGACACCCATCGGATAATTCCGATGGGCGTCAGCCTTGCCAGGTGGTTTTGTCGGGTCAGCTCGCGGCGCCGACGTTGCGGGCACTCGTCGAGCGGCCCAGCCGGGCGATTTCCGCGTCCATCCGGGGAACGAGCTGGGACGCCTGCGCGAGGGTGACATGGGTGCCGATCCTCGAGTTCACGAGGGTGCGGAGCTGAGCGATGATGCCGACCCAGCCGGGGACGAACACGTGGCGCTGACGTCGTTCCAGGCCCTGGATGAACGCCTTCACGCAGGCCTCGACCGAGGTGGTCTTGCTCAGCGGGCCGGGCATCGAGTTCAGCATCTGCCGGAAGGCGGAGAAGTCCGCCTTGGCCTCCCGCACAAGGGGGGTATCGATCCACGACATGTGCGCACTCCCCACATCGACACCCTGGTGGGCGACCTCGAGGCGGAGGGCGTTGGCGAAGTGCTCGGCGCCGGCCTTGCTCGCGTTGTAGGCCGCCAGGCCCGGTGCCGGTGCGAACGCCGCCAGAGACGAGACGACCAGGATGTAGCCGTTGCGCTCGATGACGGACGGCAACGCCGCCCGCACCGTGTGGAACACGCCCAGAAGATTAACGTCGAGGACACGCTTGAACGTGGCCGGATCCACCCCGAGTACCGAGCCGTAGCTGGCGATCCCGGCGTTGGCGAGCACCAGGTCGATACCACCGAACTTCTCGACGCCCCGGGCCACCGCCGCCTCCATCGCCGCGAGGTCGCAGACGTCGGCGACGACACCGACGGCCTTGTCCGCGCCGATCTCGGCGACGACCTCCGACAAAGCGGCAGCGTCGACATCGGTGACGACCACCCGCGCGCCCTTGGCCGTGAGTGCCTTCGCTGTCTCCGAACCGATGCCTCGGGCCCCACCGGTGATCAGCACAACCTTGCCGTCGACGCGGCGTCGGCTCCTGGCCCGCAGGAAGGTGCGGTGACGGCGGCCCTCGAGTATCTCGCTCAGTCGCTCGAACTCGATGATGGTCTCGGTGGTGTCGGAGCGGCTCATTCTGGTTCCTTCGGTCTCGGTCGTTGTATGAAGATCGGGTGGTCGTGCTCAGGGCCGACGCGAACTGGTCGAGGAGCCCGGTCGCCGAACATTCCGACCGCAGTGCAATGGATTGCCGTCACGAACTCGGCGCGCTTGGAATTGATGCGGGTCTCGGATGACACCCCGGGCGTCCTGATTCAACGGTGCGACTCTCTCCGCGGGCTGTGACGCAGGCGTCGAAGCTCGAGAAGTTGACACCGGACAATCGTCGGTGACCCGACGTGCGGAGCGCTTGTCTACCTGCGCCAATCCCCGAGGACGACATTGTCGAATATCCCCACCCTTTGGCCACAGTGTCGCAGCACTCGCCGTTAGCGGAACCTGCACCGGCACGTTCCGCAAGCGGGGCGTTGACTGAGACTCGCTGAGCTGCGCAAACCCGTTTGATCCGTCCGGTGGGGATCTTCCTTTCAGGGGCGGCAAACGGGATAGAGGGCCCACGCTAGCGAAAGCATCGCGACTGCATGCACCCAGAGGGCCGCTTCTGAGCGCCGTCAGTCTCGAAATGCTCAGGTCAGCCCGGTAATCACGCGGTCGGGAAAATAGTTGGGAACTCACGGGAACTTTTCCGTCATCGTCGGCATCTCACTTACATAGGCAGGGAGATCGGCTCCCTGCTTACCGGACCGACAAGGACGAGAAGATGACGAACCCCTCCAGCAATGACACCGCCGCGCCGACCGCACCGACCGCAAATCTGACCGGGTCCCCGGAGGACGCGTCCCTTCACCTCCGCCGTCGCGCCGGAGCCAGAACTCGCACCGGAGCCCACCCTCGAACCGAGTCGGCCCCGGCACCCGAAAATGTCCCCGGCGCGAGCGGTGAGTCGTACCGCTCCCCCCGCGACCTCAACGGCGACGGCAACGTCGACACCGTCCACACGACCACCGACGGCGTCAACCAGATCGAGCACCTCGACACCGACAGCAACGGCACCTACGTGTCCGCCATTCATCCCCAGGCCGACGGAACGGTCTGAGCCGCAACCGATCTCGACGACGACGGCACGTCGACGCCAAGGGCATCCTCGACGCGCAGGGCAACGTTGTCCAGGCCGATGCAATCGCCGACGGCGTCGTCCGTGAGTACTACCGCGACACCAACGGTGACGTGCACCTCGACACCACGCTCGTCGACAGCACCGGCGTCGGACAGTTCGACACCCTCATTCTCGATAGCGACGGCGAAGACGTCCCCAACACCGTGCTCGTCGACACCGACAGTGACGGGATCTTCGACCTGAAGATGGAGGACACCACCAACGACGGAATCCTCGACGAGGTCACCACCGGTTCGCAGGGCCTCGTCGCCGAGTATGACGGCACCTTCGACGGCCCCGCTGAACCGCTCCCCGGCGACGACCTCTTCTGACCTATCCACTTCCCGCTGCCGTACGCACCGAAAGACTTCGGGCGTGCGGCAGCGGTCACTGCTGCTTCTGCTTGGACTCACAGCGAGATCGATTCGATGGACGACACCATTTCCGACCTCGAGGACCACAACGCGTCCCCTGGGGCCCAGGCCCCGAACTGAACGAACCCGTACTGGACCCGGGATTCGTCGACGAACCCTCCCCGGTGTTCCCCGAGGACGAGACCATCGACGCCCCCAGCCTCCCGTCGGAAGACATCGCGCCTACTCCAACGGCACCCGCCCCGGATCTGCCACTCGCCCCCGCCGGAACCGGACTTGTCGGACCTGCCGCCGGCGGAGCCCGAACCGGAGCTGGTCCCCCACCCCGAACCTGCTGCTGCCCCGGAGGACGGGTACGGCGTGATCGCGATGGTTGACGCCGGGGAGATCTGGCCCCCGGGGCCGAGAGCGTCGAGGACGATCAGCCGGACCACTTCCTGGTGGTCGCCGGCATCGACGATGCCCGCGGGGTGGTCATCTCGTCCGACACGGGAAGCCCGACCGGTAACCAGCCGGAGGTGCCGAGCGCTCAGTTCGAGGGTGCCTGGCAGCACTCCGGCCTGGCGAGTCCCACTTCAACACCTGGCTGCACCGCATCGCCGCCAACGCCGCCCTCGCAGCCCTGCTCCGACGGAAAAGAAAACACCGAAGTCACCCTCGCCAGTGTGCTGGCCACGGTGAAGTCAAGCTCGGCGTCGAGTAGCCCGAACCTCGGCAGCTCAGCGACCCGCGAACTGCTAGTGCGCCGACGTCGTGAGGGAATCGGGTGCTGTCACGATCTCGAACGGCATTTCGATGTGCGCAACCGTCCCGGATCGAGGCCCGGGGTGGACTGAGAAGCTGCCTCCCGCCGCGACGACACGGAGTTCGTGCGATGTCAATCCGATGTGGCCTCTGCTGAGGCTGCGGTCGATCGCCTCTCGGGAGATGCCGCGCCCGTCGTCGGTGACATCGAGGACGGCATGCTCACCCCACCGCGCCAGCTCGACCCGGACATTGCTGGCTTGCGCGTGTTTGACCACGTTGCTGAGCAATTCGCGTGCCGCGCTGAACAGCACATCATCAGCGGACGTGCGAAGGTCGTCGACCCATTCCGAGGTCAGGAGCTGAACCTCGAAACCGCCACGCGCCTGGGCCGAGCGGGTGAGATCGCCGAGGGCGCGAGCGAGACCGACACGATCGAGCACAGTGGGGTGCAGCTCAGAGACGGTCGCCCTGAGCAAGGTTGCGGATTCGGTGAGTGCGTGGGTGATGCGAGCGACCGCCTGCGGGTCGGCACTGCCGGTCAGGTCGTCGAGGTCCATCTTCGCGGCCAGGACGAATTGGAGCGCCCCGTCGTGGAGTTGCTCGGACAACGCACGTCGTTCGCGTTGTTCGAGACCCATCAACTCCGCGAGCAGAGCGGTGCGGTCGCGCACCAGGTGACCGATCGTCAGCACCCTGGACCGTTGAATTCTGCTGAGCATGACGGCGCCCGCACCGAGGACGGCGAGGGCCATCGTGCTGAGCAGGATGGAGGACCAGGGCTCTTCATTCGACGCCATCGTCGCCCAGCTCGCGGCCAGGAATACCAAGACCGTCGGCACGACCACGGACGCACAGACCCCCGGGCGGAGCTGCGTGGAGGCCAGTAGCGGGATCACGAACAAACCGTTGCTCAGGATGTCTGCGGTCCAACTCTGTTGTGCCGCAATACCAGTCAACAGGGTGAGGCAACCGAGGACCGCGAGGTCGACGAACAGGGCGAGCCACATCGCATTCACCGGCCCCGGACCTCCTCGACGAGTCCACAGCGCGAGGCCGCCGGACCAGAGTGCGTAGCAAACCAGGACCGCGACACACACGCCCGCGTCGTTCATGGGCGGGACGAACGCCAGCGTCAACGCGATAAAGAGCACCAGAACACCACGAAGTGCGAGCTGGAGATACGCGCCGCGATAGGCGTGCTCGAGGATGATGCGTTCGAGATCTGGGCTGCCGCCGAGATCCGCGGGTAGTACCGATGACTCAGCCATGGGACGGCCTCCTCGGCCGGGGGACTCCGACAGGAAGATGCGAGGACATCAACTGCTGGACCTGCGACAATGCCCAAGATTCTAGCACCGGCGAGTGGGTGACCCCTGGTACTTGGCGGTCTGCGCACGGGCCCTGCGGACCTCCGCCATCTGCGCCTCGAGTTCGCCGTGCAGTCGCTGATTGTCCAGCGCCAGGGTGGTCGCGGCGCGCACAGCCGCCAGAAGCCTCGGCTGGTCGGCGACCGCCCGGTCGTACACCAACGCCCCCACCAGGACGCCGTCGCGGATGAGGGCAGTGGCCTCACGGGGATCATTCCTCGGTGGCAGAACCTGGGGACGCCCCTGCGCGTCCACATACCCGTCGCGGGCGCGGGAGAACGACCACAACGCCAGATCCGGGTCGCGCAATGCCGCCCGCAGCGCGTCGATGACGCCGTCACCGCGTGGGGCGGTATCGATCTCGATCATCAGGTTGCGCACCGCGGCTCGGGCGACTCGGTAGCGCCACATCCCGACCAGCACCGCAAGCGGAATGAGCGCAGTCGACGGATATCGCAGAAGCAGCGTCCACGCATGCTGCGGGCTGTGCACCCACACGGAGACCAGCGGTGTCCAGGCGGTTGCGGCGGTCCCGAGCAGAGCGGCGATCCACAGCGGCGCCACGGCGGCCCGATAGGCCGGTGAACCCGACCTCCATCGGGCGATCACCACGCCGATCAGGACCACACCGAGGGCGATCCCCACCACGCCGAACATCACTTGCAGCGCCGCGAAGACCCTCGGGTCGTCACTCACCAAGAGCAGATTCAACGACGGCGGATGGGCCGGGCTGATGCGGTGGGTGTCGAGGAACGCAAGCTCGGACACGACGGCGACCGCGTAGTACGCATAACTTCCGCCGACGAACCACCGCTCCCACCGGTGGCGCAACCGACCCCAGGGAAAACTGAACACGAGTTGGATCAGCACCGCAATGTACATGTTGGTCAGCGCCGCGCCCGCCGTGAACAGCACCGGGACCGTCGACAGCCGAAAGCCCTTCACCAGCCACAGCAGCCCGGCGGCAACCAGCAGCCACCCCAGGTTGTCCTGCGGTCGGTGGCACTTGGCCACCAGGCCGGCCGCCACGAACACCACTCCGACCATCACGAACAACGCCAATTCCGTCGGACTGAACTCGCCCCGGCACAACTGCCAGTCGACGGATGCGACCACCGCGACAGCCAGTGCGGCGGTCACCAGGGCGGTCGCGCTCTGCGCGCGAAGACTCACCGGGTGCCGCCCGCGAGTCCGGACAGTTCGAGGAACACGGGATCGATCCTCGCGGGGATCCGGATTCGGCACCATCACCACAGGGTGGGGTGATGCGACACCTGGGTGGACCTTCTCGACACCTCCGGTCCCTTATCGCCTGCAGTGTTCGACGCAGATCGATCGATGCCACGCGGCACACCGGTATTCGTGGGAACATCTCATCCGATCGATCCGGCAGACTGAGGAGAAAGGGGTGTGGTTCATGACCAGGATTCGACTTCGGCCCGCGGCGGCGCTGGCATCGATCGCCGGTGTCTCGTCCTTGTTTCTCGCGGCCTGCACCCAGGACGCATCGTCGACCGAGGGCACCGAATCGGCCGCACCGAGTGCCTCCAGCGAGGCACCGCCAACGGAGGCACCGGTCAACGGTGTCGATGCGAAGGAGTACGCCTCCAGCGACCCGGAAGCCGATTCCTACGGCTTCGTCACACCGTCAGGGAAATGGCTGTGCGCGATAATTCCCACGAAGAATCTGGCCGGATGCGCCTCTCATCCCACCGCGGGGCCATTGGGTGTGCCGGGGACTCCACAGATCGCCTCGCCGGACGGAGGCCCGCCGGCGGAGGCGAACCTCATCGCGGTCGAGGCGGGGAAGGAGCCAAGCTTCCAGAACTGGAACCAGGCTGTCTTTCCCGGCAACGCCAACGTCCTTCCCTATGACACCACGCTGGCGATCGACGGATTCAGTTGCAATGTGCAGTTCTCCGGCGTCTCCTGCAGGGACGATGCGACGGACAAGGGATTCACCATCTCCACCAGCGGCTATACGTTCGAGTTCACCCCGTTACCCGTGAGCCTCCCCAGCGCGAGCCCACCGCAGATCGCGCCCACCCCGGCCCCGCTCCCCCAGCAGGCCCGCGGATCGAATCAGTGTGGCCCCGTTGTCTATCCGGAGACGGGAAAACCTGCGACGGTGGTCATCGTGAAGGGCACACTCCGCTGCGACGAGGCGCACACGATGCTGACGAAGTACTTCGCGGCACCTGACAAGAGCGAACCGGTGTACAGCTTCGACGGGTGGGAATGCCGCCTCTCGGGAGACCCGGAATCCGCGGAGACCGGTTACACGATCAACTGCTCCGACGACAACGGGAACACCGTGGTCGCACAGCCGTAGATCGATCAATCCACGATTTCAGGTCAGTCGCCGCGAGACTCGACGCACGATGTCTACGCTGACGCTATGCACCCACCGAATGACCAGGCAGGTACCTGGGAAGGTTCGTGGCTCGCGGCGATGACGGTGATCAAGAGCGCTCAGCGGGTCTTCACGCCTGAGAACCGCCCTCCCTCCGAGCTCATCCCTCTCGTCGAACCCCTGAGCCGGTTGGGTGATGCGCTCCGGGCAACACCGCCCGACCCCGACGAGTCCCGCCGTCGCGCCGCCGACCTGGTGGCCGATCGAGACCTGATCGAATGGGCATGTCAGCCGGACCAGCCCAGCGAGATCCGAGAGTTCGGGGCGACCTTGGCCTTCCTGTCCATGAAACTGACCACCTGAGTCTCCGGTTGTCCTCGCCGCGCGGGGAGCCCGGACCGCTCAGAAGTCGTAATCCACGACGACCGGAGCGTGATCGCTCATCCGGCGGTCGGCCGCCGGATCCCGGTCGGTGCCGGCCGTGACCGCCGCTCGAGCCAGGTCCGGCGTCGCGAGGTGGTAGTCGATGCGCCAGCCGATGTCGTTCACGAACGACTGCCCCAGCCACGACCACCACGAGTACGGACCGTCGACGCCTGGATGCTGTCGCCGGACGACATCGACGAGGGTGCGCGGCGACAGGATCGAGTCGAACCACTCGCGCTCCTCCGGCAGAAACCCCTCGGCCTGATTGCTGCGCCGCCAGTTCCGTACGTCGGAACGGGTGTGCGCAATGTTGAGGTCACCCATCAGCAGAAGCTCCCTGCCCCGTGCGCGTGCCGTGCGCCGCGAGCGGGTCAGTTGTCGCGCGAACGCGGAGAGGAAACGCATCTTGCGGTCGTAGCGTGCTCCGCCGTCGGGCGCCTCCCGCATGCGTCCGGGCTTCTGGAGGTGGGCCGGAAGACCGCCCTTCGGCAGGTACATCGATGCCACGGTGATCGGCGCATCGGCCAGGTCGACCTCGACGTACCGGCCCTGCTTCGCGAACTCTGCCAGACCCCGAGCCAACGGCTCCGGATCCAGTTCGACGCTGTCGGTGTGCATTTCACCCGGCACGCGCATCAGCGCTGTACCACTCCACGTCCGAACTGCGATGGGCGCACGCCGGGTCAGAACCGCGACACCGTTGCGGCCCGCGACGTCGCCCTCGTCGTACGTGAGGTGGTAGTCGCCGAACACCCCCGGCGGGATGGCCTCGGCACGAGCGCGCACCTCCTGAAGCGCGACCACATCGGGGCCGCGGTCGCCCAGCCAGTCCTCGAATCCGCGCCGCTGCGCCGCGCGGATCCCGTTGACGTTGAAGGTCGCGATTCGCACGAGTGACAGTGTAGGGATCCGACCGACGCATCGAATCTCGCCATACCTTTCACTCGCCGTCGGCCAGTTCTGCGAAGTTGGCCAATTTGTATGTGAACTCGAGTACGGGTTGCTAGCGTTCCCGTGATTGAGACCACACTGCAGGGGAGATCTCGATGCGGATCGCGCGGAAGCGGCCAGGAAGTGCCCGGCGAGGTGTGGCGACCGCGGCACTGGCCGTCTCGGCCGTCCTCGGGGTCGCGACAAGCCCGATGCCTGCCATCGCGTCAGCCGACACGTTCTTCTTCGACGATGTCGGTTCGACGGCCGTTCCGCGGGCGAATTGCGGTCCCGGTTCGCTGCCGGAAACGGGTATGCAGGGCGATGTTCCGGCCGAGGACCGGAACAACGGCCGCAGCACCCAGGGTTATCGATGCAACATGTCGCTGGTCGGAGGCTTGCAGGATCGCGGTGGTGGCCTGCTGTCGGTGACCTACGACCACTGCTCCTACACCAGCACGTTCTTCCCCGGGAACCTGCTCAACCCCACAACGCCGGGCGTACAGGTGCTCGACGTGTCGAACCCTGCACAGCCGGTGTTGTCCACGACCCTGAACGAACCGGCGATGCTGGGCGGAACCTGGGAAAGTCTGAAGGTCAACAAGGCACGCAAGTTGCTCGCGGCCACAGCGGTGCCGATCGCTGCCGGCACCGGCTACTTCTCCGTCTACGACATTTCCGACTGCGCCCACCCCCGGTTGCTCAACCGGGGTGCCGGTACCGACGTCACGATGCCGCTGCCGTTCATCTCCCACGAAGGCGGCTTCTCCCCGGACGGCAACACCTACTGGGTGTCCGGGCCCGCACCGGGATTCCTCACCGCCATCGACATCAGAAACCCGGCCGAGCCGCGGATCATCTGGCAGGGATTGCACGGACTCGGCGGGCACGGATTCGGCATCACCCCGGACGGGAACCGGATGTACCTGTCGAATCTCGGTGGGATCACCGTCCTCGACATCAGCGCGGTGCAACGCGGCGACCCATATCCCACCGTCCCGCAGATCGCCACCTATCTGTGGACCGACGGCTTCTTCAATCAGCACAGCATCCCGGTCACATACGGGGACAAGCCCTACATCTTCACCGTCGACGAAACCGGCGGCGGCGGAATCAAGGTCTTCGATGTCGCCGACCCGGCGCACGCCGAGATCGTGCAGAAGATCAAGCTCGAGATCCAGCTTCCGGCCAATTCCGCCGCGAACCTTCGGTCGTCGCAAGGCGGCTCGGTGTTCTCCTACGATCCGCACTACTGCGTGGTCGACCGCCCAGCCGACCCGACCGCGCTCGCGTGCTCCTGGGAATCGTCCGGGATCCGCGTGTTCGATGTTCGCGATCTGAGCCGCATCAGCGAGATCGCCTACTACAACCCGCCGGCACAGACCGGTAAGAACGTTCAGCTCACCAACTCACCGCACGCACTGTCCTCGCTGATCGGTGTCTCACTCTTCAATTTCGTTCCGCTCGCCCGCGCCGTCTTCGAGGGCAAGACGGATCCGCGGGTCGCATTCGGTCCGCGCGCCGGAATGGTGGCGTTCGGCGACCTGTCCGCGGACTGGTGCTTCTCGCCTCCGGAGTTCCACGGCAACCAGATCTGGACCTCGTGCAGCGACAACGGTTTCATGGCGTTGCAGCTCGACGACACCGTTTATCAACCACCGGCGAATCAGGCGTCGACTTATGGGCAGTGACACCAAGCCTTCGTCGTTCCGCGGTCCCCTCGTCCTATTGCTGAGCGCCATCCTGTTCGGCGCCGCCGGGATCGCCGCCGGAATGTGGTTGCAATCGGAACGCGACACGAGCCCCGACGGGGTGCAATTGTCATCAGCGGACATCGGTTTCGCTCAGGACATGTCGGTGCACCACGAGCAGGCCGTGCTGATCGCCCAGACGCTGTCGCGGGACGTCGATCCTCAGATCCGGGTCATCGCCGATCAGATTGTCGTCGCACAGACCTCCGAGATCGCGACGATGCGCGGTTGGCTCAACCTCTTCGACGAGCCGTTCACCACCCCGAATCCGATGCAGTGGATGCACGGATCTGATCACGCCATGGGTGACCAGGGCGGCGCGCCCATGCCGGGAGCAGCGAGTACCAGCGAGATCACCCGGCTCGCCGGCCTGCGCGGAGCAGATGCCGAGACACTGTTTCTGCAGCTCATGATTCGGCACCACCAAGGGGGCGTCGACATGGCCGAGGCAGCCACCCACGCGGTTGCATCCGAACCGATCCGCCGCATCGCACGCGGGATGATCCGTGACCAGAGCAATGAAATCGCAGTGATGACAGCCATACTCGATACCCGCGACGCGACACCGCTCGCCCACCCTTGAGGCGTTGAGGCTCGCCGCCGCTCCACACCCGGAAGCCCACTGTGCGTCCGCCCTTGCCCGGCCGCGACGACTGTAGAAGCATTTCCGTAGGCGGAGGCCGATCGGCGACTGCATATCGCGACGGCGTCCTCCGGGGCCGCGATCGGTCCTGCCGACGGCTGCGGCAGGTCCGAGGAGGAAGCGTGTTCGCAAAGCTTCCCGGCCATCGGCAGCCGACGCTACCGATCGGAGAAACCATGACCACCGAAACCAAACGAGTCCCTATTCAGCGCGAACCGGAACTGGCCGGACAAACCGTCGTCGTGCTCGGCGGCAGCGCAGGCATCGGCCTCGAGACAGCTCGCCGCGCCCGGGCCGAGGGCGCCGAGGTCATCCTCACCGGCCGCAATCCGGACCGGCTCGGGCAAGCAGCGACAGATGTCGGCACGCAGCGCACCGCAGCCTTCGACGCCAACGACACGGCCGCCTTGGCGAGGTTCTTCCACGCCCTGCCGACCCCGATCGACCATGTGTTGGTCACGGCCGGGGGCCCGCGCTACGCACCCCTGCTCGAGATGGACTCCGATGAGGTGCGCGAACAACTCAGCGGTCACGTGGTGCTGGGGCTCGAGGTCGCGCGCAACGCGGCGAGCAAGATGAGGCCCGGGGGCACGCTGCTACTGATGGGCGGAACCGGCGGCCGGCGCATCGGTCACGGACTGGGGATCGCCTCCGCCGCCACCGCGGCACTGCCCCCGTTCACGGCGGCCCTCGCGCTCGAGCTCGCGCCGGTTCGCGTCAACCTCATCGCCGCCGGCTTCGTCGACACCCCGTTGCCGGCATCGCTGCTCGGAGATCGACTGGACGAGCGCCGGAAGGAATTGCGGACACCGCTTCCGATCGGCCGGGTCGTCGGACCCGCCGACGTCGCCGCACTGGCCGTCCACATCATGAGCAACACCGCGCTCACCGGCGCGACATACGACATCGACGGTGGGCAGCAGTTCGTTTTCTGATGGCCACACGACGAAACGTGGGTGGCTGGAGGGACGCCACTCCCGATCAATTCCCCAGAACCAGAGAGGCAACCCGTGAGCACAAACGAAGTTCAGACCAACGATTCGACGAACACGCAGGTCGCGTCGGTCGACATGAAGCTGGAGGTCGTCGTCATTCCCGTCACGGATGTCGACCGGGCCACCGAGTTCTACACCAGGCTCGGTTGGAGACAAGACGTCACACCGCCGGGTTCCGGCGTCGTCCAGTTCACCCCGCCCGGCGCCGCCGCCTCGATCCACTTCGGCGCCGACCTCACAACAGCCGCACCCGGTTCCGCCAAGGGATACCTCATCGTCTCCGACATCGAGGCTGCCCGTGACCAGCTGGTCGCCGCCGGCATCGAGGTGACCCTGTTCCACCTCGGCACGGACGGCCCGGGCGACGGGCTGGACCCGGACCGTCGCAGCTACTTCTCGCTGGCGTCGGTCAGCGACCCCGACGGCAATGCCTGGGTGCTGCAAGAGGTCACGACCAGGCTTCCTGGGCGCATCGACACCGCCGTCACCTCGTTCGGCTCTGCACGCGACCTCGCGACGGCGCTCCGGCGCGCGGTGGCCGCCCACGGCGGGCACGAAGAGCGCACCGGCGAAGAAGACCCGAACTGGCCCGACTGGTACGCCGAGTACATGGCCGCCGAACAGTCCGGGGCGGAGCTGCCCACCTGAGGAGTTGTGAGGCCACGGCCATCGGCACTGTGTCCCGCGTAAGGCAGGGCCATCTCGGAGCTCAGGACGGGTTCGGCGAGGATCTCGTCTGCGGCGCGGCGGCCGGAGCGGATTGGATTCCGCTTCCGCGTGCGTCACGAACCAGCTACTTGCTCGTAGCTTCGCCCGAGTCACATCTCGTCCGCGCCAGGCGATACCCAGACTATGAGGGGCGAAACGCGCACGCGGATCCCATTCGTGGCAATGATGGCATGCGTCGCCCTGGCAGCGGGCTGCCAGTCGACCACCGAGCACACGGGATCCGTCGAAGGAACAACGATCCCGTGGAGCAGGGTCCCCGACGCACAGGCGGGCGGAGGTGCCCCGCCCCAACAACCTGATCCTCCCCCACCGACGGACCCGAACGCGCGGCCCGGTATCCCCGACGCTCCCACACCGACAACACCGGGCCCGAGGACAACCGACATCCCACTATTACCGCCCACAGCGCTGGTAATTCCACCCGTCCCCGGAGTTACGGCCAGCGGCATGCACATCGAGCGGCACGACGGATTCGATCGAATCGTCTACGACTTCGGCGGCACATACGCGCCTGGCTGGCGCGCCGGATACGTCGCCGAGGCAACGCAACGCGGTCAAGAGACCGCGACACGACTCAATGGTCGATCGATCCTGCAGATCTACTTCTTCGACACGGACTCCTCGGCCGAGAGTGGGATCGCCGCGTACAACGGACCGAATCCGTTGTCGGACCCCGCGGCGTACAGCGTGGTCGAGGTACACCTCACACCGAACTACGAGAGAGGCACCCAGTCGTTCGTCGGCCTCCGTACCGACTACCCGCAGTTCCAGGTCACGACTCTCACAGAACCGACGAGAATCGCCGTCGACATCCACGACTAGCGCCACATTCGGGCACTCGTTGCCCCGGCAGAGATTGCATTCCCGGGGCGACACGAGCCGACTTTCGTGACAGATCGTCAAACTCGTTGACATACTTGAAGTGATGACTATCCGGATAATGCTCGACGGCTTTCACAAGGATGCGATCTCGATGCGAGATAACAGGCCCGCAACCTCGGCACTGCAGCTCTACCGCGCCTTTCAGCACCAGCACCCCCGAACTCCGGTCCCGGCCGATTACGTCACCGAATGCGGCTTCCGACTGGGACGTTGGCAGGACCGCCAGCGGATTGCCCGCATGCTCGGCACACTGCCGCCCCAGCGCATCGAGCAACTCGACGAAATCGGATTTCTGTGGAGCGATGACGACGTCCCACTCCCGGCAGTGTCACGTACCGACGCCAAGCGACGACGGATGCTCACCGCCATCGCCGCCTACCGCGAAGAGCACGGTAACGCACTTGTTCCCGCGAACTATGTCACCGCAGACGGTGAACAGGTGGGCCAGTGGCTCTACCGGGCGGTGAAGAAGTGGAGGGCCGACGCCTTGCCGGACAAGGAGCGTCGCACACTCTCCGTCCTCGGGGTCTCCCCCGGCCCACGACCACGAGGCCCCCGAACATCAGCACACCTTGTCGGACAGGTGAGGTAAGGCATACAGCTCGCAGGCCGAATTGTGTTGCTGTACAGATGTTCGAGTATCACCGGTAACACTGATAGCCCCCACGTGTCGGTGGCGGGTCCGCGCCGGCGGTCCATTGAGAACATGATGCGAGGAAGATGAGCTCATGGATGTGCCCCACCGTGTCGGTGTGCTCGTGTTCGACGGCGTGAAGATGCTCGACGTCGCCGGTCCATCCGAGGTCTTCACGGAGGCCAATCGACTCGGCGCCACGTACGAGTTGGTGCTGTGCTCGGTCGGGGCGGTCGACGTGACCGCGTCCACCGGGATGCAAATTTCCGTCGATGTCGACGCCGCGGACACAGATCGTCTTTGACGTCCTCCCGGCTGTGAACGACCGGGATTCCTTCTGCGCCGCTGCGCGCCGCTTGGGTGGGTTCCTGTTTCATTGGGGCTCGCTTCCCTCTAGGAGGGAAGGCTGACGGCCCCTCCGCAGGCGTTTAGCCACTCCGCACGTCCTGCGGCGTGGATGTTCTTCGCGGCGTTGACGTCGCGGTCGTGAACCGCGCCGCACGCCGTGCATGCCCACTCCCGGATCGAGAGCGGTTTCGGGCCGCCCTGGACCCCACATTGGGAGCAGATCTGCGACGACGGAAAGAACCGGTCCACCTTGACGAAGGTGCGCCCGTAGCGGGCGGCTTTCTCCTCCACCATGCGGGTGAACAGTCCCCACCCGGCGTCGTGGACCGATTTCGCCAACCGTGTCCGCGCCAGCCCCCGGACACACAGATCCTCGACGAACACCGCTTGGTTCTCGCGGATAATCGCCGTGGAGTGCTTGTGCGCCCAGTCCTTGCGAGCGTCGGACACCCTGGCGTGGGCCTTCGCGACGCGAATACGTGCCTTGACCCGGTTGTTGCTGCCTTTCTCCTTGCGCGACAGAACTCGCTGCGCCTTGCCGAGCTTGCGTTCTGCACGGCGCAGGAACCTCGGCGAGCTGATCGTCTTGCCGTTCGACAGGACCGCGAACGTTGCCAACCCGAGGTCGATACCGACCTCCGCATCGACCGGCGGCAGAGGTTCGTCGGTGCTCTCGACCACGAACGACGCGAAGTACCGGCCCGCTGCATCCTTGATGATCGTCACCGAGGACGGTTCCGAGGGCAGATCGCGGGACCAGGCGACCTCCAACTCGCCGACCTTCGCCACGTACAGCTTCCCGTTCGGGCGAATCGAGAACCCGTTGCGGGTCAGCCGGATCGCCTGCCGATTGTCCCGGCGGGACCGGAACCGTGGCGCGCCGACCTTGCGGCCCTTCCGTTTCCCGGAGAGCGAGTCGAACCAGTTTCGGTACGCCCGCCGCGCGTCCTGACACGCCTGCACCAGCACCACCGATGCGACCTCGCCCAACCAGGCCCGCTCCGGAGTCTTCTTCGCTGCGGTGACTGCCTGCTTCTGCACGGCGGTATCCGACAGCTTCACCCCGCACGCATACGCGTCCTGGTGGATGCGCAGGCAGTCGTTGAACACCACCCGCGCACACCCGAACGACCGGGCCAGCATGTCCTGCTGACCGGGCGTCGGACGGACGCGGTACTGGTATCGCAACTGCACACCCAAAGAAATAACATTGGTCTATGGTTTCTGAACCTGAATACAGACGCGGCCGCTCCGTTGTTTCCGCCCTGAACGTCCACTTGGTCTTTGTTACCAAGTATCGGCGCGGAGTCCTCACCGACGAGCTGCTGACCACCTGCGAACAGGTGATGCGCAGCGTGTGCGACGACTACGGTTCTCGGCTGGTCGAGTTCAACGGGGAGGGCGACCACGTGCACCTGCTGATCGAATACCCTCCGACCATCCAAATCTCGAAGCTGGTGAACAGCCTCAAAGGTGTCTCCGCACGCCGCCTGCGCGACCAGTACCGCGGATGGGTGAACCGACACTCGATGAACGGACACCTCTGGTCCCCGAGCTACTTCGCCGCGTCGTGTGGCGGGGCACCTATCTCGATCATCCGGCAGTACATCGAGCAGCAGCGGCGACCGCCCCGTGCTCCCGGTAGGCCGAAGTCGATGTGCTAACCCGGCCCTGAAGGACCGGGCTTGCGCGCTACGCTCCGCGGTCAAACCGCGCTGGTGATGGGTGGCGACATTTTTCCGTCGACGCCGGTGAGCCCGGAACTCGCCGGTGCGGCCACCACGCTGGCCGGCAACGCCGACCGGATGGCCTCGATCTGCACTGGTGCGTTCATCCTGGCGGCGGCCGGGCTCCTCGACGGTCGGCGCGCGACCACCCACTGGCAGCACACCGATACCCTCGCGCGCGGATATCCCCGGATCACCGTGGAACCCGACGCAATTTTCGTCGAGGACGGCACCATCTTCTCCTCGGCAGGTGTCACTGCCGGGATCGACTTGGCCCTGGCTTTCGTCGAACGCGATCACGGCACCGAACTGGCACGAGCTGTCGCCCAGTCACTCGTGGTGTTCCTGCAGCGACCGGGCGGTCAGTCCCAGTTCTCCCCCAGCCTGAGCGGGCCGCGGCCACGCACCGGACAGCTCCGCGAGGTGGTCGATGCCGTAGCCGCGGATCCCACCGGTGACCACTCCATCACCCGGCTCGCCGCGCGCGCCAACGTCAGTCCCCGGCATCTGACCAGGCTGTTCCAGGACGAGCTGGGGACCACCCCGGCCAAGTACGTTGAGCTGATCCGATTCGACACCGCCAAAGCCATGCTCGATGCAGGACACACCGTGACTTCCGCGGCGCAGCACAGCGGATTCGGCAGCCCGGAGAGCTTGCGACGCAGTTTCATCCAGCATCTCGGGGTGTCGCCGCGGGCGTATCGCCAGCGATTCCACTCCACCCATCGCTGAGAGCAGCCGACCGGACATGTCCCGATCTGTGCGGAAGTGGGCCGGAATGGCGGTTTCCGCCGCGGTTGACAATGTCACTGTGAAGTAGATCAGCCGCGCCCCGCGGACCAGAGCCTCCGCAAGCGAGAAACGCATGACCGACACCGTCGCAGGCATCGACATTCCCGACAACGTCCTGGTCACCGAAGCCACGGAATTGGTGCGGGAGGCCGCGAACCCGTTGATCTACCACCACTCCCGGCGCGTGTTCCTGTTCGGCTCACTCCGAGCCCGACACCAGAAACTCGCGTTCGATGCCGAACTGTTGTACGTCGGGGCCATGTTCCACGACCTCGGACTCACGACGAAATACCGACGCGCGGATCAGCGATTCGAGATCGACGCCGCCGACGAGGCCCGCAATTTCCTCCGCTCCCACGGAATCGGCGAAGACGAGGCAGACACGGTGTGGACGAGCATCGCACTCCACACCACCCCCGAGATTCCACTGCATATGGCACCGGAGATCGCGCTGCTTACCCGCGGCGTCGAACTCGACGTACTCGGTATCGGATACGACGCGATCACCGACGAGGAACGCGCCGCCGTCGTTGCCTCCCACCCGCGGCCGGACTTCAAGAACGAGATCCTCGCTGCCTTCACGGATGGACTCGAAGACCGCCCGGATACTACGTTCGGCAACGTGAAGGCCGATGTGCTGGCACACTTCGTTCCCGGATTCGTCCGGGGTGACTTCGTCGATGTGATCCTGAACTCCGCTTGGTCGGAATGATGTCCGTGCGGTTCTTCAGTTGACACCGCCCGGCAGATGACGTTGCAGCAATGCCGCTGCCGAAACCCAGTCCAGGTTCATAATCTCGGCCGCCCGTTCGTCACCGACACACCCTCGAACTTTGGCTTCGAAATCTGCGACAGATGCAGGCCGGCGCGGATGCCCCACAGGCAGGTCGACCACGGCCTCGAGTTGTGATCCGTCGCGGAGTTCGACGACTACCGTGCAGTCTCCATCGAGCACCCCCTCGCCCACAGGCTCGGCGACCAGACTGACGCGGTCGAGAATGCTCCGCACTTCCGGCCGCTGCACAGCAGCGTCGGTGAAGCTCCCGATATCGGGGAACCCGTCCAGCAGGGCTGCCGCGATGCCGTAGTTCAGCGAGAACTTACCTTCCAGACCCGAACTCGGAAAGTTGTGTATCAACGGCAAAACCGCGCTGCGCGGAGTGTGCACCCGTATGCGGGCGATGTCGTCGATCGATAACGAACCAAGCGACCGAACCGCCGCGATTGGACGCTGGAGCGCGTAGCAACACGGGTGAAGCTTCAGCCCGAGACCATCCGGAATGATGGGACCTTCGACTTGCGGGGACATCCGCCCGCCGACGAGCCGGAACCATTCACCGACAGCACGAGGGTCGGCAGTCGCGCCGACAGCGGCGAGTCCGGCCGCACGCACACCAGCTTCGGCGGCGAATCCGACCTGAATCGACTTGCCTGCGGTGCCGAAGGCCTGGCGGACGCCACCTGCGGCGGGAACGGCGTGTGCCATCGCAGTGGCGATACCGTCAGAATCGAGCCCGAGCGACAGCCCCGCAGCGACAGCAGCCGAGATGGCACCGACTGTCGCGGTGGTGTGCCACCCCTGTGTGTAGTGGTTCCAACCGAGCGCGGTACCCAGACGTGCCATCACACCCGCCGCCGCCAGGTACTCCCGCCCACCGCCGCCCACCGCCAACGTCGCGGGAACGCACACCACACTGACGTGGGTGGTGGAGGGTATGTGCAGATCGTCGAAATCGAGCACGTGCCCGACCGCTGCCCAGCGAAGCGCAGCCGGCAGCCCATCCGTCCACGCAGCTGCCGGATCATCCAGTGCGGCAAGGGTCACTGCAACGGTGTCGACCAGAGCACGTCGAGCGAGATCGAGATCCGCGGCCCCTGGCTCGATACCTGCGGCCCACACTGCGAGATCGTGCGCGATGGCATCGGTTGATTCGTGCGGCGCAATCGTCATAGCCCACTCCTTCCCCCACCGGTGCGCCCATTGCGCCCAGCTGAACAATCTATGGCACACCATACCGCTAGTCGGCACAGCATCCAAGATGCATCCCCTGCTCTCCGTGATGCCGCCTGCACGTTCGCTACCTCCGCCGACCTACCTGCCCGGCAGCGCACAACGCTGTGACTGGTGGGCGAACCCGATGAGGCATCCTTGACAGACTGTGATCCGAGGCACGATACTCACTTTCCGACACACTGTGCCGCTATGCAGCACGATCGATGTCGGCTTCACTATCGACGCCCCTGTGACGGGCTCGCACCGATTGCAGATTTCCCGTGCGATATTCGAAGTCACGGGTCCGGGGTGGTCAGTCCCCCAAAACTCTCCCACGAATGGAACCTCATCGAGCCACAGGCAGCCGAGTGCCTTCCAGAATCACGAGCAACGCCTTCACAGAAAGACAATTCTCAATGAAGATAGAAACTTCCGATCAAACGGCTGTCTTGAATCCGAGACGACAGCTGATCGCCGGCACCATCGGACACTCGGTCGAGTTCTTCGATTTCCTCGCGTACTCCTACCTCGCGGTCTATTTCGCATCTTCCTTCTTTCCCTCTTCCGAGTCGGGGCTGGTGCCGCTCCTGAGCGCATTCGGCGTCTTTGCCGTCGGGTTCCTCGCACGTCCGCTGGCGGGACTCTTCATCGGACTATTCGCAGATCGGTACGGCAGGCGGCGAGCCTTGAGCCTCACCATCAGCCTCATGGCAGGCGGCAGCCTGCTTGTCGCCGTCTGCCCCACGTACAGCCAGATCGGTGTCGCCGCGCCCATAATCCTCACCGTTGCCCGCATCCTGCAGGGATTGTCCGCTGGAGGGGAATACACGACGGCTGGTGCCTTCATCGTCGAATCCGCACCCGCCGGCCGACGTGGTTTCTACTCGAGCTTCATGTTCGTCGCGTCGGGCATAGGGAAGTTGACATGTCTCGCCTTCATCACCGTGTTCGTCGCACTCATCGGTGAAGATGCGATGCGGGACTACGGTTGGCGAATCCCCTTCGCTGTCGGCGCCCTGGCTGCGATCGTGGCCTGGTACATTCGCCGCGGGACGCAGGAAACCCTCGGGACTACCGTCTCCGACGAGGGCGGCGCGGCACCGGGCAGCCGCAACCCGCTCAATGCTCTGCAGCGTTACCCCAGGCAGTCCCTGATCGTGTTTGCGATCGCCACCGGAATGGGCGTTGGACAATACTTTTGGGCGACGTACCTGACTACGTACTTCCAGATCCAGAACGGCGCCTCTGCCACCACCGCAATGACGGTCGGCATCATCACGCTGATCCTCTACACACTCGCACAGCCGGTGGCCGGGCTGATCTCCGACAGATATGGACGTAAGCCGTGCATGTACGCATTCGGCGTCGGCACCGTCATCGTGACGCCTTTCCTGCTCTCGATAACAAGTTCGAACTTTTCGGTTCTGATATGCATTCAGCTCATCGGGCTACTGTTGTTGAGCCTCTGCACATCGATCACGTCAGCTGTGATGGTCGAAAACTTCCCACCGCACGTACGAGTGAGCGGCCTAGGTTTTCCCTACTCGCTCTCGGTGGCAATCTTCGGCGGAACGGTCCCGCTTGTTGCCACTAGCCTGGCCAATGCCGGTTACTCCCAGTATTTTCCGTGGTACATCGTGGCCACCGCGATTATCACGCTCCTGGGGGCCATAGCGGTGCCGGAAACGTTCCGCAGCGACATTTCGGGCGAAGATTCCTGATCGACATTTCTCCCCCTGTTCGCGGGATTCGCTCCTTCTCGGGCCGCCTCTGGCGGCCCGAGAAGGACCCGTCAACTTCTGCCAATGGTGTTTCGGTAGGTGTAGTGCTCGGGTAAGTAGTAGCTGACCGCCAACTCGACTGCCCGACTGTCCGAATCGAGATACACACGATCGGCGCGCAACAGCGGATGTCCGGCGGGGCAATCGAGGTGATGGGCGGTCTCCTCGGTCGCCGGCGCCACGGTGATCGACTGCACGAGTTCGACAACGGGAGACGCCAGGTGGGGTTCCAGAAGACCGATGATCGTGTGCGCTCCGATCGCGCCCGGCTCCGTCCCCACGCCGCCACACAGATGCTGCGCGTGCAGATCCGGCAGATGGACGGTCGTCATCGCGAACACGATCCCCGCGTACCGGCGTACATACGCGATCGTGGAGACGAAGTCATTGTCGAGGCGTAAACGGCTTGCGGCTTCGATATCGGCCCTACGTCGCAGAGGCGCGACAATTTCCGTGGTGGTACCAGCGGGGAGATTGGTCAGTTCTTCTATCGCTCCGAGCCGCCGGAGACGCCTACTCCCCAGTTCGGAGACGAACGTGCCCCTCCCCGGAACGCGATAGACCAGGCCATCCGCCACGAGATCGTAGAATGCTCGCCGCACCGTCTGCCGACTCAATCCATACTGTTCGGCAAGTTCGAGTTCCGTGGGAAGCTGGCGACCACCGTGGAAGTGGCCTGCGGCGATTTGCTCGCGCAGCGCGTGGGACAACCGCCGATGCGCCGGCGCTTGTTTGTTGCCACGGACACCCATGAGCCCACACCGATCCGTTCCTGTCGCCCTTCGGCATCAACCATCGCCGCGTGGTGCTGTCTTCGCAGGCCGACCCATCTGGATCGGACGCGAACCATGGTAGTCGATATCGGCACGCTATTCCAGATAACGGCACACCACTTCCCCTCTCTACGCACCCGGCAACCCTGCCCACAGCGCGAGTCCTGGCCAACATCGGAGAACGAGGACCGGACACGACGTCGGTTGTAATGCGCCTTTGACCTGCATAGACAACGTTGTTTCCACCACTCGTCAGAGGGAGGGTTGACCAATACGGCTCCGGTGGGGCATTCTAATTCATATCGGAACACTGTGCCGCTTAGAGGCACGGATGAAGGGTTGAAGCCTCATGACTGCTGTAGTTGACGACGTCGGTTCGTCAGGAGCCGGGTATCTCACCGACGAGCGCCTCGCGATCCAGACGATGGCGCGAGAGTTCGCCGCCAAGGAAGTACTGCCCGTGGCGAACGAACTCGATCCGGTCAAGGGCGAGATTCCGATGGAACTGCGCCAGAAGATGGCCGAGCTAGGATTTTTCGGTGTTCTGATTCCCGAGGAATACGGCGGGCTGGGCCTCGGGGTCTTCGAATACGCCCTGATCGTCGAGGAACTTGCCCGCGCGTGGATGAGCGTGTCGAGCCTGATCGCTCGCGGACAACAATTCACCGCTGGTTTCACCGAGGAACAGCGCCGCGAGTACCTGCCGCGGATGGCTACGGGCGATTTCCTCAGTGCCTTTGCCTTGTCCGAGCCCGATGCAGGATCCGATGTGGCAGCGCTGTCGACTCGGGCCCGCAGAGAAGCGGACGGGTGGCGGATCAGCGGCCAGAAGATGTGGTGCACGTTCGCCGACGGAGCCGACTATCTTCAGGTATTCGCCCGTACGTCACCCATTGACCGCGACCACCGATCGCGCGGTATCAGCTGTTTCATCATGCCGAAGCCTCGGGGTGAGCTCCCCCCGGGAGTGACGGGCACGCCCGTACGCAAGATCGGATATCACGGATGGAAGACGTGGGAGCTGTCCTTCGACAACGCCTACGCCGCTGGTGACTCCATGGTCGGCCCCGAAGGCGAGGGCTTCAAGGTCGCAATGGGCGATCTCGAGACCGCCCGGATTCATACCGCCGCCCGCGCCATCGGCGTGGCACGCGGAGCGCTCGAGGACTCCGTTGCCTATGCGCGGCAACGCGTCCAGTTCGGCCGATCGATCGGCGAGAACCAGGCGATCCGATTCAAGATCGCGCACATGGCCACCGAGGTGGAGGCGGCCCGATCGCTGATGTACCGGGTGTGCACCGAAGTCGACGCCGGCCGGCGCAATACCGTGGAAGCATCGATGGTCAAGTACCTCGCCACCGAGATGGCCGAACGAGTAACCAGTGAGGCCCTGCAGATTCACGGCGGTGCCGGATACACCACCGATTTCGCCGTCGAACGGTACTGGCGGGATGCCAAGCTCACCAAAATCTTCGAGGGCACGTCGGAAATCCAGCTGAAGATCATCTCGGATTCGATCCTCGGAAGGCAGACACGATGAGATCGCTGGCCGCCGGGCCACTGAACGATGTCGTGGTGATCGACCTGACGACCATGCTCGCGGGTCCCTTCGCCACCATGGTCCTCGGAGATCTGGGCGCCGACGTGATCAAGGTCGAACCCCCTCATGGTGACTTCATCCGAGAGCAGGGACCGTTCGCACCGGATGACGAACTACGCGCATTCGGTGGGTATTTTCAGAGCGTCAATCGCAACAAGCGCAGTGTCGTTCTCGACCTCACCACCGAGGAGGGGCGCGCCTCGCTGCTCGACCTGGTCGCGCACGCCGATGTCGTCGTGGAGAACTTCCGCCACGGGGTCATGGACCGGCTGGGGCTGTCCTACGAGCGACTCCAGGAGAAGAATCCCCACCTGGTATATGCGGCGATCCGCGGATTCGGTGACGAACGCACCGGCAGCAGCCCGATGCGGGACTGGCCGGCGTACGACATCACCGTCCAGGCCGTCAGCGGCTTGATGGAAATCACCGGCGAGCCCGACCGCCCCCCGATCAAGACCGGTCCCGGTCTCGGTGACACCGTGCCTGCGCTCTTCGCGGTGATCGGCCTGCTGTCGGCCGTGCACCGTGCTCGCCGCGACGGAGTCGGCGGCTTCGTCGACGTGTCGATGTACGACGCCATGCTGGCGATGTGCGAACGCGCCGTCTACCAGCACTCCTACACCGGCGAAGTACCGACCCGGCAGGGAAACAGCCATCCCCTGCTCTGTCCCTTCGATGTCGTGCCCGCGGCAGACGGGTGGGTCAGTATCGCCGCGCCGGGCAACAAACATTGGCAGCAACTCTGCGCGGCAATCGGTCGCCCCGAGTTGGCTACGGACGAACGCACAAGGGACAACGTCAGCCGACTGGCCAATCGTGACTTCACCATGTCTGCGGTGACCGCGTGGACAACCACCCGGACCAAGGACCAGATCGTGGAAACACTCGGCGGCAAGGTCCCGGTGGCACCGGTCAATACCGTCGAGGACATCTATGCGGATCCCCACGTGCGTGCCCGCAACATGTTGGTCGAGGTCGATCATCCCGGCGTGTCCCACCCGCTGACGATCGCCAACTCTCCGATCAAGTTCGCGGATGCGCCCCCGACCCATGTCCGGCGAGCACCGCTACTCGGTGAGCATACCGATGAAGTGCTGGCCCAGTTCGACAACACCACAGCTGCCTTTCAGCTCGAAGAAACAAGATAGGGAGATCATGTCCAGAACACAACGACCGCGGCGTTCCTGCCTCGCGGTTCCCGGTTCGAACCCGAAGATGATCGAGAAGGCGAAGGGTCTCGATTCCGACCAGGTCTTCCTGGACCTCGAGGACGCGTGTGCTCCACTCGCGAAACCTGGTGCGCGCAAGACCATCGTCTCGGCACTCAACGAAGGTGGGTGGGGGTCGAAGATTCGCGTGGTGCGGGTCAACGACCTCACGACCCACTGGACCTATCGTGACGTGGTCGAGGTCGTCGAAGGTGCCGGTCAGAATCTCGACTGCATCATGCTTCCGAAGGTGCAGTCGGCTGCCCAGATCGCCTGGCTCGACTTCACTCTGACCCAGATAGAGAAGACCATGGGTTTCGAGGTAGGCCGAATCGGAATCGAGGCGCAGATCGAGGACGCCGCCGGATTGATCAACGTCGACGAGATCGCAGCCGCGTCGCCGCGCATCGAAACGATCATCTTCGGCCCCGGCGACTTCATGGCGAGCATCAACATGAAGTCGCTCGTGATCGGTGAGCAGCCACCGGGCTATGGGGTCGGCGACGCATTCCACTATCCGCTGATGCGAATCCTGATGGCCGCCCGAGCCAACGGGCTGCAAGCGATCGACGGACCCTATGTTCAGGTCCGAAACGTCGACGGCTTCCGCCGGGTTGCCGGACAGGCCGCTGCACTCGGCTACGACGGGAAATGGGTGCTGCATCCGGCCCAGATCGACGCCGCCAACGACACCTTCAGTCCCGCCCAGGCCGACTACGACCACGCCGAAAACATTCTCGCCGCGTACGAGTGGTTCACCTCCGACCAGGGCGGCCGCAAGGGCGCTGTGATGCTCGGCGACGAAATGATCGACGAGGCGTCCCGCAAGATGGCGTTGGTCATCGCCGGCCAGGGCCGCGCGGCCGGCATGGAACGACTCGATGTGTGGAAGCCGGAGACCGAGACCGTAGAGAGCGGTGTGTGAACAGTGACGACCACGGAGAAAGTGCAGAACATGCAGTTCGGTCGGTACTTCGAGGATTTCGAAGTCGGAGCAATCTACAGGCATTGGCCAGGCAAGACCGTCACCGAATACGACGATCACCTGTTCTGCCTGCTGACGATGAACCACCACCCGTTGCACATCAACTCTCACTTCGCGGAGGCGACTACAGAATTCGGGCGCAACGTGGTCGTGGGCAACTACGTCTACTCGCTTCTGCTCGGTATGTCCGTACAGGATGTGTCCGGCAAAGCGATCGCCAATCTCGAAATCGAATCGTTGCGGCACGTCAAGCCGACGTTCCACGGTGACACGATCTATGGCGAAACCGAGGTCCTGGAAGTCACGCCCTCGAAGTCCAAGGACGACCGAGGCGTCGTGTACGTCGAAACCCGCGGCTACAAGCAGGACGGGCAGATCGTCTGCATCTTCCGACGCAAAGTTCTCGTACCCAAGCGAAGCTACGGCGACGCGCGCGGCGGCGAACAACCCGCTCGACCGCTGCCGCACGCGTAGTCGACTCCGGTTGGGGAGCGTTCCCGTCTGCAACGCCCACAGCCGTTCTCACCGAAGCCGGATGGGATTTGCGGGTCGGCTGCGTGATCCGCGGATCGAGGATTTCGTACCTCCGATCTTCGATCCAGGCCGGGTGTTCCCCCGATGGTGGGAGGACACCCGGCCCTTGACAGAGATCGCGGGAACGAACCAAGCTATCAATAGAAACACTGTGCCATATATCGGCACAAACTCGGTGCGCCGGTCACCCGGCTGCACCACTCGGAATAGGAAGCACAATGCGAGAGCGTTACGAAACGTTCGTCGGCGGACATGACGAGCGCAGTAGGAGTGGGCAGTACTTTTCCACTCGTGATCCCGCCACAGGCGACGTCATCGCCGAAGTCGCGCTCGGCGGAGCGGAGGATATCGAGGCAGCAGTTGCCGTAGCGCAGAGCGCCTTCCGCTCGTGGCGTGACACCCCGGCCGCCACTCGCGGTCGCATTCTCCTCGAGGTCGCCCGCACACTGCGTGAACACGCAGACGAACTGGCCCGAATCGAAACACTCGATACCGGTCAGACGTTGTCGCAGTCGAACGTGGACATCGAGACTGCCGCACGATACTTCGAGTACTACGGCGGGGCGGCAGACAAGGTACACGGCGAGACGATTCCGCTGGGACCCGACTACCTCTCGTACACCCGCAACGAACCGTTCGGCGTGATCGGTGTCGTCACACCCTGGAATGCGCCGATCAACCAGGCCGCGCGGGCCATCGCACCCGCATTGGCGATGGGCAACGTGGTGGTCCTCAAACCCGCCGAGGACACGCCACTGTCGGCACTGGAGATGAGCCGTCTCGCCGTCGAAGCGGGACTGCCCGCAGGGGTTCTCAACGTCGTTCCCGGATTCGGTGCTGATGCGGGAGCTGCGCTGACCGGCCACGACAAGGTCCGCAAGATCGTCTTCACCGGCTCGGTGGAGACCGGCCGGGCGATCATGCGGGCGGCCGCCCAGCGACTGATTCCGCTGACTCTCGAGTTGGGCGGCAAGTCCCCCAACATCGTCTTCGACGACGCCGATCTCGACGCGGCCGCGGCAGGCGCCTGGACCGCGTTCACCACCAAGGCGGGGCAGGTATGTTCTGCCGGCAGCCGGTTGCTGGTGCATTCTTCGGTGCACGACGAGTTGGTCGATCGCCTCGTCCAGCACGCGAAGACCACGGTCATCGCGCCGGGCATCGAGGACCCGGACATCGGATCCCTGGCCACGCGAGGGCAGTTCGACAAGGTCCGCTCGTATCTCGAACTCGGTCCCAGCGAGGGTGCACGTGTCGCGACCGGTGGACACGTCGCCGACACCGGGCGGCTGGGCCGCGGGTTGTTCATCGAGCCGACCATCTTCGTCGACGTCGACAACACGATGCGCGTGGCGCGCGAGGAGATCTTCGGCCCGGTGCTGACGGTGCTCCGATTCGATTCCGATGAGGAGGCGGTCGAGATCGCCAACGACAGCGACTACGGACTCGTCGCGGGGGTCTGGACCCGAGACCACGGCCGGGCCCATCGCGTGGCCGGCGCCATCGAGGCGGGGCAGGTCTTCATCAACCAGTATTTCGCCGGTGGTGTCGAAACCCCGTTCGGTGGATACAAGTTGAGCGGTTTCGGCCGGGAGAAGGGCTTCGAGGCGCTCAAGCACTACTGCCAGCTCAAGACGGTTACCGCACGCCTGTGACGGAGCGGCAACTGTGCCCGAGAGGAACGGAAGTTCCTCTCGGGCATAGTTTCCGACGCGGGGTAACCGCATCAGTTGACGACATCGCCGGACCTGCGAGGTCACCACAGTCGAAGCCCCCGTGCCGCATCTGAGGCACGGGGCGTTTTCCAGGAATCACCGCGAACGAGTTTCGCCTGCGCGGACTAGCGCTTACCGGCGGGATCAGAGCAGTGAACTCACGTTCGCTGCAGTGTCGGAGACCTGCTTTCCCCACCAGGGCACACGATGCTCGTCGAAACGGGTCTCCGGCATCGAGATACCGATGCCACCTACCGGGCATCCCCCCTCCCCCAGCACAGCTGCCCCGACGGCACATACTCCCATCCGGTTCTGATTGACGTTCACCGCATACCCGACGCGGCGGATCTCCTCGATCTTCTTTCGGATCGATTCGGGATCGGTGTCGGTCTGCGGAGTGAGTTGCTGGATGGGATTGGAAAGAATTCTGTCGACCTCGTCGTCCGGCAGGCGCGCCATGATGGCCATTCCACCCGACGTGTGAGGTAGCTGCCATGTGCTGCCGACCTTGATGAAGGTGCGAACCGCCTGATGGGAATCCATGCGTTCGATCTGAACCACCCGTTCCGCACCGTCACGGACCTGGAGTGTGATGGTCTCGTTCGTCAGATCCCGCAGCTCACGCATCGGTTCGAGCGCGACCGTTCGCAAGTCTCCCTTGTCCCAGCCGCGCCGGCCCACGGCGAGTGCCCGTGACGTGAGCTTCCATCGCGTGTACTCGCTCTCATCGCTGCGGATCCAGCCGGCGGATGCGAGTGCCTGAAGAGTCCGCTGCACGGTCGATTTCGGCAACTGAAGGGTGCGTGACAGTTCGCCTACTCCGACCGGCTGGCTCTCCGCCACAGCTTCGAGTACGCGCAAACCTCGTTCGATGCCCTGCACCTACTGTTCCTCTCCCTCGACCGCCGCTCCGCGCGGTGCAACATTTCATACTGTGCCGATTATCGGCACAGTATCTCGAAATGTCCAGTCTGGATGTCCGCTACGGACTCACCGAAAGGCGACCCTCGGCGGCCGCGCCGACGCCGACTGGCGTCGAACTGTCCGCGAGGATCTTGAAGACGCCCGTCGCCGTTGCCACCACCGAGTCGTTCACCCGCAGGTCGGAGTCCGCGAAGACGATCGATGCCGTGCGCCGCACGATACGGGGTGAGCTCGTCAAGAGGTCACCGACCCGGACGATACCGAGGAAACTGACATTCAGCTGCACGGTCGCCATGTTCTGCGTGCCGGTTTCCGCCAGAGCGGTCGAACCGAGAGCTCGGTCGGCGAAGGCCATGATCAGGCCCCCTTGCACGACTCCTCGAAGGTTTCGATGTTTGGGTTCACACCGCAGTCCGTATTCCCGTGCACCGCCTTCTCCGCGACGCAGCAGCAGTGGACCGATCAACCCGATGAACCCACCGTCGCGCACCTCGTCCCATTCGACTTCGCTCACGCCCACCTCAACTTCTACTTCCATCCTGGATTCGATCTTTCATACCCATCGAGTCGGGTCGCGACCTGATGGGTGGCGCGGAGCCGCCGACAGCGAGGTTGGAGGAACTCGCTCGTCGGCGGCCCGCGAGGTTGCGCCGGCCCCGTGCCTCGTGACCACCACGAGCACTGCCGGCCGCGCAACCGGTCAGTGGGTCACTGGGTAGCCGAAAGCACCTTCGACGGCACGGCCGAGTCACGGATTTCCCACAGCACCGGCTTGATGCACCGGAAGAACTGGGCTGCGTCCTCGCTCATCGGGAAGTGTCCGAGTCCCGCCATCGGAACGACCTTCGCACCCTCGATCCGCGCGCCGAGTTCCTCGGCCTCCTCCGGTCCCGTCGCGAAGTCGTATTCGCCGTTGAGGATGTACACGGCGGTCTTCGACGTATCGATGTTCTGTGCCGTTTCCCGAAGATCGTGCTCGACGCTGTAGTAGTGGAGATCACCCCTGAAGACCGGCGGGGACCCCTGGCTGTAGACCCAGGTCGTTTCCCTGCGGCCGGCCTCGGGCGCCGTCGGCGAGGTGAGCGCGTACATCGCCGCCGGCTTGGAGTCGTTGCTGATCTCGGGGTGGAACCAGTAGTCGAGATAGAAGCCGGGCGAATGCAGCGCCGCCTCGAGCGCGATCACGGCACGGAACACGCCGGGGTAGTGCAGGGCCAGATCGGGGGCGAGGTTGCCGCCCATCGAACTACCCATGTACACCGCGTCCTCGCAGTCGAGGGCCTCGGCCATGGCAATGACGAACTTCATGAAGAAGTCCTGGGTCAGGTTGTACTCCTGCTCCCACCATCGCACCGAGAGCGGCGGCAGCGACCGCCCGTGATACGGCAGATCCCACGTGATCACACGGAAGTGCGAGGTGATCTCCTCGTCCTCGAGGAGATGACGATACTGGCGGCCGTCACAGCCGGCGGTGTGCTGGAGAAGCAGCGGGATCCCGGACCCGCTCTCCTCGTAGTAGACCCGGTACTCGACGTCGTCGATCGTGAGATGGACGTACCGCCCGACCGCCTTGTCGAACTTCGTCGTGGTCATTTCGCCTCCTCGGCAACGTTGGTGTACGAACGCATGAAATCGAAGAGTCGCCTGAGCGCGGCGTAGTAGGCGAAGAACATCTTCATGTCTCCCCCATAGCGGAAGTTGTGCCGGGTGACCGCCGAGAAGAGGTCCTGATAGAACGGGCGAGGCACCCGCTGGAAGAACTTGCTCCATTCTTCGATCGACGCCGAGATCTCGATGTCGTAGTTCCGCGCAACCGTCATGAGGTTGTTGCCCTCGGGCGGTGCCATGGAGTCGAGTCGACCGTCACGAATCACCAGCACGTAGGTTTCATCGCCGATCTCCAACCGGACGATGGCGTTCCAGAAGCGCGCCGCAATCTTGAATTCGGGATCCAAGTTGAGCGCCTCTGTGAACCTCTCCGTGTCCACAAATGGCATGGCCTTTCCCTTTCCAGTAAGTCGCTATTCGACCTGCGATCACACGCGGGCGGCGTGGGGTTCGCGAGACATGGCAACCGCGGGCCGCCCCTAGCGGGACTGTGCCGTTCAGCGGTACGCCGTGTCAGTTTCGAGTATGTGCACTGGCTCACAATTTGTCAATACGCCGACGTGGACCTCCGATGCCCGAGCCCGACAGACCCCAGCGCCGAACTGCACCACTCGGAGATGCGCATGGTCCACAGGGTTCGTCGGTTGACGTGAATCCCACTATGTGGCACCGCTATTCCAGCATTTGGGTGAGCGCGATAGCTTCAGTGGACCGACGCCCCTTCCGCCCGCTGCACTCGCGCTGGGCGACTCGTCACGCGCGGACCCAGTCCCACGTTCATAGTTCGGAGATCTGATGAAAATTGCAGTGATTCCCGGGGACGGAATCGGCCCCGAAGTCATCGACCAGGCGGTCAGGACCTTGCACGAGGTTGTCCCCACCATCGACACCAGCTACTTCGACCTGGGCGCCCGAAACTACCGGGCAACGGGTCGCCTGCTCGCCCCGGAAACACTCGACGAGATCCGGCATCACGATGCGATCCTGCTCGGTGCAATCGGCGACCCCACCGTCGCCGCCGGCACACTGGAACGTGGCCTCCTGCTCGAAATGCGCTTCGCGCTAGATCATCACATCAACCTACGCCCGACGAAGACGATGCCCGGCGCGCCTCGAGTGCTTGCCGGAGATGTGAATGTCGACCTGTTGGCAGTCCGGGAGGGAACCGAAGGCCCGTACACCGGCAACGGGGGCGCACTCCGCGTCGGAACGCCCCATGAAGTCGCTACGGAAGTCAGTGTCAACACACGCTTCGGCGTCGATCGACTTCTCCGGGAGGCGTTCGAGCGCGCCACGGTCAGGCGGCAGAGGTTGACGATCGTGCACAAACCGAACGTTCTCGCCTTCGCAGGCTCCTTGTGGACCCGCGCTGCCAACGACCTGGCAGCGCTGTATCCGGACGTCGAGGTTGATCACATGCTCGTCGATGCGGCCATGCTGCATCTCGTCACAAACCCTGCCCGATTCGACGTCATCGCCACCGACAACCTCTTCGGCGACCTCATCACCGATCTCACGTCAGCCCTGGGCGGGGGTGTCGGGCTGGCGGCAAGCGCAAACATCGACGGCTCACGGAGGAACCCCGGCATGTTCGAACCGGTACACGGGAGCGCCCCGGATATCGCAGGTCGAGGAGTCGCCGATCCCACAGCCGCGATCCTCTCGGTCGCGTTGATGTTGCATCACCTCGGGCTGTCACGTGAAGCGAACGCCATCGACCAGGCAGTTCAGGACCACGTCGCATCCCGCGGACAGGAATCCTGCTCCACCGAGGAAATCGGTGAGCAGATCAGGAGCCGAGTGCGCTCCGAATGACTCACACTGCTTCGCCATCGGCCGGCTGCCAGTCCGCAATGAGTTCCACGAGGCCGGGAAAACGCTCATCGAGGTCTTCGATGCGGACTCGGCTTCGTCGCTCGAGCCCGTGCTGCCGCTGTCGGATGACACCCGCCTCCCTGAGCGCTTTGAAGTGGTGGGTGAGGCTCGACTTCGGCCGGTCGAATCCGAACCATCCGCACGTGTGGTCGTATTCCTCGGAGCTGGTCAACAGCCGATTGACGATCGTGAGTCTCAGCGGGTCGGCGAGGACGCCCATGACCCGCTCCAGACGGATCTCCGATGCCGCCGGTTCGGGTAGCGGCGTCGGCAGAGAAGGCTCTTCGCTGTCGCTCGTGCGATAGGTCGGCGCAAGGTCGGTCATAGATCCAGCATAGCGCTAGTACGAATTTTGTCGTACCATCTCTGTACGACATTTCTCGTACTAGTACGACCGGTATCGAACCGGGTGCGGAAGAGGAGACAGCGATGGCAAAGAGTTCGGCCGGCCCGAAGGAACTGAGGTGGTCCCTGGCCGCCGCAAGCACGGTGACAGCCGTATTCGTGCTGTCCAACGCACCCACACCGCTGTACACGCGCTGGCAAGCGGAATGGGGATTCAGTTCCGGAACCTTGACGATCGTGTTCGGGGCGTACATGGTCGGGCTGATCGGGACCCTGCTCGTCGCCGGGAAACTCGCCGATCGATACGGGCGGAAGATCGTGCTCGTCCCGGGCCTGATCGCCGCGGTCACCGCGGCGGGGCTCTTCCTGTCGGCCACGGACGTACTGTGGTTGCTGGCGGCCAGGCTGCTGGCCGGCGCCGCGGTCGGCGCGGCCGTCACAGCGGGCATGTCGGCGACGATCGATCTCGCCCCCGATCACCGGCGCCGGACCGGATCTATGATCGCCTCCGCTGCAATGGTATTCGGTGCCGGACTCGGCCCCCTCCTGTCCGGGGCGCTCTCCCAGCTCATCGACACACCACAGTCCTGGATATTCGGAATCGTGCTCGCGATAACGACGCTGACGCTGGTCGTCGCGATACGGTTGCCACTCCACCGCGGATTCGCAGAGGACGGTCCTGTCGGACCTCTCTGGTCATGGCCTTCCGTTCCTCGCCCGAATCGCCGTGAGCTCGCTTGGGGAGCAGCAGCATTCGCTCCGGGCATCACCTCGACCTCGTTCTTCCTCTCCCTCGGGCCGACAGTCCTCGCCACCGGCATCGACGCCCCCAGCCCGCTACTCGCGGGCGCGGCGGCATGCGGCATGTTTCTGGTAGCAACCGGAATTCAGTTCGCCCTGGCACATCTCCGTACCAGAACCCATCTCGCCCTGAGTTCCGCTGCCGCGTTCGTCTCGATGGCGACGCTGACAGCGAGCGTCACCATCTCCCCTACACCGACGTTGTTCGTCATCGCGGCACTTCTTGCCGGCGCCGCACAGGGCCTCGGCCAGCTTGCGGCGTTGACGCTGATCGGCACCCGCATCGCCTCGAACCATCGCGCCGAAGCAAACGCGACCTTGAACATTGCCGGCTACATTCCTGCGGCTCTACTACCCGTGGGAACGGGCTACCTGATCCAATTCCTCCCCTTCAGCGCAGCCATCATCACGTTCGCGGCAGCCGTCATGGCATTCTCCCTCGCAGCCCTGATCACCGTGCGGATCAGCACAGCCGAACACCTGAGCCCCGGCGCCCCGGACGAGCACGTGATCCGCGGGGAGACGGATGCCGCCACCGAGGAAGCACTGTTGGAAAAGGCGCGGCCATGACCTACGGAGGGTCGTGTCGCCGGGCACCATTTGTCTCCACGTCGATGGGTTGGACCCCGTCAACCCTTGTCAGGAGCTCCGCCGAGGGGCTTCACTGAAACCTGGTTCTCGATCGCCCAGGACGACAGACAGGGAGAATACAGATGCCCACCCATCAGGCAGTTCACGTCCAGGCCCCCGGCGAACCGCTGACACTCGTCGACGTCGAAACAGGGTCGCCCCCGCGCGACCACGTACGCATCGCGGTGTCGGCGTGCGGAGTGTGCGGCACCGACCACGCCTTCGTCAACGGCGCGTTCCCGGACATGTCTTGGCCCCTGACACCTGGACACGAGATTGCCGGAACCATCGCCGAACTCGGCGACGGCGTCGACCACTACGCCGTCGGCGACCGCGTCGCTGTGGGTTGGTTCGGTGGGCACTGCAACCGGTGCATCCCCTGTCGTCAGGGCTCCTTCATTCATTGCGAGAAGTTGCAGGTGCCGAGCTGGCAGTACCCCGGCGGATACGCCGAGTCGGTGATCGTTCCAGCAAACGCACTGGCCCGGATTCCGAACGAATTGTCCTTCGCCGAAGCAGCACCTATGAGTTGCGCCGGAGTCACCACGTACGACGCGCTGCGCAAAACCAGGGCCGTCCCGGGCGACCGCGTCGCCATCCTCGGCATCGGCGGACTCGGCCACCTCGGTGTGCAGTTCGCCCGGGCGATGGGTTTCGAGACGGTCGCCATCGCCCGCGGCGCAGACAAAGGCGACGACGCCCGTCAGCTCGGCGCCCACCACTACATCGATTCCACCGCCGGTGACGTCAGCGAAGCGTTGCAGGCTCTCGGTGGCGTATCCGTGGTTCTGGGGACCGCGGCGAATTCGAAAGCGATGGGTGATGTGGTCGGTGGGCTGCTTCCGTTCGGTGAACTCACGGTCGTCGGTGTCACGCCCGACCCACTGCCGATCAGCCCCCTACAGCTGATCACTCCCGGCGTCGATGTCACCGGCCACCCGTCCGGCACCGCCCGCGACGTCGAAGAGACGATGCACTTCGCGGTCCTGTCAGGCGTGCGCGCCCGAATCGAGGAACGGCCCCTGGCCCAAGCGGCGGAGGCCTACGCCGCGATGGAGGAAGGACGCGCACGCTATCGGATGGTCCTCACGATGTGACCGTTCTCGGCAACGGTTGATCGACTGTCTTCAGCGGAGTTCGTTGCCGCTGCGCCGTTCGATGCCCCAGGTGCCGGGAGGTCCGTGGAGCTTCTCGTACGCGGCCTTTTCGGCGTCGTGACGGGACGCCTTCCTCGGGTTCTCCAGGTCGGGCGGCAGTCCGTGCCTCTCCAGGCGTCGAGATCGGTTCTGTGCCATGTACGACACCGCATAGAACACGGCGAGCAGCATTCCGAGCAAGACCATGGAGGCTCGCAGTCCGAGCGGCCCCGGGAACAGGAAGAACGCGGCGAAGACCGGAACGAACGGGACCATGCTGCGAACGAGGTGCCGGGGAACCGCCCAGTCACCGACCAGGTCGTTGCGGACCCAGTCCTGCATGGAGTCGGGTAGTTTACGGCCTACCGCGTAGCCCAGCCACTGTAGGGGGCCGGGCCGGGTTCGTTGCGTGTTTCGGGACATGACTATTACCTGTTCATGTTGTGCTGAAGTCGAATTCGACATGATTGTCCTCAGTGATCGAGCGCGCCCGCTCTGAGCGCAGCCTGATTGACGCGGGTGAGAACGTCGTGAAGTTCTTCGAGTTCGGCCAGGCTGACACCGAGCTTTTCGATAACGGCGGGCGGAATTTTCTCGGCCTCCGCACGTAGCGCAGCACCGGCTTCGGTCAGTTCGACATCCAGTTGCCTCTCGTCGGCCCGGCTGCGGGTGCGCGTGATCAGTCCGGACGCTTCGAGACGCTTGAGGAGCGGCGAGAGGGTGGGTGAATCGAGTTGCAGTGCGGTCCCGATCTCCTTGACCGCCATCGGGGCCTTTCCCCAGAGGGCGAGCATGACCAGGTACTGCGGATGCGTCAGCCCCATCGGTTCGAGCAAGGGGCGGTAGACGGCGAGTACCGCCCGGTTCGCGATCGCGAGCGCGAAACACACCTGCCGGTCGAGAGCGAGTAGATCGTCGCCGGCCTTCCCCTGCTGGATGTCTGCGGTCATGCCACCAGGCTACCAGAATGATTCGTGCAATAACTAATATTGCACGAATCATTCTGGAGGTTGCCGGCGATCGTCACGGGAATCGCGCAACGAGGGCATCGAGGCCGGTTCGCGGGCCGGAGAAGAACGGCGTCTCCAGCCGAACGTGCCTGCGCGCGTCAGTAGCGCGAAGGTTTCGCATCATGTCAACTATCCGGCTCGGGTCCGGAGCCTCGAAGGCGAGGATCCACTCGTAGTCGCTCAACCCGAAGGAACTCACGGTGTTGGCCCGCACGTCCGGGTAGGCGCGAGCCGCTCGGCCGTGTTCGGCGAGCTGCCGTCGCCGTTCGGCGTCCGGCAGCAGATACCACTCGAGCGATCGGTTGAACGGGTACACGCACACGAACTGTCCCGGCTTCTCGTCGGCCACATATGCCGCGATGTGGCTGCGGTTGAATTCGGCCGGCCGGTGGAGTGCGACCGCACTCCACACCGTCGTGCACGCTCGACCGAGTCTGCAGCGCCGGAAACCGGAGTAGGCGGCCTGCAATTCCTCGACGGTGTCGGCATGCGTCCACATCATGAAGTCGGCGTCTCCACGTAGTCCTGCGACGTCGTACATTCCGCGGATCGCGACACCGGACTCGGCGACTCGCTCGAGGTAGGTGCGCGCATCGTCCACGACCTCGTCGCGGACATCCGGCAGCGCGCCGGGGACCACCTGGAACACGGTGAACATCATGAACCGCACGCGCTGATTGAGTTCGGTGAAGCGAGACCTGGTCAAGGCGCGGGCTACCTCTCGACCGGGACGCCGACCAACGAGCCGTACTCCACCCAGGAGCCGTCGTAGTTCCGGACGTCGGGGTAGCCGAGCAATTCGTGGAGAACGAACCAACTGTGCGCCGATCTTTCGCCGATCCGGCAATAGACGATGATGTCCTTCGTCTCGTCGAGGCCGGCGTCGCCGTACAGGGCGCGGAGCGCGTCCTCACCGAGGAAGGTGCCGTCGTCAGCGGCAGCCTTGGACCACGGCACGTTGACAGCAGTCGGGACGTGCCCCGGAACCTGGGGTTGTTCCTGCGGGAAGTGCGCCGGGGCGAGGATCCTCCCGGAGAATTCGTCGGGAGACCGGACGTCGACAATGTTCTTTCTCCCGATCTGCTCGATCACCTCGTCGCGGTGCGCGCGGATTCCCGACACGGGCTCGGACGCCACGTAGTCGGTGGCCGGCCGGGTGACCGTCTCGCTCGACAAGGGCCGGCCGTCGAGCTCCCACTTCTTGCGTCCGCCGTCGAGCAGCCGGACGTCGCGGTGGCCATAGAGCTTGAAGTACCAGTACGCGTAGGCGGCGAACCAGTTGTTGTTCCCGCCGTACAGGATCACCGTGTCGCCGTTGGCGATTCCTCGCTCGGACAGGAGTTTCTCGAACGATCGCCGGTCGATGACGTCGCGGCGCACCGGATCTTGAAGATCGCGCTTCCAGTCGATGCGGACGGCACCGTCGATGTGGTTCGTCTCGTACTGCGTGGTGTCCTCGTCCACCTCGACGAGGACGACGTCGGGGTCGCGTCCGTGTTCGGCGACCCATTCGGCGTCGACCAGAAAATTGCTTCTACTCATGGTTCATCCTTCACTTCGTCGGCAACCGGGGTGTGCACATATAATTAATGCACGATCTATTCGTCTACGCTACAGTTTTGCGCACGCAGTTTCGACAGGAGCACCGATGACAACACCGAAGACCCGCCCTGCGCAGGCAAAGGCCCCGCGCACGGAGGGGCAATGGGCTCAGGGAGACCGTGAGCCACTCAACGTGAACGAGCAGGTCAAACAGGATGACGACGGCCTCAACGTGCGCAAGAGAATCGAGGAGGTGTACTGCCGTACCGGTGTCGCCGGCATCGACCCGACCGATCGGCGAAGCCGCTTCCGCTGGTGGGGGCTCTACACCCAGCGCGCACCCGGCATCGAGGGCGGCCGAACCGCCACGTTGCCGCCGGAAGAGCTCGAGGACGAGCACTTCATGCTGCGCATCCGCATCGACGGAGGGGCACTGACCACCGAACAGCTGCGCGTCGTCGGTGAAGTCTCCCAACTGTTCGCCCGCGACACCGCGGATCTCACCGACCGCCAGAACATTCAGCTGCACTGGATCAGGGTCGAGGACCTACCCGAAATCTGGCGGAGGCTCGAGGGGGTAGGCCTCACGACCGCCGAATCCGCAGGCGACACCCCGCGCGTGGTCCTCGGCTCACCGATGGCCGGCATCGCCGTCGACGAGGTTCTCGACGCCACACCCGCTCTGCACGAGATCACCCGCCGATTGATCGCAAACCCCGACTACTCCAACCTGCCGCGCAAATTCAAAACCGCCATCTCCGGTCTCCAAGACGTGGTCCACGAGATCAACGATGTGGCGTTCATCGGTGTCGACCACCCGGACCATGGCCCGGGACTCGATGTCTGGGTCGGCGGCGGCCTGTCGACGAATCCGCGGATCGGCGAGCGCCTCGGAGCGTGGGTACCACTGGAAGACGTGCCCGACGTGTGGATCGGAATCGTCTCCCTCTTCCGCGACTACGGGTATCGGCGACTGCGGGCGAAGGCACGCCTGAAGTTCCTCGTCTCGGACTGGGGTGTCGAAAAGTTCCGCGACGTGCTCGAAACGGAATACCTCGGACGCGCGATGCTCGATGGACCAGCACCCGAACCGCTCGACGAACCACGCGATCACGTCGGCATCCAGCGCCAGAAGAACGGGCTCAACGCCCTCGGGATCGCACCCGTCGTCGGCAGGGTCGGCGGCACCGTGCTGACCGACTTGGCACGAGCAGCGGAAGCATCCGGATCCCGACGAGTACGCATCACCCCGATGCAGAAACTGGTGATCCTCGACGTCGAGGACGACAGTATCGACTCCCTCCAAGCCGATCTCGAAAAACTGGGTTTCCCCGCTCGTCCGTCGCCCTGGCGACGGAGCACCATGGCCTGCACCGGCATCGAATTCTGCAAGTTCGGGATCGTCGAGACCAAGGCGCGAGCCGCCGCACTCATCACAGACGTCGAGAAGCGACTTGCCGACGTCCAGGATCAGCTCGAGCACCCGATCACAGTTCACCTCAATGGGTGCCCCAACTCGTGCGCCCGCATTCAGGTCGCCGACATCGGCCTCAAGGGCATGATCGTGACCGATGCCGATTCCAACCAGGTCGAGGGCTTCCAGGTCCATCTCGGCGGCAGCCTCGGGCTGGACACGAGCTTCGGGCGCAAATTGCGCGGCCACAAGCTCCCCGCCACCGAGGTGCCCGACTACGTCGAGCGGATCGTCCGCCGGTACGTGGCCGGCCGCGAAGGCTCCGAGAAGTTCGCGACCTGGGTCCAACGCGCCACCGAAGCCGATCTCGCATGATCGGCTCGCACTGCCGGGCACCGCGCAGTCTAGGCTGAAGCGAGACTTCCTGGAGAACCCGCCTGTCGTGGTCTGCTACTTGCCGGCGTCGGTGACGGGCTCGCGCTCGGGAACTGCGGCCGCATGGTCGTTGACCACGTGCTTCCACCACGAATCGAGCGGGCTCGGTTCCGGCCACACGATCGCGTCGGCCGGGAGCGGCCCTGTACTTTCACGCGGGTGGCTCGACTCCTGTCGCATCAGCTCGCCTGTGCGTGTCGGCGGGGCGGAAGCTGATTGACCAGCTGCTCCCACTCTTCGAATCGGGCGGCTTCGGGCGAGCGCCGTCGGGGCGAGGGGCCGGCAGCGAGGTCGACCAGGCTCCGGGCAGCGCCGAGGACGGTCAGATGATGACGCCGGGCAACGTCGAGGAGTTCGTCGAACGCCTGGGCGTCACTGCAGCCGCGACCGGCGATCAGGATTCCCTTCGCCGTGCCGAGCAGTTCACGTCCGTCGGGACGCCTACGAGGGATCAGGCGTGTCGGGCCGGGAGTCGGAGTCAGTAGTTCGGTGCTGTCCTCGATCATTCCGCGATGCTCCTTCGCTCTCGTGCATCGGCTGCCGACCCGCCGGTGTGCCGACGATCCCGTCCGGACGCAAAATGTGAGTCACGTCACTGTCGATGCCTCACCAGTTCTAGCCGACGGCGCCGCGCCTGTCATCTAGACAAATGTCCAGCGACCGAAGCCCAGCTCGATCAGCCGGTTCCGCTTCCAGGCTTCGCGGCCGGTTGGCCGTTCTCGTCGACGAGAACGTGCGGTGCAGCGTCGACCTGTACGTGCATCGCCCGCCACAGGGCAACTCGCACGGCAGTGCTCACGGTCAGCTCTTCGCCCGCCGATGCCACATCCAGCTAACGCCCGCCGCTCCCAGCCTATATACCTCGTATGAAACCTTCAGTGACGCGAGCCATCGGCCTGTTCACGGCCACAGCAGCCGCGTTCCTCGCGTTCGCCACACCCGCGGAGGCGGACTCCCCCACCCCCGTCTACTTCCGGGTGGGGAACTTCAACTGCTCGATCGCACCCGACGACACGGTGGGATGCGATCTGCCGCAACCATTGCCGATGGACTTCCCGATCCTCGGCGAGTTCGGACTGCCGTGGCTGGGACCCGTCCAGCACGTCGTCATCGACCTTCCCTGGCTTCCGGCGCACCCCACTTACCCTCCCGGCACCCCGTTCACCCTGCCCGGCGGCAACCCCGACATCTCCGAGGTCGCCACCAGCCAGAGCATGTATCTGAAGACGATCACCCACGGGGGAACCACCTGTCTCGCAGGGTTCATGGGCGACGTCACCTGCACCGCCAAGGGCCACAGCTTCGTCGTCACCGTCTACGGAATTCACGCGCACTGAACCGGTACCGCACACGCAACGTCACACGGCGAGGTGCCGGGAGAGGTAGGCGGCGGTGGCGGAGTCGGCCGTCTCGGCAACGACCGTCGGTGGCCCCGAGGCGATGATCCGGCCGCCGTTGTCTCCGCCGCCGGGCCCGAGGTCGATCATCCAGTCCGCCGAGGCAATGACCGGCATGTCGTGTTCGACGAGTACGACGGTGTTTCCCGCCGCGACGAGACGTCGCAACACCGTCATGAGGCGGTCGACGTCGGCGGGGTGCAATCCGGTGGTCGGTTCGTCCAGTACGTAGAGCGTGTGCCCGGATCGGATGCGTTGCAGTTCGCTGGCGAGCTTGACCCGTTGCGCCTCCCCACCGGACAGGGTGGTGGCCGATTGGCCGAGTCGCAGGTATCCGAGACCGACTTCGACCAGCATGTCAAGGCTTTTCGCTGCTGCCGGAACGTGACTCAGGAACGCGCGCGCGTCGTCGACCGTCATCGCGAGAACGTCGGCGATCGTCCGGCCGTCGACGAGGACCTCGAGGGTCTCCGCGTTGTACCGTGCGCCCGCGCACGCCGGGCACGGCGCGGAGGCCTCGGGTAGAAACAGCATGCCGATGGTGATCGAACCGGCGCCCTCGCATTCCTCGCAACGGCCGCCGCCGACATTGAATGAGAATCGGCCCGGGCTGTATCCGCGTTCACGGGCAACGGGATGTGCGGCGAAGAGTTTCCGGATCACATCGAAGAGACCGGTGTAGGTGGCAAGATTCGAACGTGGAGTCCGCCCGATGGGGGTCTGGTCCACGCGCACCAGCCGGTTGATGTGTCCCAGCCCGTGGGCGGCCACGACCGTCGGCTCGGTGTCGTTCTCGCGCTCTTCGGCCAGTACGACTGTGGAGTCGTCGGCGTCGTCTCCCCCGGTGTCGGTGACGGGTTCGCTGTCGACGCCGAGGTGTTGGGCGACGACGTCGGTGAGAACCCGGCTCACGAGTGTGGATTTGCCCGATCCGGACACGCCTGTGACCGCGGTGAGCACCCCGAGCGGGATTCGCACCGTCAGATCCCGCAGGTTGTGCATCGTGATGCCGGCGAGTTCGATCCACCTGCTCGGCAGACCGGGCTCGGGGTAACTCTCAGGTGTTCCGAAAAGGTATCGGCGAGTTATGGATTCGGGAACGTGAGCGAGACCGTCCACCTTACCGCTGTACAGCACCCGCCCGCCGTGCTCCCCGGCTCCGGGACCGACGTCGACGATCCAATCCGCCGCGCGGACGACGTCGAGGTTGTGTTCGATGACGAAGACGGAGTTACCTGCCGCGCGTAGCCGGCGCACGGCGGTGACCAGCGCCTCGGTGTCGGCGGGATGCAGGCCAGCGGACGGTTCGTCGAGGACGTACAGCACTCCGAACAGGCCCGATTGCAGCTGGGTGGCCAGCCGCAGGCGCTGAAGTTCTCCCGGCGAGAGCGTGGTGGTCGAACGGGCAAGGCTCAGGTAGCCCAGCCCGAGTTCGGTCAGACCCGCGAGGCGTCCGCGAAGGTTGTCTACCAGCGCCGCGGATGCGCGTTCGGTTGCGTCGCTTGCGTCGGAACCGCGGGATGCGACGACGGCGTCGAGGACCGAGGCCAGATCGGCCAGTGACAGTTCCGTGGCGTCGGCGATGTCGAGCCCGGCGAACCGTACGGCCAGCGCCTCGGGGCGCAGCCGTTTGCCCTTGCACGCACTGCAGGGCCGGGACACCAGATATCGGGCAACCTTCGCCCGCTGGGTTGCGCTCTTCGTCGTCGCGTAGGTGTGCAGAACGTAGGTGCGGGCGCTCGAGAATGTTCCCTGGTAGTCGCGCACCATCTTGCCCGGGTCGCGCACGGGTGACACCGTGACCGTGGGTTGTTCCTCGGTGGTGAGGATCCACTCGCGCTCGTCTTCCGGAAGCTCGGACCAGGGGCGGTCCACGTCGATACCGAGTGTGTCGAGGATGTCGCGGTAGTTCTTGCCCAGCCAGGCGCCGGGCCAGGCGGCGACGGCGCCGCCGCGGATACTGCGGCTCGGGTCCGGCACCAGGGCATCGATATCGACGTCGTGGGTACGGCCGAGGCCGTGGCAGGCTGGGCATCCGCCTTCGGGTGTGTTGGGCGAGAACGCGTTCGAGTCGAGAACGGGGGCGTCCGGCGGGTAGGTGCCGACTCGGGAGAACAGCATCCGCAGCACGTTCGAGATGTGGGTGAGGGTGCCGACCGACGATCGGGCAGAGGTGTGACCGCGGGCCTGCTGCAAGGCGACCGCCGGTGGAAGCCCGGTGATGTCCCCAACCCTGGGCGCTCCGATCTGATCCATCAGCCGGCGTGCGTACGGGGTGACGGACTCGAGGAACCGCCTTTGTGCTTCAGCGTAAACGGTGCCGAAGGCCAACGACGACTTCCCCGATCCCGAGACCCCGGTGAACGCGACGATGCAGTCCCGGGGAATGAACACATCGACGTGGGCGAGGTTGTGTTCGCTGGCGTCGAACACTGCGATTCCGTTGAATTCCTGGGCACGTAACGGTTCAGCGTGCGGTTCGGGATCGAAGGTGGGCACAACTGCTCCAGGTGTCGGTTCGTGCTCGGACAGGTTACGTCCCAGTCTTACTCGAGGGGTGGAACCATGTGTACTGGCGACGCTCTTTCGGGGAGAGTCCGCCCCAGTATTCCGGCCCGACCAATGCCATCAGCTCACCTGTACCAACTTGATCGCCGCGGCCTCGATGGTGTCTTCGGAGAGCAGGACCTCGAGGGCGGCATCGCCGAGCGGGATGAAACTGTCCTCACTGGCTACCCGCGCGAGACGGCCGGTGAAACCTTCGTCGATCAGGGCGGTGACGACGCCCTCCGCGACGCCCCCGGAGGATCGGGTTTCGTCGACGACGAGCACCCGTCCGGTGGCGTTCGCCTCCCGGAGAATGTCCGAGACAGGCAGCGGTGCGAGCCACCGCATGTCCACCACACGCGCGGCGATGTTCGCCCGTTCGAGACGGCGCGCGACCCGCAGACTCATGTACACACCGTTGCCGAACGTGACGATCGTCAGGTCGGTGCCGTCACCGTACGTGCGGGCGGAGCCGATCGGCACATGGTTCTCGGTCCGCTTTGCCGGATCCGGATACGCGGCCAGCCACCGCTCGTCACCGTCCTCGTACAGATCCCGGGTGTGATACAGCGCAATGGGTTCCAGATACACACACAGCGCCCCCGCGGTCCGCGCGGCCGCCGCGCACGTGTGCATCATGGCCGCGGCGTCGTCGGGGCGCGCCGGCGACGCCACGACGATACCGGGGATGTCGCGCAGCGCGGCGACGGCGTTGTCGTTGTGGAAATGCCCACCGAACCCCTTCTGATACCCGTAGCCTGCGACCCGCACCACCATCGGATTGCGGTACTGACGGTCGGAGAAGAACTGCAACGTCGCACCCTCCCCCCGGATCTGATCGGCCGCATTGTGCAGATACGCCAGGTACTGGATCTCCGGGAACGGCAGTAGTCCGGACACCCCCGCGCCCAGCGCGAGACCCAGGATCGCCTGCTCGTCGAGGAGCGTGTCGAACACCCGCGCCGACCCCGCCTTCTTCATCAGACCCCGGGTCACCCCGTACACCCCGCCCTTGCGGGCGACGTCCTCACCGAACACCAGCGCCTCGGGATACTCGATGAGCACATCGAGCAGGGCACGGTTGATCGCGAGAGCGACGGTGAGCGGACCTTCCTCCTCGGGAAGCGGGGATCCGACGATCTGGGCTCGGCGGGCCGGGTAGGTCCGTCGCGGTTCGGCGTCGATCGCCTCGTCGAGGCCCTCGGTCAGTGGCCGCATCACTGCGGCGGGACTGTCGAGTTGCGGCAGCTCGCCGACTTCCTGTGCGAGCGCGTCGACTTCGGCGCGCTTGTTCTCGTAGAGGTCGAGGATGTCGGTGGGGCTCAGGTGTCCACGCTCGATGAGGAGTTTCGCCGTGCACAGCACCGGATCCCGGTCGAAGTCGGCGGTGATCTCGCTGGTGGTGCGATAGGCGGCTTCGAAGTCGGAGCCGGCGTGACCCATCAACCGGACGGTGCGCAGGTGCAGGAACGCCGGCTTGCGGTGCCTGCGAACCCAGTCGGCGGCATGCTTCGCGGTGGCGTAGGCCATCGGGAGGTCGGATCCGTCGACCGTGAAGTACTCGAGACCTTCGCGGTTGCCGAAGTTCGCGGCGATCCACCCCTTCGGCGTCTTGGTGCTGATGCCGATGCCGTTGTCTTCGCAGACGACCAACAGCGGAAGCGGAAGGCCCTGGAAGGCCGAGTGGATGGCGGTGTTGATCGCGCCCACCGCGGTCGAGTGATTCGCCGAGGCGTCGCCGAAACTGCAGACCGCGACCGCGTCCTCGGGCCACGCGGAGAGCACGTTCAGTTTGGTGGCGCGGGCGATGGAGAAGGCGACGCCGACCGCCCGGGGCAGGTGAGAGGCGATCGTCGAGGTCTGGGGAATGATATTGAGGTCGTGGCGGCCGAACACCTTGTGCCGGCCGCCGGACATCGGTTCCTCGGTGGCTGCGACGACGCCGAGAAGAACATCGCGCAGCGGGTTGCTGCCCCGGACCTGCCGGGCACGTTCGAGGAAGAAGGCTCCGGAACGGTAGTGCAGCAGCGCCGGATCGGTCGGCCGGAGGGCTCCCGCGACGACGGCGTTCCCTTCGTGCCCGGACGATCCGATCGTGTAGAAGCCCTTGCCCTTCGCGCGAAGCCGTCGGGCAACCAGATCCAGGTGCCGACTGCCTAATTGAGAATCGAACAGGTCCAGGGTTTGCTGCACGGACAGGCTCGACGCTGTCTCGACGGGCCGGTCGTGATCTCTCGCTCCCGGACGTGTCGTATCGGCCATCGCGGCGACGGTGGTGGTGAAGTGATCATCGATCTGTTCGGCCATGAATCCGGCTCCTGAGGGGCAGGTGATCGTCTTCTGCTGGGCGGTGCAACGGGTGGGGTCAGACGATGTTTGTTTCGCCTGCGCCGATACCGGCCTGCGCGAAGCGGTCCAGGGCGAAGGAGCTGATGTCGTATCCGGGCTCTTTGCCGTGGTAGAGGTCTCGCACGATCTCGCCGGTCGCCGGTCCCATCAGGAAGCCGTGGCCGGAGTAGCCGGTGGCGATGAGCAGGCCCTCGACCTCGGTGGAGCGGTCGATGATCTGGTTGCGGTCGGGGGTGACCTCGTAGAGACCGGCCCACCCGGTGCTGATGCCGTAGTCCAGTACAGCCGGCACCCGGGTCTCGGCGATGGCGCCCAGTCCCATCAGCCAGTCCTCGAGTTCGAACTTGAGGTTGAATCCCTCGCGCTCGTTCGGGTCGGACCAGCCGAGAAGCAGGCCTTTGCCTTCCGGGTGGAAGTAGAAGTTCGACGGGAAGTCGATGGTCAGCGACGGCGAGGATTCGGGCAACTCCGAGAGCGGCTCGGTGAAGGCGATCTGTCGGCGAACGGGAACGACGGGGATGTTCACCCCGAGCATGTTGCCGATGCCGGCCGACCAGGCTCCGGCAGCGCAGACCACCGTGTCGGTCTTGATGCGTCCGTGTTCGGTCACGACTGCGGTAATGGTGCCGCCTGTGCTCTCGATGTCGGTGACCGCGCAGTGACGGATGATGCGGGCACCGTGTCGACGGGCAGCGGCGGCGTATCCCATCACGACCGATTCGGGGGTGGCCTTGCCGTCCTGGGGCGACCACGAGGCGGCGAGGAGTCCGTCCGTGCTGATGAGCGGCGAGATCTTCTGCGCTTCTTCGGGGGTGACCATGCGGCTCGGAACGCCGTGGCGGTTCTGCAGTGCGACGCTTTCGGTGAAGATGTCGACGTTGGCCTGGTCCGAGAGGAGATAGAGGTAGCCGTCGCGGCTGAAGTCGATCTCCTGGTGGTACTCCTGCGCGAACCGCGAATACACGTCGAGGCCGCGCAAACCGATCGCGATGTTGGCCTCGTTGCTGAAGGAGGCGCGAACACCGCCGGCGGCCTTGCAGGTCGAGCCGCAGGCCAACTCGTCCTTTTCCAGGAGGACGACATCGGAGACCCCGGATTCGGCGAGGTGGAACGCAATGCTGGCGCCGATGACGCCGCCGCCGATCACGACGACGGATGCCTGTTCGGGAAGTTCCTTGCTCATGTCGTCCTCTTCTTTCCTTCGAGAGTAGTGATGTGATGCCCGACCGGTTTCCGGGACACCTGACGAACGACCGGGTCGATGACTATGCCTGGAAGAATGGCGCGCGCCCGCTGACCGGAGTGGGGTCGCACAGTTGCGCGTGGGGGTATTTGGTGCCGAACCTTTTAGAACGCGGCGTTCTGCGGGGAACGCCCGCGGAGCACCATGGCTTCGCGCACGCGCTCCTGGGCGGTGGTGCGGGCCACCTCGTGGGTGGTTCGACCCTGAGCCTTCGACGCATCGAGGGTGTCGATGGTGCTGGCGCGCAGCTTGTTCGAGATGTTGTCGAACACGGCTGCCGGTTCGGGGCGGATTCCGGAGTAGCGGGCATCCATCGCCACGGCTGCGGCGACCACACCGCCGGCGTTGGCGATGAAATCCGGAACCACGGTCACGCCGCGGTCGAACAGCACCGACTGTGCTTCGGGGCTGCTCGGCAGGTTCGCGCCTTCGACGACGATCTTGGCCGGCAACGTGCGGGCGAGGTCGGCGTCGACGACGTCCTGCAACGCTGCCGGGATCAGGATGTCCGCGGTCACCGAGAGTTCTTCCCCGGCAGCGAGAGGTTTGGCGTCGGAGTACTGGTCGACGAGTCCGTCACCGTACTGATCGCGCAGATCGAGCAAGGTGGCGACGTCGAGCCCGTCCGGGTTGTGGATGCCGCCCTGCGAGGTGGACACAGCGACGATGGTGGCCCCGAGTTCCGCGAGGCGCTTCGCGCTCGCGGCTCCGACCGCTCCGAAGCCCTGGATGGACACGCTCAGCGAACCGGTGGACAGGCCGAGGGCCTGCGCGGCGGCGTCGGCCGACTCCGCGACACCGTGGCCGGTGACCCCGAGCTGGTCGTACGGGAGCCCGCCGAGCGCGTGGGGGGTGCCCACCGCGCCACCGCGTCCGCCGACCTCGTCGAGCATGATCGCGGCGTCCTTCTCGGTCAATCCCACGTCGAGCCCGAAGACGTACTCCTCGGGGACCTCGTTGCGGAGTGCCCGGACGAAGGCACGCAGGACCGCCTCCTTGGAGGAGGCAGTCGGGTCGGCCCAGATGCCGGCCTTGGCCCCGCCGTAGAACAGGTCGACCCCCGCCCACTTCCAGGTCATGTTGCGGGCCAGCCTGGCGACCTCGCCGACACTGACCGTGGTGGACATGCGGGTGCCGCCCTTGCCCATTCCGCGGGCGGTGTTGTCGATGACCAGAACGCCGCGCATGCCGGTGCGTGCATCGGAGACACACACGACCTTCTCCGGGCCCCATTCGTCGATCAATTCGAACATCGTCGTTGCTCCTCGTGCGATTCGATAGGGGGAATGTCAGCCGAAGTTGACGCCCTGAGCCAGGGGCAGCTCGCGGGAGTAGTTGATGGTGTTGGTCGCGCGGCGCATGTAGGCGCGCCAGGCGTCCGAGCCGGATTCGCGGCCGCCGCCGGTGGTCTTCTCGCCGCCGAACGCGCCGCCGATCTCGGCGCCGGACGTGCCGATGTTGACGTTGACGATGCCGCAGTCCGAACCGTCGGCGGCGATGAACCGCTCCGCCTCACGCTGGTCGGTGGTGAAGATCGACGACGACAGACCCTGCGGGACGTCGTTGTGCAGGGCGATCGCTTCCTCGAACGTGTCGTAGGTCAGCACGTAGAGGATCGGGGCGAAGGTTTCGTCCTTGACGATCTCGCTCTGGGCCGGCATCCGCACGATCGCCGGCTCGACGTAGTACGAGCTTTCGCTGCTCGGGCGGCGCTTGCCGCCGACGAGGATCTCGCCGCCCTGCGCGACAGCCTTGTCGAGGGCTGCGGTCATGTTGGCGTGGGACTTGCCGTCGATCAGCGGGCCCACGAGGGTGCCGTCGGCGAACGGGTCGCCGATCGGGAGGCGGCCGTAGACCTGGGAGATCCGGTCGATCAGCTCGTCGGCGATGTCCTGGTGGACGATGATGCGGCGCATCGAGGTGCAGCGCTGGCCGGCGGTGCCGGCGGCGGCGAAGACGATTCCGCGGGTGGCGATGTCGAGGTCCGCCGACGGGGTGACGATTGCAGCATTGTTTCCGCCGAGCTCGAGGATGGCGCGGCCGAACCGGGCGGCGACGCGGGGAGCGATCTGCTCGCCCATCCGCTCGGAACCGGTCGCGCTGATCAACGGCACCTTCGGGCTGTCGATCAGGGCCTGGGTGTCGGCGGCACTCGCCGAGACGAGGACATTCAGGTTGGCCGGGGCGCCGGATTCTTTTGCGGCACGGTCGAACAGCGCCGAGCAGGCGGCGGCGGTGAGGGTGGTCAGCTGCGCGGGCTTCCAGATCACCGAGTCACCGCAGACGATGGCAAGAGCCAGGTTCCAGGACCACACCGCGGCCGGGAAGTTGAACGCCGAGACGACACCGACGACACCGAGCGGGTGCCAGGTCTCCATCAGTCGGTGTCCGGGACGCTCCGAGGGCATGGTGCGGCCGTCGAGCTGCCGGGACAGACCGACCGCGAAGTCGCAGATGTCGATCATTTCCTGGACCTCGCCGAGGGCCTCCGAGCGGATCTTGCCGACCTCGATGCTGATCAGGTTGGCGACGTCTTCCTTGTGCTCGGTGAGCAGTTCGCCGAGGCGTTTGATCAGGAATCCGCGGACCGGGCCGGGAACGGTGCGCCACTGCAGGAAGGCCTCGTGGGCGGCATCGATCGCGGCCTCGACGTCGGTGGCGTCGGCGGCGGGATAGTCGAAGAGGCTCTCCCCCGTGACGGGGGAGCGGGTGGTGATGGTGTTCTCGACCCCTGCGGTATCGAGTACGGCCGGGTCGACCCCACACCGCTGCAGGCTGGTGCGTGCGAGAGTGCGCAGTTCGTCGGTGGTGGGAAGGGCGATGGTCTCGGCTACAGCGGTGCTCATTTACTTGACTCCTTGGGTAGCGATGGGTGCCGGTTCTTCGATGGGTCCGCGGATTCCCAATTGGCTGGCAACGTGATCGAGGGAAGCGCGGCGGATCCCGTCGTAGAGCGTGTACGGGTTGTGCAGTGTGCGTCCCAGAACTCCTTCCATCCAGGCGGCGTCGATATCGGTCGTCGACTGTGTGGTGTCCTTGTGTCCGTCCGAGGTCAGATTGGACTGGAAGATCCCGGCCGCGGATTTCGGCAGGAAGTCCTCGTAGACGATCGGCTCCGGGCGGACCCAGCCCTGATCGATCAGATCCTGTAGCGATCGTCCGGGCATCGTGCCGTTGCGTTGCTTGTCGTTGTCGACCCGGTAGGTGAAGTACGCCAGATCGTGGAGCGCGAGCCCCTGTTCGGTGGCGGGCACCTGCTGGTTCCACAGCTCCGCAGCGATCTCGTTGCGTACGTCGGCCGACACCGGCGCGGTCGCGGCCGCCTCCCTGACCGCCTGCTCGATCTCGACGGTCAACCGATCGTAGACCTCGCGGCCGCGGACCGTGGCTGCGATACCGCGGGCCTCGACCTCACCGAAACGCACTCGCAGTGAACCCTTCTCGACGGCGCCGTCGGCCTCTCGGAACACCCGCGGTTCGGCGAGAGCCCGGAACGAGGTCTGCCGCAGCAGCAGATCCGGACCGGCCCACCGCGGCGGACCCTGGATCGTGTCGATCATGTCGATCCGGCGACGCTCCATGCGGGCGTAGAGATCGTCGATGTCGAGCACGCGAGGGGTCAGGTGGTTGATGTGTGTGCTGGTGACGCCACCGATATCGGCGGCCACCGAGGAGACCTCCTCGAGTTCGCGGTACCAGGCGCGGTCGACGGCCTCGGTGGACAGCTTGAATGCCGCTGTGGCCAACGTCAGGAACATCTCCGCGTCACCGGAATTCAGCCCCTGGTACTCGGTCGCCCGGTCGGCGAGGACCAGCAGTTCGGTGGTGAACAGCTTGCGCTTGGCGAGGAAACTTTCCAGGCGTTGCTGCAGATCGGCGCTGAAGAAGCGGCGATCCGAGGGCACCAGCATGGAGGTGAACACCCGGAAGGGGTTGCGCGCCAGTTCGTCCGGGTCCGTCGGACGGAAAGCCGTCGAGACGACCGGGACGGAACTGGCAGCGGCCTCGCGCAGGTCGTAGAACCCGACCGGGTACATGCCCATGGCCGCGAACACGCGGGCGACCTGGGCCATCTCCTGCGGGGTGCCCACTCGGATGGCTCCGTGACGTTCGGCGGTGACCCGGGCAATGGAACCCAGACGTTCTGCGCCCGCACCGAGATTCGACAGCACGGTGTCGTTGACGGCCTGCGATACCTCGAGCAACGTGGTGTATGCGGGAACTTCCTTCCCGTACATGTGCGAGAGACGGCGAGCGAACTCGGCGCGCAGTTCCCACTGCTGGGTGATCGGCATGGCGTGCAACTCCAGGGTCGATGAGGATCGGGTGAGATCGAGATCGTGGTCGCCGGCCGGCTCAGAAGAGCTCCGACGTGTCCGACGTCTCGTTCCGCACGTTCATCGTGGTCCGCGGAAATGAATAGCACCAGCGAAGAAAGTTAGCCACTACCGTTTAGAATCTCTATATGAATATGAGCTTGGCGCACCTCGTCGCACTCCGAGAGCTGGCCCGGCGTGGAACGATGGTCGCGGTCGCCGAGGAACTCGGGTACACCGCTGGCGCAGTATCGCAGCAGATCGCAGCCTTGGAGAAAGCCGTCGGCTCCCGGCTCGTCACCAAGGTGGGTCGCAATGTCGTGCTCACCGATTCCGGCACCGTTCTGGCCGAGCATGCGGTGAAAATCTTGAGCGCGGAACAGAGGGCCCTCGACGCGCTGCGCGCGGTGCACGACGACGTCGCTGCGCCTCTTCTTCTCGGCACCTTCGGTAGTACCGCTGCAGCGTTGTTGCCACCGGTGGTGGCCGCAGCGCAGCGCAAGTACCCGCATCTCGCCCTGAGCAGCCGCGAACTCGACGTCGACGACGCCGCCACCGCCGTCCAACGCGGTCAGGTCGACGTCGCATTCGGGCTGGACTACCCCAATTCACCGATGCCCCGCACACCGGATATCGAGATGATCACCCTGCGCAGCGAGCGATTCGGGCTCGCCGTCTCCTCCGGCGCCTACGGCATCCGCACCGAGGGGACCATCGATCTGCGCGAGGCCGCGGAGTGGAACTGGATTCTGCCTCCCGCGGAGACCCAGTTCGGTCGCGCTGTCCGCATCGCCTGCCGTCAGGAGGGTTTCGAGCCGATCGTGCGGCACGAAATCGTCGATACCGCGGTGTCTCTGGCGCTGGCCGGAAAGGGGCTGGGGGCAGCGCCGGTCACCGACATGATGATCAGGCTCAACAGTTCGGTGCCGATCATCCGCGTCGACCTCGAGCAGGAGATCGGTCGGCGAATCGTCCTCATACGCCTCGCCGGCTCGGAGACCAGGCCTACGGTGCGGGCCATCACCGACATCGTTCGCGCCGCGGTCGACCCGGCGTCGACGGCTGCCGAGAAGATCTGATCGCCCGATCGGACGCAGCGGTCAGGTCTGCTCGCCGTTGCGGCCCTCTTCGGTTCCGAGGTGCTCGAAGATGAAGCGCCCGAGGGTGAGGCCGACATGCAACTCGAGGCGCTGCGCACCCACCGAGAGATCGAGGCCGGTGATTTCCTCGATCTTCGCGAGGCGGTAGTACAGCGTCTGACGGTGAATGCCGAGGACACCGGCCGTTGCGCCGGTGTCACCGGCCTGGTCCAGGTAAGTCTGTGCGGTGACGAGCAGGTCGACGTTGCGGTGGTCGAGCAGGGCCCGGACGGACGGGGTGAGGACTGCATCGGCGACGACGCTGGTGGGCCCGCACGAGGACAGCCGGTAGATGCCGAGTTCTTCCCAGTACGCGATCGGTCCCATCGATTCGTCGTGCCGGGCGACCCGGACACCGAGTTTGGCTTGCTGCCAGCTTCGGCGGGCAGACCGCAACCCCTGGTACGAACCCCCCACCCCGACCAGAGCTCCGGCACCCGCACCGCTTTCGGCAACGGACCGAACGGGGTCGACGGCGCCGTCGCCGGCAGGGATCATCACCGCGGTCAACGATCCGATCGGTGCCAGCAGAGCGCGTGCGCCAGGGGCGGGCAGGAGACCGTCGACGGCCAGCACGGTCAACGCGCCGCCGTCCGGGAAGAGCCCCGAGTCTTCGATGCGAGTAATCGCACGGGCGAACGCCTTTCGGTCGCCTTCGAGGAGGTCTGCGACGGCGACCGCCATATCGTCACGACCCCGGGCGGTGTGTGCGAGTTGCGCGCCGGCCTGGCCGGCCAGGGACATTGCGGCGGTGAGATCGCTTTCGGACACGGCGCTGTTCTCATCCGCCAGGACGAACAGATATCCGTATGCCGCGCCTGCGTAGCGAGCCGGAAGACAGATCCGCGACGACGCTTCGATATCCGGATTGTCCGGCGTGATCACCGGGCGCGTGGTATCGGCAATTCCGAAGCTTTCGTACCATGCGCGCGCCTCCGGCGGGCAACTGCGGGTAAGGATCGACTGCACCCGATCTTTGTCGACGCCAGGCAACTGGGTGCTGTAAGCGATCAGCGAAAAGGCCCGGTCGACCAGGACGACTGATGCCGACAGACGTTCGGCCACCTCGGTGACCACTTCATCGAGATTCACTTCACCATCTCCGTGAACAGCGTATTTCGTGAGCGATAACTATGGCGATCATTCGGAGTCGGCCATACATGTGTCTGACTGACGGGGCGGAAAGTTCTGGCACATGTCCCTAGCATGCTACGTGGTGGGCCGTTAGGTTGATCACACACGAACGGAAGTTCGCCATCTCGCCGGGCCCAGGACGGCATTTCCGTCCCGACCCGTCACGGTATCGCGGCGTCCGATCACGCCTGCGACCACCGGGGCACAGCTCGCGCTTTCGATCTCGTGTCCGACTCGACCTTTGGAGCGTTTGATGTCCACTCTCGAACAACCGCCCGAGACGTTGCAGAAGTCTCTGAAACAACGACACCTCACCATGATCGCGATCGGAGGTGTCATCGGCGCCGGGCTCTTCGTAGGTTCGAGCGCCCTGCTGCACACCTCCGGCCCCGCAGCATTCGTGTCCTACGCCATCACCGGTGTCGTCATCGTCCTCGTGATGCGCATGCTCGGCGAAATGGCCACCACCAACCCGTCGACCGGATCGTTCGCCGGCTATGCCCGCAAGGCCTTCGGGGGGTGGGCCGGCTTCACCACCGGCTGGCTGTACTGGTTCTTCTGGGTCGTCGCGGTCGGCGCCGAAGCCGTCATCGGCGGCAAACTGCTGCAACGCTGGATCGACCTGCCCTCCTGGGTGATGGCGGTCGTCCTGCTGTTGGCCATGGTCGCCACGAACCTCCGCTCGGTCCGCAACTTCGGCGAGTTCGAATACTGGTTCGCAGGCATCAAGGTCGCCGCGATCCTGCTGTTCCTCGCCCTCGGCGCCGCCTACGTCTTCGGGCTGTGGCCCAGCCATTCCGCCGATTTCTCCAACCTCACCGATCACGGCGGCTTCACCCCCAACGGCTGGGCCGTCATCCTCTCCGGCGTCGTCGTCGCCGTCTTCTCCATGGTCGGCCCCGAAATCGCCACCATCGCCGCCGCCGAATCCGCCGAACCGGAGAAGGCCGTCGCCAAGGCCACCAATTCCGTGATCGCCCGCATCGGGTTCTTCTACATCGGCTCCGTGCTGCTGCTCGCCATCATCGTGCCCTGGACCGACGTCAAGGTCGGCCAGTCGCCGTTCGTCGACGCCCTCACCCACATGGGCATCCCCGGCGGACCTGACATCATGAACGCTGTGGTGCTCGTCGCCGTACTCTCCTGCCTGAACTCCGGCCTCTACACCTCCTCGCGGATGCTCTTCACCCTCGCGCACAAAGGCGATGCGCCACAGAGCATCGCAAAGCTGGACAAGCACGGCGTCCCCCGCAACTCGCTGCTCCTTGCAACCCTCGTCGGCTTCGCCTGCATCGGCCTCGACTACCTCTCCCCCGACACCGTCTTCGCCTTCCTGCTCAACGCCTCCGGCGCGACCATCCTGATGGTCTACCTCATGATCGCGATGTCGCAGATCAAACTGCGCGGCCTGATGACCCGCGAAGAGGTCGCCCAACTCCGCCTGAAGATGTGGCTGTTCCCCTACCTGTCGATCCTCGCTGCCGGCGGCATCCTCGCCGTGCTGGTGTCGATGTTCTACGTCGAATCGTCCCGCTCGCAGATCTCCCTGAGCGTCGGAGCCCTCATCGCGACGTTGATCGCCTACCGGCTTCGCCGGCGCATCAACCCGCAGAGCCCGCTCGCGAACAACATTTCCGCTCCCGCTCCCGGGCCGGTCACCAGGCCCGCCTCGAAGTAACACCCCGGGTGGCGG
>NZ_JBLWIT010000129.1:0-1571 GCF_048381435.1 Rhodococcus mengyinensis | reverse complement strand
CCGCCACCCTTGTGTGTGCACCCCCGAGGGTCAGTCCCGTCGGCGCGCAGCACCGGCGTCGAGCTGCGCGGCGAGCAATTGCGCCAAGTGGTCACCGCGACGATCGGTCAGATCCGACAACTGCGTCCGGCAGGAGTAGCCGTCGGCCAGGATCGTGGTGTCCGCGTCCGCCCCGGCCACGGCGGGTAGGAGTTGCTGCTCGGCGACCGCCACCGACACCTCGTAATGCCCCTTCTCCACCCCGAAGTTGCCGGCCAACCCGCAGCATCCGCCCAGCCGCTGAACCTGTGCACCGGCCTTCTCGAGAAGCTGCGCGTCCGGACTCCACCCCATCACCGAATGATGGTGGCAGTGCGGCTGCGCGACAACGGACTTGCCTTCGAGAGACGGCGGTTCCCACCCGCGGTCCGTCAACAGTTCCGCGAGGGTACGGGTTGCGTCGGCGACCGGTTCGGCCGCCGACCTACCGAGCAGTTCCGCAGCGTCCGAGCGCAGCACACCCGTGCAGGACGGCTCCATTCCGACGATCGGAATTCCGGCCGCAGCGCTACCGGACAGTGCGTCCACGGTGCGGCCGAGGATCTTCTTCGCCGCGGTGAGCTGCCCGGTGGAGATCCAGGTGAGTCCGCAGCACTGCTGCTTGTCGGTCAATTGCGGCCGGTAGCCGGCGGCTTCGAGCACCTGCACCGTGGCGTGCCCGACCTCGGGGGTGAAGTAGTTGGTGAACGAGTCCACGAACAGCAGCACCGGGTCACCGGTCGTGGCACGGTCGTTTTCGGTGGCCTTGAACCAGGACCGGAACGTCTGCTTCGCGAACGGTGGAATGGTGCGGCGCTTGTCCACTCCGGCCGACGACAACGCCAGCGGTCCGATGCCGGGAACGCGCATCGTGGCGTTGACCAGACCGGGCGCGTGGCTGGCGATCTTCGCCCAACGCGGAAGCCATCCCAGCGAGTAGTGCGAGGCGGGGCGGAGGCGGCCCTTGTAGCTCTGGTGCAGCACTTCGGATTTGAACGCGGCCATGTCGACACCGGTCGGGCAGTCCGAGGAGCACCCCTTACAGGACAGACACAGGTCGAGGGCGTCGTGAACCTCGGGCGATCGCCAGCCACCGTCGATGTCGGTGCCGTTGATCATCTCCTGCAGCACGCGCGCCCGGCCGCGGGTGGAGTCCTTCTCCTCCCGGGTCGCCTGATACGACGGACACATCACTGCCCCGGTGGCGGTGTTGTCGGCCCGGCATTTTCCGACGCCGGTGCAGCGGTGCACCGCCTGGGTGAAATCTCCGTCGTCGTGGTGGTAGGCCAGGGCCAGGTTGCGGCGCAGGAGTGGGGCTGCGGGAATGCGCAGGTCCGCGTCGACCGGGTGGGGGTCGACCACCACTCCGGGGTTGAGGATGTTGTCCGGGTCGAAGACGTGCTTGACGGCAGCAAAGAGTTTCATCGCGTCCGGTGAGTACATCAGCGGCAATAGTTCGCTGCGGGCGCGGCCGTCCCCGTGCTCACCGGACAGGGATCCGCCGTAGCCGGCGACGAGTGTGCTCGCCGCGACCAGGAAGTCCCGGAAGATGC
>NZ_JBLWIT010000128.1:0-8236 GCF_048381435.1 Rhodococcus mengyinensis | reverse complement strand
CCGGACTTCCGCAGTTCGTAGGCATTTTCGTGCCTGCCGCGGAATGAAGGCGCAGGTCAGAGCGGTGCAGGGTGTCTGGAACGCGAAAATCTGTAGGCACACGACTTGCGGCGTGTCGGCTGGTGAAGCCGCATGCGATGTGGTGTTGTGTAGGTATGTACCTGCGGGAGACGCGGCGGAAGAACAAGGACGGCTCGGTGGTGTCGTATCTGCAGCTCGCGCACAACGAGCGGCACCCGGACACCGGCTCGCCGACCGCGAAGGTGATCCACAACTTCGGCCGCGCCGAGACCGTGGACCGGGACGGGTTGGCCCGGCTGGTGTCGTCGATCTCGCGGTTCCTCGCCCCCGACCAGTCCGCCGCGGCGTCGACCGCGGGCGGGGAGGTGGAGATCCTCGACTGCCGGCGCCTCGGCGGGGCGTGGACGCTGGACCGGCTCTGGGACCGGCTGGGGATCTCGGCGGCGATCCGCCGCGCCGCCGAGGGGCGGCGGCTCGCCGCCGACGCGGTGGAGCGGGTGATCTTCACCCTCGTCGCCCAGCGCGCGCTCGAACCCGGCTCGAAGCTCGCGGCGACCGGCTGGGTGACCGAACGCGTCGCCATCGAGCACATGACCGCGTTGTCCGACGATCAGGCCTACCGGGGCATGGACTTCCTCCTCGACGCCCTCGAGGAGATCGCCGCCGATGTGTTCAATTCCGTTGCGCACCTGTTAAACCTGGATTTGGACATCGTTTTCGTCGATACGACGAGCACCTACTTCGAGACCGAGGGCCCGGAGCGGGCCGATCCGCCCAGCGACGACGGGGCCGGTAACCCGGCCGAGTCCGGGGCGCGGGAGTTCGGCCACTCCAAGGACTTCCGCACCGACCTGCCGCAGGTGGTGATCGCGATGGCCGTCACCCGCGACGGGATCCCGGTGCGCTGCTGGACCTTCCCCGGCAACACCGCCGACACCGCGATCATCCGCACCGTCAAAGACGACCTGGACGGGTGGAACCTGCGCCGGTTGGTCTGGGTCGCCGACCGTGGTTTCGCCTCCGCCGCGAACCGAGCGTATTTGACCCGCGGCGGCGGGCATTACATCCACGCCGAGAAGCTGCGCCACACCAACACCGAGGCCGCCGCCGCGCTCGCCAGGCCGGGCCGCTACCACACCGTGGCCGGCAACCTGCGGGTCAAGGAGGTGCACGTCGCGCCCGGCGGTGACGGGGACGGCGACGGCGGCGCCCGGACCAGGCGATTCGTCGTCTGCCACAACCCGGACCAGGCGGACCGCGACGCGGCCGTACGGGAGAACCTCGTCGCGCACCTCGAAGAGCTGATCGACGGTTCCGACACCTGGACATCGCGCCGCCGCGACGAGCTGGTCGGCTCGCTCAAATCCAAGCCGGGACTGCGACGGTATCTGCGGCGCACCAACACCGGGCTGCTGCGCATCGACCACACGGCGATCAAGACCGAGGCCGGCCTGGACGGCAAGTGGCTGCTACGCACGTCCGACACCACCCTCACCCCGGAGGACCTGGCCGCCGCCTACAAGCAGCTGCTCGCCGTCGAAGCCGGGTGGCGCGACATGAAGGGCTCGCTCGGGCTGCGGCCGGTCTTCCACCACCGCGAGGACCGCATCCGCGCCCACGTCCAGTTGTGCTGGCTGGCGCTGCTGCTGATCCGGGTCGCCGAGACCGCCACCGGTGACACCTGGCGCAGCATCCGTCACGAGCTCGACCGGATGCACCTGGTCACCCTCGCCACCGACCACGGCCAGGTGGCGCAACGCTCCGCCGTCACCGCCGGGCAGCGAAAGATCCTTACCGCGCTCGAGCTGCCCGAACCGCCCCGGTTCTTCGACTTCGCCCCCACCGACGCGTAAGCGAGATCCCGCCAAAGCAAGGCCTGTAGTAACACGACCCCAACGCGGCCGCGCGGCGTCCCCGCACGTCAACACGCCTTTTCGCGGAATCGTGTGCCCATCAGCTGCGGAAGTCCGGACAGTCGTCGGTGGCGAACCGGACGGATCGGAATTGCTGCTACACGCTGAGCTGACGAGAATCGAGACAAACGCAATCGCCGTTATCTGGTTCACAAACCGCATGTCGACCACCCTGAATGGCGGCCGCCCGAACCTTGTGTTCGGGCTCGGCCCGAGTATTTACCCAGATAAATCCTGGCACAGCCCCAATACCGGAAGTTTGAGAACCGATGAAATCCGGCGATCCGTATGCAGACGCTCGGCGAGATAGTCGGTGCGATAGATTCCCCGATTGGCGTCAGGGACGGGCCAGTTGCCCGCTGTGGTCATGGTGAAAGGCAGCCCGTCCAGTCGATTGTCCATACGCGCGCCCAGCGTCCCGCTCGCGATCCTCTAACAGGACACTCGAACAGGACACTCGTAACGCTCCCTCACTCGAACGGCCACCAACTTGGAATCTGACGCGGCTCCCCGATCGGGCCGCATCCACGGGCGATAATGGTCCCTATGACCGCAGAACTTGTCCCGTGCGAGATGGACGAGTCCCAAGACGAGGCGACGCGCACTGTGCGGATCCAATTAGCTGATCAGCCCGAAGAGATCTGGAGGTGTGCCCGATCGCACGACCGCCAGCTCAAGACCGAAGCCGACCGAAGGCGCAGCCGCCGGTCGAGCAACCCCCTGCCTTCCGATGTAGGGACTGCGGTCAGGTTCTGCAGGACAGCACTCCGCCCTGCCCGGTCTGCGGCTCGCTTAATTGAGTGATCAGCCCGCGCTCCGCAGCGATCGCCCTGGCAGTGTTGTGCGCCAATATGCTGGTACACAACCCTTTTCGAAGTACCGATAACGGACCTTATGTAAACTGGGCGGCCTGGAGCGCATCAGGCTAGGGCCACCGGGAGGTCGTTCGGCATCTACGCCGGGTCCGATGTCGAGCTGACCCATGCCTCACCTTCATGCTGAGCGGCAACTAGGACGATTGTCTCTCTTCGACAACCCAGGCTGCGACCTGTGCTCGTGAGGTGAATCCAAGTTTGGTGAGGATGTGTTCGACATGTCCTTGCGCGGTGCGCTGCGAGATGACGAGTCGGGCGGCGATCGCCTTGTTGGTCAGACCCTCGGCGATCAGTTCGGCGACCTGTTTTTCGCGTTTCGTCAGGGTGGTGGAACCTGGAGGGCTCGTCTTCGGGGTCTGCTCGCGGAGTGCGTAGGAGACAACGGACGTGAGATCCATTGCCCTGCCGTGTTGCCAGGTTTGCTCGAAGGCGCGTTCGATGAGCATCCGGCGGGCGGACCGCTCGCATTCTTCGTGATAAACGAACAGGTCGGGAACGATTACGGAGGGGCTTCCGGCAGCACGGCCGAGCGCTTCCGCGGCCCCCATCAGTGTGCTGGCGCGTTCAGGGTCACTGGTTCCGGCGATCCAGGCGAGTACTTCGACGCAGTTCGCGCAACTGACCGGGTCGTCGACGAGTCGAGCGAGCCGCACTCCTTCTTCAAGTAGGTCGGTTGCGCGACGCTGATCACCCAGTCGCCATTGTGCGACGGCCATGGCCCACAGTGCGTAGGCCCGATAGACGGATTCACCTTGAGCTTCCGTGATCGCGAGAACTTCCTCGTAGCATTCGACTGCCCGGTGAGGTTCGGTGTCGGCCAGTTGATACGCCAATCCCAGCAGCGTCAGAGACTCGATCCGCAGTGCGAGTTCGTTCTCGGCTTGTCGCAACACAGGCTGTGCCCGCTCCAGACGTGACGCCGCGCGTGTGAGATCGCCGGTGAACAATCCGACGATGCCGTCCGCGTGGTCGACGATCGCGTGCGCTATCGGGTCGGTCATCTGATCGGCGAGGATCCGCGCCCGCTCGACAAGGGCAGCACCTCGCTGGTGGTCCTGCTGCTGTTCGGACATCAGGCAGTCGGCGTACAGCGCCCGGATGTAGGTGACGGTCGGGTGTTCTTTCTGGAGTGACAGGAATTGGTCGAGCCAGCGCCTCGCCTCGCTGAGCTGGCCTCGCGACCCCCAGAGCTGCAACAAGGGTGTGGCCATCTGTAAACCGGCGTCGGCATCACTTTCGGCGAGGCAGAAATCCATCGCGTCCCGCAGATTGGGCTGCTCACTGCTCAGTCGCTCCATCCACTCGAGCTGCCTGGGACCGATGAACTCGTCCTCGGCGGTGCGAGCCAGCTGGCGGTACCAATCTCGGTGCCGCCGGCGCAGGTCGTGGTAGTCACCGTTGTGCTGGGCCTTCTCCCTGCCGTAGGCACGGAGGGTCTCGAGCAGTCTGAAGCGGACCAGGGAGTCGTGTTCTTCGCGGATCAGGATCGACTTGTCGACGAGGGATGCCAGTGAGTCCAGTAACGCCTCCGGCGACATGTTCTCCCCGCACACGTGTTCTGCGGCATCCAGTTCGAAGCTGCCGGGGAACACCGACAGTCGTGCCCACGTCAGTTGCTCGAGCGGGGTGCACAGGTCGTAGCTCCAGTCGACGCACAACTGAAGCGTCTGCTGGCGCGAAGGCGCGCCTCGGTTTCCGCGAGTCAACAACGCATAGCGGTCGGAAAGCCGTTGCAGAATCTGTTCGGGCGACATCGCACGCAAACGCGCCGCCGCCAATTCGATCGGCAGCGGCAACCCGTCCAACCGGTGACAAATCCGCGCTACAGCGGACTTGTTGGCATCGGTCAACGCGAAGGTCGATACCGCCGTGGTGGCGCGTTCGGTGAACAGCGAGACGGCGTCGTAGCGGGGCAGACCCTGCAGGGACGGCTCGCGGTCGGGGTCGGGGACGGTGAGTGGGGGAACGCGCAGTGCTGCCTCCCCGGCAATTGCAAGGGGTTCGCGGCTTGTCGCGAGGATGCGCAGATTCGGGTTCTGCTGCAGCAGAACCGTCGCGAGATCGGCCACCGCGTCGACCACTTGCTCGCAGTTGTCCAATACCAGCAACAGTTCTCGCGACGACAGGAAGTCCAGCAGAATCTCGCGTAGCGACCGGTCAGTTTGGTCCCGCAAACCAAGCGTGGACGCCACCACGTCGATCAATCGGGACGCAGTGCGGACCTCGTCGAGCTCGACGAACCATGCTCCGTCGGCGAACTCGCGGCGGATAGTCGTTGCAAGCCGAAGTGCGAGACGTGTCTTCCCGACTCCGCCGATTCCGACCAACGTCAGCAATCGTGACGACGCCAGTAGATTCTTCGCCTCGGTGATCTCGTGCCTGCGACCGACGAAGCTGGACAAATCCAGGGGGAGATTCCCCCTCTCGTGGTGGGAAGGGTTCAGGTGAATCCTCTCCTGCGGTGGTGGTTCTGTTTCCGGGGCGGGTCGCACGTGGAGCGCCATGTCGTCTGCAGCTATCCCGCGGCTACGTCGGATCTCGCGCAGATTCTCGCCCAACGCTAGGGCTGAGGGTTGCCGGTCCTCGGGGCGACTGGCCATTGCCTGCTCGATCACGGTAGCAACATCATCGGCGAGGCCGTGCTCTCGCAAATCCGGAGCGGATTCCGTTGTGATGCGGATGAATTGGGCTACCACCTGTTCGCCGCTGCGGCGCTCGAATGCAGCGTGGCCGGTGACTGCGCAGAACAGGGTGGCTCCGAGTCCGTAGATGTCCGAGGCGGGGCTCGGGGCGGCGCCGCCGAGGACCTCGGGTGCAGTGAACGCGGGTGAACCGGTGACGATGCCGGTAGCGGTCTCGAACCCGCCGGAAATATGCGCGATCCCGAAGTCTGTGAGCGCCGGCTCGCCATAGTCGGTGAGGAGAATATTCGCCGGCTTGACGTCGCGGTGGACGATGCCCTCGCCGTGGGCGGCCTCCAACGCGCCTGCAAGTTTCACCCCCAACTGCAGTACGTCGTCCACACCTAACGGACCGTGCCGTCGGATACGTTCGTCCAAGGAGCCCTGCGGGTGGTACGGCATCACGATGAATGGTTGTCCGCTGTCGGTGACCCCGACCTGGAGGACATTGACGATGTTGGGGTGTCCGGTCAGGCGGCCCATCGCCCGCTGTTCGCGAAAGAAGCGCTCGCGGTTCTCCTCCGCGAGATCGTTGGTGAGCACCTTCACGGCGACGGTCCGGTCGAGCGCGGGTTGCGTGCACCGGTACACGACACCGAAGCCTCCACGCCCGATCTCCCGGGCGTCGTCGAATCCGTCAGCCGCCAGTTCCGACGCGACCGACGGGGTCACATCGCGATGGGTCTCGAACGGATCGATATCGGACATCGTCCGGATCGATTCATCCGGTCCGCGATGTGTTCGATGAAATCTGCACGTTCAGCCTCTGTTTCCAGGATATCGCTGACGGTAGCCTGAACGATGCGAGCTACGGTAGCCTCGAACCCCCTCACGACACCTACAGACTCGATGCTGCACGAACACGTGTGGCAGCGCAGATGCTGCGTTCACGCTGGCGGCGGCTCCCTTATACCGTCGAGCATGGCGCTCTGGGGCGCTCGGTGTGGATCTCGTCGTCGGCGACAATTTGGTCGAGCAAGCCGAGGCGCACGGCCTCGGTGGCCTCGTCGATCTGGGTGAAATCCATCGACATGCCTGCGGCCGCCGTGGAGATGGGCAGCTGCAGGACACCGTCGATGAGGGTGGCGGTAGTGGTCGGTCGGTGTGTGTCTTGTCGGAGGGCCTACCTCTCGGCAGTTTCGGCGGCGCGTAGGTCCTTGCGGAGGATCTTGCCCGCGGCGGACTTCGGCACCAGGTCGATGAACTCGACCTTGCGGACCTTCTTGTGCGGCGACACCCGCTCGGCGACGAACGCGATGACCGCGGCCTCGTCCAATTCGGCACCGGGCTGGCGGACGACGAACGCCTTCGGCACCTCCTCACCCTCGTCGTCGAGAACCCCGATGACGGCGGCGTCGGCGATCTGCGGGTGCGTCAACAACAATGCCTCCAGTTCGGCGGGCGGCACCTGGTAGCCCTTGTACTTGATCAGCTCCTTCATCCGGTCCACGATCGTCACGACGCCCTCGGCGTCGACGGTCGCGATGTCGCCGGTGTGCAGGTACCCGTCCGCATCCAGGGTCTCCGCGGTCGCCGCCTCGTTGCCGAGGTACCCGGCCATGATGTTCGGGCCCTTGCACCACAGCTCACCCGGTTCGCTGACCCCGTCGGCCGGGTAGGCGACCTCCTCGCCGGTGGCCGGGTCGACCAGCTTGCATTCCATGTTCGCGATCGACGGCCCCACCGAGTCCAGGGCGATGTCGTCGCGGTCGAATGGAATCGCATGCGAGACCGGGCTCATCTCCGACATCCCGTAGCCCTGCCGCACCCGGCAGCCGAGCCGGTTGGCGACGGCCTTGCCCAGTTCCTGATCGAGCGGGGCGGCGCCGGAGAAGATCGAATGCACGCTCGACAGGTCGTACTCGTCGACCAGCGGGTGCTTGGCCAACGCCACCGCGACCGGTGGGGCGATGAACACATACGTGCACTTCTGCCCGGACACGATCGACAGGAATTCGACCAGGTCGAACTTCGGCATCGTCACCAAGCTCGCCCGGTTGTACAGGGCGGCGTTCAGCAGCACCGTCATCCCGTAGATGTGGAAGAACGGCAACACCGCCAGCAGTTTGTCGTCGGCGCCGATGCCCATCCGCGGGTTGATCTGGCAGACATTCGCCACCAGGTTGCGGTGCGTGAGCATCACCCCCTTGGGCCGGCCGGTGGTCCCGGACGAATACGGCAGCACCGCCAGCTGGGTGGCCGGGTCGAACGACACGTCGGGGGCGGGGGCGCCCTCGGCCAGCAGATCTTTCAGCGACGGGTGCCCGTCGGCGCCGTCGAGGACGATCACGTTCTCTACCGGAATCCCGACCTTCGCGGCCGCGGCCTTGGCCTGCGGCAGCAGCGGGGAGACGGTGAACAGGAACTTCGCCTTCGAGTCGGTGAGCTGCTTGGCGATGTCCTCGGCGGTGTAGAGGGCGTTGATGGTGGTCGCGACACCACCGGCCCGGAGGATCCCGTGGAACACCGACGCGAACGCGGGAACGTTCGGCGAGTGCAGACCCACCACCTCGCCGACGGCGAGACCGCGCGCGGCCAGCGCCCCGGCCACCCCGTTGATCTGGGCGACCAGCGACTGGTAGGTGGTGACCGCGCCGGAGGCACCGTCGATCAGCGCAGGCCGGTCCCCATCGGCCGGATCGACCTGGCCGAAGAGGAAATCGTAGACACTGAGGTTCGGAATCTCGACGTCCGGAAACGGGCTCTTGAAGCTCACTGGGGCCTCTCCCTCGAAGTGTTGCAGCAG
>NZ_JBLWIT010000127.1:0-203636 GCF_048381435.1 Rhodococcus mengyinensis | reverse complement strand
CGCTCGACGATGGGGGCGTCGGAGAACGCGAACAGGTCGAACTCGGTGTCGGCCTCGATCGACCACTCCGTCCAGGACGGGACGACGATCATGTCCCCCGTGCCGACCTCACGGCTCTCGCCGCCGAGGACGAACCGGCCCGACCCCTCGAACACCTGGTAGACGGTGGACCCCACGTCGCGGCGGGGCCGGGTGTGGGCGCCGGCGCGCAGGCGGTGGAACTCCGCCCGGATGGTGGGCATCACGTCGCCGCCGGTGGTCGGGTTGGTGTAGCGGACCGCGGCGTGACCGGGTTCGGTGGTCGCCGCGTACCCCTCGTCCTCGAGTGCCAGTTGCTCGCGCAGCGCGGCGTCGGTGTGCTCCCACCGGTACGCCGCGATCGGCGAGGACGTCTTCGCGTCCAACCCGACCAGCGGTCGCAGCCCCGGATGCGCCCACAACCGCTCCGACCGGGACACATCTGGGGTGGAGTCGTCGGTGACGTTCTCGGACCCGAATTCGAAGAACCCGGTGTCGGTGTAGTGCACGAACGGGATGTCCAGGCCGTCGATCCAGGCCATCGGCTGATCGGTTTCGTTGTGGTGGCCGTGGAAATGCCAACCCGGGGTCAGCAGGAAGTCGCCGCGCCGCATCGCGACCGGATCCCCGTTGACGACCGTCCACACCCCCTCCCCCTCGACGACGAACCGGAACGCGTTCTGCGCGTGCCGGTGCTCGGGCGCCACCTCCTTCGGACCCAGATACTGGATCGCCGCCCACAACGTCGGCGTCACATACGGCACCCCACCCAACCCCGGGTTCGCCAGGGCGATCGCCCGCCGCTCCCCACCACGGCCGACCGGCACCAGATCCCCGGCCCGCCGCGCCAGCGGATACAGCGTCGACCACTTCCACACGAACGGCACCGCCCGCGACGTCGGCGTCATCGGCATCAGATCACCGAGCTGAGTCCACAACGGATTCAGGTGCTCGGCCTCGAAATCGGTATAGAGCTGCTTCAGCTCCGGAGCGTCGTCGACGTGCGGTTCGGTAGCGGTCATGGCGTCGACGCTAGGAGGGTCGGCGACCCGGCCGATAGAGAATTCTTCTGTGCAGAAACTTTGTCAGGGTTCGAGGTCGGCGATGTCCACCTCGAGTTCGCGGATCGCGTTCTTGATCTGCGACACCAGCGGTCCCTGCGAGTGCTGCCGGAAGCGGGTGATGGGCACGGCCACCGTCAGCGCCCCGACGGCCGTGCGAGCCCGGTTCCGGATCGCGACACCGAACGCCGCGACCCCTTCCTCGGTCTGCTGCACGTTGACGGCGAATCCGACGGCGCGGGCGGCGGACAGTTCCCGCCGGAACCGCTCGAAGTCGTCGGGCGACAGGCGGCGGTCGCCCCACTCGCGGTCGTCGTCGGGCAGATCCGCGGGCCGTAGGTACAGCTGTTCGAGGGTCGCTCGCGGCAGTTCTGCCAGCAGAATGCGTCCTCCCGCAGTCAATTCCGCGTCGAGCACCTGCCCCTGCCGGTCGCCGACGCGCAACATCCCGGCCGACTCGGCGGACGAGAGGAAGCGCGCCTGGGTGCCGACGCGGATCACGAGGTTGACGGTCTCGCCGCACAGGATCGCGAGGGCTTCCATGTGGGGCCTGCAGAGGTCGGTGAACTCGCGCGTCCACCCGCGCTGGGCCGGGCCGGCGCCCATCGCCGACCCGGGGTGGTACATGCGTTTCTCGTCCTGAACGGCGAACCCTCGGTACACCAGCATCGCCAGCAGCCGGTGCGCGGTGGACGGCGCGATGCCGAGTTCCTCCGCAGCGTCCTTGAGCCGCAGCCCGCCGACGTCGCGCAGCATCTGCAGCAGGCGCAACGCGTTGTCGACGGACTCCAACATGTACGTCGGCTTTTCGATCGTTCGCTTCTTCTGCACAGCAGAACTTTATTGCACGGGAGCTGTGCGCCGCATCACCCTCGATTCATGCCCCTCACTGCCGCCACTACGGTGCCGCCGACGAACCGTGTCGGATTGGACCGCAACGCCGCGATCGCCGTCGCCGTCTGCTGGCTCTTCGTGGTCTTCGACGGCTACGACCTCATCGTCTACGGCAACGTCATTCCGAGCCTGCAGAAGGAGTGGGGCATCAGCGCCGCGACCGCGGGCACCCTCGGCAGCCTCGCATTCCTCGGGATGATGATCGGCGCGGTGCTCGCGGGACGCCTCTCGGACGTGGTGGGACGCAAGCGTGCGGTGATCGGATGCGCGATCGTCCTGTCCGTGTTCACCGCGCTGTGTGCGCTGGCGACCGGACCCGTCATGTTCGGCGCGTTGCGTCTGATCGCCGGACTCGGCCTGGGCGGCCTCGTGCCCTCCTCCAATGCGCTTGCTGCAGAACTGATTCCGGCGAAGTGGCGCGCCGCGGTGGCCACGATGATGATGTCCGGTGTCCCCATCGGCGGTTCGATCGCGGCGCTGCTCGGCATCCCCGTCATCCCGAACTGGGGTTGGCAGCCGATGTTCGCCTTCGCGCTCGTCCCGCTGATCCTGCTGGTGCCGATCGCGTGGAAGACGCTGCCCGACCACACTGCGGCGGTGACGTCGACGGAGGTGCGGCCGGCAACCGGCTTCAGCGCACTGCTCGGTACCCGGTTCCGTTCCGTCAGTATCATGTTCGCGCTCGCCACGGTGGTCACCCTGCTCGCCTGGTACGGCCTCGGCACGTGGCTGCCCAAACTCATGCAGGGCGAGGGCACCGATCTCGGCAGCGCGCTCACGTTCGCCCTCGCTCTCAACCTCGGCGCCGTCGCGGGCTCGTTCGTCACCGCGTGGGGCGGCGTCCGGTTCGGCACGATCCCCACGAGCATCGTCGCCGCACTCCTCGCGGGTCTCGCCCTGCTGACGTTGCTCACCGCCCCACCCGTGGCGCTGGTCTACGTCATATTCGTGCTCGCCGGCGTCGGGACACACGGAACCCAGTGCCTCATCATCGCCGCGGTCGCGTCCTACTACCCCGATTATCTGCGGGGCACGGCGCTCGGCTGGGCGCTCGGCGTCGGCCGCGTCGGAGCCGTCGCCGCACCGCAGATCGGTGGCTTGCTCCTTGCCGCCGGACTCGGCGCGGATTCGAACTTCATCCTCTTCGGCGTCAGCGCGCTCGTCGCCGCACTGCTGCTCACCGTGATCTGGCGACGCTTCCCCTCCCCCACGTGAGTGCCGCCGTGTGCCCCGGCACGCATCGCCACTCACATGCCCCGAACGCACGAAACGAAGGAACTCTCATGACGAATCTGCAGGACGCACGCATCATCATCGCCGGAGGCGGGATCGGCGGCGCGGCCAACGCCCTGGCCCTCGCCCGGAAGGGCGCGAGGGTCACGTTGTTCGAACGTGCCTCCGAGTTCGGGGAAGTCGGCGCCGGACTGCAGGTCGGACCGCACGGCGCCCGCATCCTCGACTCCTGGGGCGTACTCGACGACGTTCTCTCCCGGGCCTTCATGCCGAAGAACATCGTGTTCCGCGACGCGATCACCGCGGAGGTGCTCACCACGATCGACCTCGGTTCCGAGTTCCGCGCCCGCTACGGCGGACCGTACTTCGTCACCCACCGCAGTGACCTGCACGCGACCCTCGTCGACGCCGCGCGGGATGCGGGCGCCGAACTGCACACGGGCGTCACCGTCACCGACGTGATCACCGACGGTGACAGGGTAATCGTCAGCACCGACGACGGCCGCACCCACGAAGCGGACATCGCGCTCGGCATGGACGGCCTCAAATCGCGTCTGCGGGGGAAGATCTCGGACGACGAGCCCGTGTCGTCCGGCTACGCCGCCTACCGGGGCACCACCCCGTACCAGGACGTGGAACTCGACGAGGACATCGAGGACGTGGTCGGCTACATCGGACCGCGGTGCCACTTCATCCAGTACCCGCTGCGCGGCGGCGAAATGCTCAACCAGGTCGCGGTGTTCGAATCGCCCGGTTTCAAGAACGGAATCGAGAACTGGGGTGGACCCGAGGAACTCGAACAGGCCTACGCGCACTGCCACGAGAACGTCCGCCGCGGGATCGACTACCTGTGGAAGGACCGCTGGTGGCCGATGTACGACCGCGAGCCGATCGAGAACTGGGTGGACGGGCGGATGATCCTGCTCGGCGACGCAGCGCACCCGCCACTGCAGTACCTGGCCTCGGGAGCGGTGATGGCGATCGAGGACGCCAAGTGCCTCGCCGACTATGCCGCCGAAGACTTCTCCACGGGCGGAAACTCCGCGTGGCCGCAGATCCTGAAGGAGGTCAACACCGAACGCGCACCGCGCTGCAACCGCATCCTCACCACCGGACGCATGTGGGGTGAGCTGTGGCACCTCGACGGCACCGCCCGCATCGCGCGCAACGAACTGTTCCGCACCCGCGACACGTCGAGCTACAAGTACACCGACTGGCTGTGGGGGTATTCGTCCGATCGCGCGTCATAACCGCTTCCCTGCCGGAATGGTTCGGCAGACTGGGAGCGTGACCCTCAACCTGGTGCAGACCCGCGTGTGGCGCGATGGCGAGTGCGTCGGCAAGGATTTCCCGCTTGCCGACGTGTCCGAACAGGTGAAGGACGAGAATGCGCTCGTGTGGGTCGACCTGTGCGACCCCGACCACGAGTGCCTGACCGAGCTTGCGGCCGAGTGGTCGCTCGATCCGAACGCCATCGAGGATGCCGTCGCCCGAGGTGAGCGGCCGAAGGCGACGCGCTATGCGGGCCATGCGTTCGTGACCGCGTACGCCACCTGGTTCGAGACCGACGACGTCAGCACTCTCGGCGTTCTCGATTCTCGGCTTCGGCTCAGCCGCGTCTCCGCGTTCGTGGTGTCGAACGGGATCATCACGGTGCGGCGGGACGATCGATTCGACATGTCGCAGGTGGTGGAGCGCTGGGAGGAGGACCCCGCACTGCTCACACCGGGTTCCGGCGCACTCGCGCTCCTGCACGGACTGCTCGACGCCATCGTGGACGGGCAGTTCGAGACGATCGAGACGATCGACGACGCGATCGAAGCGCTCGAGGAGGGCTTGTTCGACGAGTCCGCGCGGACCCGGGAGATTCAGCAGCGCACGTACCGGCTGCGGAAGGAACTGGTGCAACTGCGTCGCGTCGTGCTGCCGATGCGGGAGGTGGTGGGCGCCGTCATGCGCGGGCGGGCCGAATCCCCACGCGACAAGTCGCCGGTTCTCGACAGCTTGTACACCGACCTCTACGACCACGTGACGCGCGCCGCGGAGTGGACGGAGTCATTGCGCGACATGGTGGTGACCGTCTTCGAGACGAATCTGTCGCTCCAGGATGCCCGGCTCAACACCGTCATGAAGAAGCTCACCGGATGGGCGGCCATCATCGCGGTTCCCACGGCGGTGACCGGGTGGTTCGGTCAGAACGTCTTGTTCCCCGGAGTCGGGCAGCTGTCGGGGATGATCGCCAGCACCATCGTGATCGTGACGTCGGCCACCCTGCTCTACATCCTGTTCCGCCGACGCGACTGGCTGTAGTCGGGACGGACAGCCCTCAGGGCGCCGTCTTCGCTCCTGGCGACCCGGTCTCGCCCGCGGGAACGGCGGCGGCCTCGCTCATCAGGCGGGTGATCTCGGCACGGTCGGCGTCACCGGGCAGCCCCCAGCCGGTCCGGTAACCGTAGAGGTCGGCGAGCGTGATCGAATGCCGGTTGCCGTCCGCGACCTCGACGTCCGACGCGGTGATCAGGCCCGGGTGCGCGACACCACACGCCTCGGCCACCTTGAATACGTCCCGGCGCAACGCCCGCAGGTAGTTCGCGGCCCGGACCGATTTGATGCCGGCGTCGAGTCCGTGTGCGAGCCAGTGATTTTGCGTCGCAACACCCGTCGGGCACCGATCGGTGTGGCACTTCTGCGCCTGGATGCACCCGACCGCGAGCATCGGCTCACGCGCCACATTGATCAGGTCACATCCGAGCGACATCGCCGCCACGGCATTGTCGGGCAGGCCCAGCTTGCCCGAGCCTATGAACGTGATGCCGTCGGTCAGACCGGCTTCCGCGAACTTGGCGTACACGCGCGCGAAGCCGCTACGGAACGGCAACGAGACCGCGTCGGTGAACACCAGCGGCGCAGCGCCGGTACCGCCCTCACCCCCGTCGATGGTCACGAAGTCGACACCCCGCCCGGAGTTGCTCATCGCGTCGACGAGCAGGTCCCAGAACGTCGGGTCGCCGACTGCGGACTTGATCCCGACCGGCAGCCCCGTCTCGGCGGCCAGGAGCTCCACCCAGTCGAGCATGCTGTCGACGTCGCGGAAGGCCGTGTGCCGGGACGGGCTGATGCAGTCACGGCCCTCCGGTACGCCTCTGATCTCGGCGATCTCCGGTGTCACCTTCGCCCCGGGCAGGAGACCCCCGAGGCCCGGTTTCGCGCCCTGGCTGAGTTTGATCTCGATGGCCCGCACCGGCGCCGACTCGACGAGCGCCCGAAGCCGCGCCAGGTCGAACCGGCCGTCCTCGTCGCGGCAGCCGAAATACGCGGTCCCGATCTGGAAGATCAGGTCTGCGCCGTTCCGGTGGTATCGGGAGATTCCACCCTCGCCGGTGTTGTGCAGGCAATCGGTGGCAGCGGCACCACGGTTGAGAGCGACCACGGCCGCGGACGACAGCGCCCCGAAACTCATCCCCGAGATGTTCACGATGGAGCGCGGGCGGAAGGAATGCGTCCGGCCGCGGGCGGCACCGAGCACCTTCGCCGACGGAATCGCGAGATGTTCGTCGGCATGCGGCATCGCCGAGGGAGGAATCTCCGAGAACGTCCGGTGCTTGATGATGGTGTAGCCGTCGGTGAACTCGATGTCGTTGTCCGTACCGAACCCGAACGTGTCGGTCACCCGCTTCGACGACGCGTACACCCAGCGACGCTGGTCCCGGGTGAAGGGACGTTCCTCGTCGTTGCCGGTCGTAATGTACTGCCGGAGTTCCGGGCCGAGCGACTCGAGCAGATAACGTCCGTGCCCGACCACGGGAAAATTCCGGAGCAGCGCGTGACGTCGCTGAACAAGATCGTACGACGCGATCGCAGCCGCGGCGGCTGCCGGAATTGCCAGGGCGTTCCACCGCTTCATGAATTCACCGTACGCGCGCGCCGCCACTCGGATCGGCTCCTCGCGCCAATTTCACCCCGGCACGGACCCCTGAGTCGGAGCCTCCTGCGACACCGCAAGCAGCACCCGCAGATTGTCGGTGACCACCCGAGCGGAAATGGTCGGATCGATGGCGCGCTGAATACCCAGTCCGACACCGAGACTGAGGATGCTGCCGGCCGCGTCCTCCGCGGGCACGGGCAGGACGACCCCGAGTGAGTCGGTGAACGACTTCAGCAGTGTCACCGTGATCTCCCGGGCCACCCCGAGAGTGGCGGTGAGTGCGTCGCGGAGTTCGGGATCGTGGCGGGACAGCACGATCAGCTCGAACTCCAGCATGGTCCACCCGACGTCGCCGAGCGTCTTCTCCGCCCAGGCCTGGAACGCCTCGAGCCGCTCCTCCATCGTGTCGCCGCCGCCGAGCGCCTCGGCGATCTCCTGCCCCTTGGTGGCGTGGATGAGCCCCAGCACCTCGAGGCACAGTTCCTTCTTGTTCTTGAAGTTGGAGTACACGGCACCCTTGGAATAGCCGGCCTCGTCGGCGACTTTCTCGAGCGACGTGGCCGCGTACCCGTCGGCCAGAAAGAGGTCGCGGGCAGTCGCGACGAGATGCGCCCGTGTGCGCGCCTGACTCTCCGACCTGGTCAATCGCGCCATGCTCACCCTTTCGCCGAAGCCCCTGCGAGAATATTCTAATTTTCATATACCGCCGGTATCTGGTTTCTGCTAGCTTCTAGGTATGACTTCGAGTGACATACAACCCAGCCGCGGACTGGTGATCGGGTGCGGCGGCACGCTCGGCGCGGCCTGGACCGTGGCGGCCCTGGTCGCCGTGAGCGACGCGCTGGGCTGGGACCCGCGCGACGCCGACGTACTCGTGGGCACGTCCGCGGGCGCCGAACTCGTCACCATGCTCGGCGGCGGGGCAGGCGTCGACGACCTGCTAGCGATGCAGCTCGGTGGGCCCACCCACCCGGCGCTCGACGGACACCTCGCCGCCGCACCGGGACGGTTCCCGCCGCTCCCCAGACCGGGCCTCGGCTCGCCCGGCTTGTTGCGCCGCGGGCTCCCACCCGTGACCGCCGCGAGCGGCCTCCTCCCCCACGGCCGCGGCGACGCCGCCTGGCTCGACCGGCTCGCACAGCGGATCGCCTGCAACTCCGGCTGGGTGCGCCACCCCGCGACGTGGCTGGTGAGCATGGACTACGACACGGGAGAACGCATCGCGTTCGGCTCACCCGGTGCACCGACCGCCACCCTGTCCGAGGCATTGCGGGCGTCGTGGGCGATTCCCGGCTGGTATCCGCCGGTCCCCATCGGCGGCCGCCGGTTCGTCGACGGCGGCGCGGCGTCCACCGCATCCGCCGACCTGGTGCTGCCCCTCGAACTCGACGAGGTGATCGTGCTGGCACCGATGGCGTCGACGGGCCGCATCGCCGGCCGCCGGGCGGCCCGCGTCGAACGCCTGATGCTGCGGAACTGGATGAGTGCCGGGCTGGACGCCGAGATCGCGAAGCTGGAGGCGGCAGGCACCCGGGTGATCCGGCTCGACGCGACCGCCGAGGACCTCGCCGTCATGGGCCCGAACTTCATGGACGGCCGGCGCCGGCTCGCCACCCTCGAACATTCCCTCGTCACCACCCGCGCTCAGCTCGCGAACGGAGTACGCGCATGACGCATTACGACATTCTGATCGTCGGTGCCGGCATCTCCGGCATCGGAGCCGCAATTCGCCTGAAGCAGAGCGGAATCGACAACTTCGCCATCCTCGAGAAGGGCGACGCACTGGGCGGGACCTGGCGCGACAACACCTACCCGGGCTGCGCGTGCGACGTCCCCTCGGCGCTGTACTCCTACTCGTTCGCACCCAACCGGGAGTGGTCGCGGTTGTTCGCCGGACAGGAGGAGATCCGCCGGTACATCGAGCGCACCGCCGCCGAACACGGGGTGCCCGCACACGTGAAGTTCGGCACCGAGATGCAACGTGCCCAGTGGAGCGAGCAGAGCAGGCGGTGGACGGTGGACACGTCCGCGGGCACGTTCACCGCGAACGCCGTCATCGCCGCCGCCGGACCGTGGAACGAACCGCTCGTTCCCGCCATCCCCGGCCTCGACACCTTCACCGGCGAGGTGTTCCATTCCTCCCGCTGGAATCACACCTACGACCTCACCGGCAAACGCGTGGCCGTCGTCGGAACCGGTGCATCCGCAGTGCAATTCGTCCCGGCGATCCAGCCGACGGTCGAGTCGCTGCATCTCTACCAGCGCACCGCGCAGTGGGTGCTACCGAAACCGGATCACACCCTGCCCGGCGTCGAGCGCGCGATCCTGCGCCGCGTACCAGGTGCGATCCGGGCGCTGCGACGCGTCGAGTACGCGATCATGGAATCGCTCGGACTCGGTTTCCGGCACCCGTGGATCCTGCGGGTGATCCAGCAGGTCGGCAAGGCACAACTCCGCGCACAGGTGCGGGATCCGAAGCTGCGCAGGGCCTTGACCCCCGACTACACGCTCGGCTGCAAGCGACTGCTGCTGTCCAACACCTACTACCCCGCACTCACCCGACCCAATGTCGAGGTGCACGCCAACGCCGTGCAGTCGGTGCGCGGGAACGTCGTCGTCGGCAGCGACGGCGCCGAACGGGAAGTGGATGCCATCATCTTCGGCACCGGGTTCCACATCCTCGACATGCCGATCGGTTCCAAGGTGTTCGACGGCGACGGCCGCAGCCTCGACGATCACTGGAAGGGCAGCCCGCAGGCCTACCTCGGCACCACCGTCGCGGGTTTCCCCAACGCGTTCGTCCTCCTCGGACCCGCGCTGGGAACCGGCCACACGTCGGCGTTCATGATCCTCGAGGCGCAACTCGACTACTTGACCCAGGCCGTCACCACGGCTCGGAGCAACGGGTGGACCAGGATGGAACCGCGCCGGGAAGTGCAGGACGCGTTCAACGCCCAGGTCCAGGAAGCCCTGGCCACCACCGTCTACAACGCCGGTGGCTGCCAGAGCTACTTCCTCGACGTCAACGGCCGCAACAGCTTCAACTGGCCGTGGTCGACCGACCGCATGCGGCAGCGACTCGGCCGGTTCGACGAGGCGGCGTACGACGTGTCGCGTGAGCCGGCGTCGGCTACAGCGACTTCGCGATGATTCCCTTCATCACCTCGTTGGCGCCCGCGTAGATCTTCTGGACGCGGGCGTCCTCGTACATCCGGGCGATCAGGTACTCCCGCATGTACCCGTAACCACCGTGCAACTGCACGCACCGGTCGATCACCGCGCACTGCTGCTCGGTGAGCCAGTACTTGACCATCGCCGCCTCGGACGGGTCCAGTTCCCCACGCAGGTGCGCCTCGATGCAATGGTCCAGGAACACCGCACACGTGCGGGCGATGGTCTGGCACTCGGCCAGCTCGAACGCCGTGTTCTGGAACTCGAACAGACTGTGCCCAAACGCCTGCCGCGACTTCGTGTACGCAACGGTGTCCTCCACCGCACGAGTCATCGCACCGGACGCCTGCGCGCCGATGATCAACCGCTCCTGCACCAACTGCGCCATCAACTGCCCGAAACCCTGCCCCTCCTCACCGAGCAGATTCGACACCGGCACCCGCACATCGGTGAACGACAACTCCGACGTGTCGGCGCCGTGCTGACCGACCTTGTCCAACACCCGCCCGACAGCGAACCCGGGGCAGTCCCGCAGATCGACGATCAGCAGCGCCACCCCCTTGGCACCGGCCTTCGGATCGGTCTTGACCGCCAGCACGATCATGTCGGCGGACGCGCCGTTGGTGATGAACGTCTTCGACCCGTTGACGACGTACTCGTCGCCGTCCCGGATGGCGGTGGTCTTGATCGCCTTGAGGTCCGATCCGGCGCCGGGTTCGGTCATGCCGATGGCGCCGAGGATCTCCCCGGTCGCCATCCCCGGCAGCCAGGTCTTCTTCTGTTCCTCGGTGCCGTACTCGAGGAGGTAGTGCGCCACGATCCCCGAATGCACCGAGATGCCGAGCGCGAGGTCGCCGGCATAGCCCTGGGCCTCGAACACGGCGAGGTCGTGCGCGAACGTGCCGCCACCGCCGCCGTACTCCTCCGGGATCGAGCAGCACAGCAACCCCAGCTCGCCTGCCGCGAGCCACACCGCACGGTCGATGCGGTGCTGGGCGTCCCACTTCTCGTTGTGCGCGACCACCTCGCGTTCGAAGAACCCGACCGCGAGCTCGGACAGGGCCTTGACCTCGTCGTCGTGCCACGACGGAATGTGCTTCTTCATCGCCTGCCCCGGTTCTAGATGCGCCGGAAGAGTGCGGCGAGGGCCTGGCCGCCGCCGATGCACATGGTGACGATGCCGAGTTCGAGGTCGCGGCGCACGAGGTCCTTCGCCAGGCGCAGGCTCAGAATCGCGCCGGTCGCCCCGACCGGGTGACCCAGCGCGATCGCACCGCCGTACGGGTTGGTCTTCTCCGGGTTCAGCTTCGCGTCCCGGATCACCGCGACCGCCTGCGACGCGAACGCCTCGTTCAGCTCGATCACGTCGATGTCGCCGGGGGTGGTGCCGGTCTGCTCGAACAGGTTCGCCAGCGCCAGCACCGGGGCGTACCCCATCAGGCCCGGGTCCATCGCCGCGGTCGCGACGGCCTCGAGCGTGACCAGCCCGGTCAGGCCCTTCTCCTGCGCGGCGGACTGTGTGGCCAGCACCAGGGCCGCCGCGCCGTCGTTGATCCCGGACGCGTTGCCCGCGGTCACCGAGCCGCCCTCCTCGAACGCCGGCCGCAGCTTCGCCAGGGTCTCGAGGGTGGTGTCGGGCTTGGGGTGCTCGTCGACGTCGATCGTCTTCGGGCGGCGGCCCCCGATCTCGACCGGCGTGATCTCCTCGGCGAACGCGGCCTTCGCGGCCTCGGAGGCGGCACGGCGCTGGGATTCGACGGCGAACTCGTCCTGCTGCTGCCGGCTGACGTCGTACTTGCGGGCGACGGCCTCGGCGGTGCGGCCCATGTGCACGCCACCGAACGGGTCGGTCAGAATCGCGACCGTGCCGTCCACCAGCTTACGGTCGCCGAGTTTGTAGCCCGAGCGGGCGGAGAAGTCGTAGAACGGCATCCGCGACATGCTCTCGTCGCCGCCGGCGAGGGCGAAGTCCACCCCACCCCAGCGCATCTGCTGCGCCGCCGACCACACCGCCTGCAGACCGGACCCGCACAGCCGGTTGACGGTGTACGCGGGGGTCTTCTCGGGAAGTCCGGCGGCGAGGGCGACGCGGCGGGCGTTGTAGGCGTCCGGTCCGACCTGACCGATGCAGCCCATCACCACCTCGTCGATGTCGCCGCCCGGCACCCCGGCACGCCCCAGTGCGGCCTTGACGGCGGTGGCACCCAGTTCGTGGGCGGGCACGTCCTTGAACGCACCACCGAAGCTGCCGATCGGGGTCCTCGCGCCGTCGACTACCACGATCGGTTCAGGAGAATTCATGACGTGCCCTTCCGTCTCTCTACCAGTATGGAGAGATAGTAGGACTTCAAAGTAACCAGCGGTTCACGCAGGGCCTCCGGCACGTCGCCGGGTCAGGTTCCGCGGATCAGGTCGGCGCACTTCTCGGCCATCGTCATGACCGTGATGTTGGGATTGACGTAGGGCAGTTTCGGCATGGCGGACGCGTCCACCACCCGCAGATCGCGAACGCCCTTCACCCGCAGTTCCGGATCGAGGACGGCCATCGGATCGGTGGCCGCACCCATCCTGGCGGTCCCGGCGGGGTGGTACACCGTGTTGTGCGTCCGGTGCGCGTAGTCGATCAGTTCGTCGTCGGTGACCGCCTCCGGCCCGGGGGCCAGTTCCCTCGTGATCCAGCCGCGGAGAGGTTCCTGCTCGGCGATGCGACGCGCCAGCCGGATCCCGGCGAGCATCACGGCCTCGTCGTGACCGTCCGGGTCGGTGAAGTACCGGGGATCCACTCTCGGGCGATCCCGGAAGTCGCGGGAACGCAGACGCACCGTTCCGCGGGAGAGTCCCTGCGTGACGTTCGGGGTGAGGCAGAAACCGTTGTCCGTGGTGGGGTATCCCCACCGGAGTGTGTTCATGTCGAACGGCACGCTGCCGTAGTGCATCATCAGGTCCGGATGGTTCAGCCCCTCCTCGGTGGTGGCGAACAGTCCGATCTCCCACCACTGCGTGGACGTCTCGACCATCGGCCGGGACGCATCCCAGAACACCAGACCCTCGACGTGATCGTCGAGGTTCTGCCCGACCCCGGGAGCGTCGACCCGAACCCGCACCCCCATCTCGCGCAGGTGCACCGTCGGCCCGATACCGGAGAGCATCAACAGTTTCGGTGTGTCGATGGCCCCGGCGGTGACGATCACCTCGCGGCGCGCCGAGACCGTGTCGTATCCGGTGAGATCGGGGCGCTGGTACCGCACGCCGGTCGCCGCCAGCGCGTCGTCGATGACGATCTCGCTGACCCAGCAGTCGGTGCGCACCTCCAGGTTGGGGCGGGACCCGAGAATCGGATGCAGGTAGGCGTGCGACGTCGACATGCGCGTGCCGTCCTCGGACGCGTTGATCTGGAACCACCCCGCCCCGTCGAGCACCGTCGTGCCCCGGTTGAACTGCACGGTGGGCAACCCGACCTTCGCCGCGGCCTCGAGCAGGGCCACGCCGCACGGGTCGTTCGGCGGGACGTCACGCAACCGCACCGGACCGCTGCGGCCGTGCTGCTCGCCGGGGGCGTCGTTGTTCTCCACCCGCGCCACGAGCGGCAGCACGTCCTTCGCGCCCCAGCCGGTGGCGCCCGCCGCCGCCCAGTCGTCGAGTGTCTCGGCGGGTGGCCAGAACGCGATGCACGAATTGTGGGAGGAGCATCCGCCGAGCACCTTGGCGCGGGCGTGCCGCATGAAGCTGTTGCCCTTCTCCTGCGGCTCCACCGGATAGTCCCAGTCGTAGCCGGAGTCCAGCAGATGCATCCATTGCGACAGCTCGAGGACGTTGCGGTCACCCACGTCGGACGGCCCGGCCTCCACGAGGCAGACGGTCACCGAGGGGTCCTCGCTGAGCCGCGCGGCGAGCACACATCCAGCCGTTCCCCCGCCTGCGATGACGTAGTCGAACACGGTGTCCGTCATGGCAGTTCACTCTCCGCCTCGTCCTTCGACGACGCCGCGTGCGAGGCGAGACATCCGATGTGGTTGCGGCCCTTCACCGCATACCAGAGGAGACCGAGCCCGAGAATGATGCCGATGTAGACGAACGCACCCCACGTGTTGTACCAGGGAGTGCCGTACACCTCGGGGCGCGGCCACGCCAGATTGAGCGCCATCCCCACTCCCCACAGCACGGCGAAGATGTTCACCGGAAGCCCCCACCGGCCCATCGTGAAGTAGCCGCTCTCCGCGAGTTCCTTGGGCGGCCACTGCCCCTGCAGGCGTTTCTTCAGCAGCGGCCCGGTGACCATGAGGTACGCCAGGTAGATCATGATGATCGCGATCGACGTCAGCACCGTGAAGATCTGCGGCTGACCGATGTTGATGACGAGGATGAACGCCGCGAGCACACCGATCACGATGGCGGGGACCACGGGCGTCTGATGCTTCGGGTTGACGTGGGCCAGCCGCTCCCCGAACGGCAGCGCGTTGTCGCGGGCCATCGCGAACGTGAGCCGGATGGCCGCGGCGTGCACCGCGAGCGAACACACCGTGACCGCGACGACGATGCAGACCAGGAAGATCTTGCCGAGCGGCCCCCACATCACCTGCTCGACGATGTACTGCAGGCCGCCCTCGCTGCTGCCGATCAGCGGATCCTCGAGGTCGGGGGCCGACATGACGGCGAACACCAGGATCGCCCCGCCGATCACGAACGAGGCGAGGATCGCCCGCAGGATCGCCTTGGGCGCCGTCCGCCGGGGGTCGACGGTCTCCTCGCCGAGCGAACTCGCGGTGTCGAAGCCGTACATCACGTACCCGGACGCGAGTGACGCCACGAGGAAGACGGTCAGATAGCCGCCGCTCTCCCCGGCGCCGTAACCGTGGGTGGAGAAGAACACGTCCGGACCGCGAGTGATGTTGGCGGCGAGGATGACGGCGATGAGCACGGCCGCGATCAGTTCGATGAACACACCCGAACTGTTGATGAGGGCCATCAGTTTGACGCCGAATGCGTTGACGGCCGTGGTGAACGCGATCATGATGGTGCCGAGAATGACGGCGTTGGTGGCGAAGTCGTATTCACCGCTGCCGTCACCGACGATCTGGAACCCGCTCCACAACCGCGGAAGGTTGAGTTGCAGCGCGAGCACGACCGCGGAGAGGGTCACGATCGACGCGGTGAGCATCAGCCAGCCCGACGACCATCCCACGATCCTGCTGCCGAGCAGCTTGGCCCAGTTGTAGACCGAGCCGGCGACGGGGTACTTGGCGGCGAGCTCCATGAAACACAGGGCGACGGCCATCTGCCCGACGAACACCATCGGCCAGGACCACAGGTACGCCGGCCCCGCGGTGCCGAACCCGAAGTAGAACAACTGGAACGTGCCGGTGAGAATCGAGATGTAGCTGACCCCCGCCGCGAAACTGGCGAATTTGCCGAGGCTGCGGTCCAATTCCTGTTTGTACCCCAGTTCGCCGAGTCCACTGTCCCCCGGCGCACCTCCGTCACCCACTGCTCCGTGCCGAGTAGCCATGGTTCTCTCGCCTCTCCGTGCGCCGACCTAGCCGTTGTCGAACCACCCCGCCGCCGTGGGCGAGGTGTTGTGCCAGATATGTTTCGTCTCCTGGTATTCCGCCAGACCGGTGGGACCGAGTTCGCGCCCGTTCCCCGACATCTTGAAGCCGCCCCACTCGGCGGCCGCGGTGTAGTAGCCGAAGTCGTTGAGCCACACCGTTCCGTGGCGCAGACCGCGCACCATCCGCTCGCCCCGCGCACTGTCGGCGGTCCGGACGCCGGCGGCGAGGCCGTATTCGGTGTCGTTGCCCAGTCGCAGCGCCTCCTCCTCCGTGCTGAAGCGCTCGACCGTGAGGATCGGTCCGAACGTCTCCTCCTGCACGAGGCGCATGGTGCGGTCGCAGTGGTCGAAGATGGTGGGCAGGTAGTAGCTCCCGTCCGCCAGCGCGGGATCGGAAGGCCGGGCTCCCCCGGTCACCAACCGGGCGCCCTCGGAGAGGCCGAGCGCCACGTACCGTTCGACCTTCTCCCGGTGGGCCTCCGATACCAGCGGGCCGGTTCGGCTCGCGGGATCGAGACCGTTGCCCATCCGGATCTTCTCCGCCCGCGCGGCCAGTGCGGCGACGAACCGGTCGGCGATGGACTCCTCGATGATCAGGCGGGTTCCCGCCGAGCACACCTGCCCGGAGTGCAGGAACACCCCGGTGAGCACCTGGTCCACAGAGTCGTCTCCGTCGGCGTCGGCGAAGACGATGTGCGGATTCTTGCCACCGAGTTCCACCGCCACCTTGGTGACGTTCTTCGCCGCGGTCTCGAGGATGACGCGTCCGGTGGCCAGCCCGCCGGTGAACGAGATGAAGTCGACGTCGGGGGTGCCCGTGAGCGCGGCGCCCAGGACGGCGCCGCTGCCCTGCACGAGGTTCACCACCCCGGCGGGGGCACCTGCTTCGGCGATCAGCGCGGTGAACGCGATGGTGCTGAGCGGGGTCACCTCGCTCGGTTTGAGGACCATGGTGCACCCGGCGGCCAGCGCGGGCGCCACCTTCCAGGAGATCTGCAGCAGCGGGTAGTTCCACGGTGCGATGAGCACGCACACACCGATCGGCTCACGCACCACCCGGCTGATCACCTCGGGCCGGCCGACATCGACCAGATTGTCGGCTTCGACCGCGGCGAGTTGCGCGTAGTACCGGAACACCGACACCACGTCGTCGATGTCGATCCTGCTCTCCTCCAGCGTTTTTCCGGTGTCGAGCGTCTCGATGCGTGCCAGGATCTCCTTGTCGCGCTCGAGGAGGTCGGCGATCCTCGCGACCAACGCCGTGCGCTCGGCGACGGGTGTGTGGGGCCAGGTTCCCTCGTCGAACGCCGCGCGGGCCGCGGCGACTGCGCGGGTCGCGTCCTCCGGGGAGGCCTCGTCGACGGTGGCGACCACCGATCCGTCGGCCGGATTGATGCAGTCCCGGGTCTCACCGGAACTGGAGCGGATCCACTGCCCGTCGACGAACAGGCCCGTGTTCAAGTGGTCATCGATCGACTGGTCCTGCATCACTCAACTCCGTGTCTCGCCGGAACGAACGCACCCCCTTTACGGTATGCCGTCGGAGTCGCGGTGGGCGGGGATCGCGCACACATGTCCGATTCGCGACGGTATCCGTCACCGAGAAGACTGTGTCCGGTAGCCGGACGCGCGTGCGCCTAGCGGCTGCGATAGCGTCGTCACGCGAACTCTTCGCACATTCCCGGACAGGACACACCTAGAAACGGAGCACCCGTGGTCGCGATCGGCAACTCGGATCTGGACATCTTTCCCCTGGCCCTCGGTGGTAACACCTTCGGCTGGACCAGTGACGAACCGACGTCGTTCGAGATCCTCGACGCCTTCGCCGCAGGCGGCGGCAACTTCGTCGACACGGCGGACTCGTACTCGGCGTTCGCCGAGGGCAACTCCGGCGGCGAGTCCGAGACCGTCCTCGGAAACTGGATGGCGTCCCGCGGCAACCGCGACCACATGGTGATCGCCACCAAGGTCAGCCAGCACCCGGAGTTCAAGGGGCTGGCCCCCGCCAACGTCCGCGCGGCGGCGGAGGCATCCCTGAAGCGGCTGCAGACCGACCACATCGACGTGTACTACGCCCACTTCGACGACGCCGACACTCCCCTCGTCGACACACTCGGCGCCTTCGACGAGCTCGTCCGCGACGGACTCGTCCGCCACGTCGCCATCTCCAACTACTCGCCCGAGCGCATCCGCGAGTGGCTGTCCCTGACGGCCGAGAACGGCTTCGCTGCCCCGATCGCGCTGCAGCCGCACTACAACCTGGTGCACCGCCACGACTACGAGCCCGAGGTGGCCGCGATCGCCACCGAGAACGGCCTGGGCGTCTTCCCGTACTACTCGCTCGCCGCGGGCTTCCTCGCGGGCAAGTACCGCACCCAGGCCGACCTGGACGGTCAGCCCCGCCAGCGGATGGCGACCCGCTACTTCTCCGAGTCCGGTCTCGCCGTCGTCGACGCCCTGGCCGAGATCGCCGACACGCACTCGGCGGAAATCTCGACCATCGCGCTCGCGTGGCTCCTCACCCGGCCCGGCATCACCGCGCCGATCGCGAGCGCGAGCCGCCTCGAACAACTTCCCGCGCTACTCGACGCCCCGACCGTGACCCTGACCGCATCCGAGATCAGCCGGCTCACGACCCTCTCGGACGCGATCGGCGCCTGACCTCAGCTCAGCAGCTTGCCCCGGAGCCGGTCGACGGTCGCCGCGCTCAGACCGAGACCCTCGGTGAGATAGCGGTCGACCGTGCCGTACTGCTCGGTGAGCCGGCCGAGCCCGGCCTCGAGGTAGCTCCGGTCGACGCCCAGCAGCGGCTGGTAGATCTGCGCCACCGCCTCGCCGCGGCTGGCGGCGATCTGGTCGTACGTGATCTTCATCGACGCGGCGGTGTAGTCGTTGGTGAGCAGATAGTCATCGAAGATGGTGTCCTGCGGGACGCCCGCGATGGAGAGCAGCAGCGCGGACGCCCAGCCGGTGCGGTCCTTGCCCGCCGTGCAGTGGAAGATCTGCGGCCCCTCGGTATCGGCCAATGACGTCAGGAGTTGCGCGAACCCGGCCCGGGTCGCCGCGTCGTCGACGAAGCTACGGTTCATCTGCTGCATGAACGCGACGGCGTCGGCGGGCGACTTCAGTTGCGCGACTGCGGCCCCGAGGTCTCCGGACAGGATGGGGATGCCGAGGTAGCGCGGCCCGGCCGGGAGCCGGTCGGGCTTCGCCGCCACCTCCTCGACGGTCCGCACGTCGTACACCGCCGTCAGTCCGAGCCCCGTGAGGACGGCGAGATCCTGATCGTTCGGAACCAGAGCGTTCGAACGGTAGAACACTCCCCTCGTGACGTGCCCTCCGCGGGTGGTGGCGTACCCACGGCCCGTTCCCCCGACGTCGCGGAAGTTGTCGACCGACGCCAGTCGAGGTGTCTCGACGACCGGGCCCGCGCTCCCGAAGTCGGACGAACCGAATCCCGGGAGGCTGATTCCGGGCAGCGACAGCGGGTCCGCCGAAGCGAGCGCAGGCGTGCCGAAACCCGCGAACAGGACGCTGCCGGTGATCAGCACCGCGGCGGTGGAGGTGACGCGTCGAGACATGGGGGAAGCCTTTCGATGGGCTGTCGGGGAGATCCGCTCGTCCGGCATGTCCGGAGTGTCAGCGGGTAACCCACATCACAGTGGTCGGACGTTTCCCGTGGCTACGAGTTGTTCCGATCACCGGGAGAACCCGTTTCCCGCCGGCGGCGCCCACAGCAGACTCGGGCCGTCGGCAGCCGACGTGCCCGACGAAGATGACTCTTTGACGACGAGGATGTGAGCTGAGATGACCGAGACCGCACAGCAACTGGCGGGGAAGGTTGTGATCGTGACCGGGGCGGCGCGGGGGCTCGGCGCGGCCTTCGCCCAGCGCATCGTCGACGAGGGCGGCAGCGTCGTGGTCGGCGACGTTCTCGACGACGACGGCCGCGCGATCGTCGACCAACTCGGTGAGCGGGCGCGGTACAGCCACCTCGACGTCACGGACCCGCAGCAGTGGCAGGCCGCGGTCGACGTGGCGACGAGCGAATTCGGACGCGTCGACGGCCTCGTCAACAACGCCGGCATCTCCACCGGCCAATACATCGAGCACGAACCGCTCGAACACTTCCGGACGGTCCTCGACATCAACCTGACCGGCGTGTTCAACGGTCTGCAGGCCGTGATCGGTCCGATGCGCGCCGCCGGCGGCGGATCGATCGTCAACATCTCGTCGGCCGCCGGTCTGATGGGACTCGCGCTGACCGCCGGTTACGGCGCGTCCAAGTGGGGCGTGCGCGGGCTCACGAAGATCGCCGCCGTGGAACTGGGCACCGACCGGATCCGCGTCAATTCCGTCCACCCGGGGATGACGTACACCCCGATGACCGCGGGCCTCGGAATCCAGCAGGGCGAGGGCAACTACCCGAACACTCCCATGGCCCGGGTCGGCGTGCCCGAGGAGATCGCCGGTGCCGTCGGGTTCCTGCTGTCCGACGCGTCCACGTACGTCACCGGGGCGGAACTGGCCGTCGACGGCGGATGGACCGCGGGGCCGACCGTCAAATACGTCATGGGCCAATGAGATCGAATTCGGCAAACACACGAGGAGCACAGATCATGAATCGCTTCGACAACCGGCGGATCCTGGTGACCGGAGCCGCATCGGGCATCGGACAGGCCACCGCCCTCCGCCTGCTCGAGGAAGGCGGCACCGTCGTGGCAGCCGACGTGTCCGAGGACGGCCTCGCGCGGACAGCGGAACTGGCCGAGGCAGCAGGCACGGCAGGGCGACTCAGCGTGGCCGCAATCGACATCGGCGACGAGAAGTCCGTCACCGACGGCGTGAGCCGCAGCGTCGAGAAGCTCGGCGGACTGGACGTACTCGTGAACGCCGCGGGCATCCTCCGCGCCTCGCACACCCACGAGACGTCGCTGGACGTGTGGAATCAGGTGATCGGGATCAACCTCACCGGCACGTTCCTCATGGTCCGCGAATGCCTGCCCGCGCTGCTGCGCAACGACCGCAGCGTGGTCGTGAACTTCAGTTCCACGTCCGCCGCGTTCGCGCACCCCTACATGGCCGCGTACGCCGCGAGCAAGGGCGGCATCCAGTCGTTCACCCATGCACTGGCTCTCGAATACGGCAAGCAGGGTCTGCGCGCCGTCGGTGTCGCCCCCGGCAGCATCAAGACCGGCATCACCGACGCCACATCCGGATACGTTCCGTCCGATGCCGATTGGAGCCTGTTCGCCAAACTCTCACCCATCCTGCCCACCACCCTGGAATCGGGCGGCGCGGCGATGGGCGGACCCGAGCAGGTCGCCGGAGTCGTCGCCATGCTCGCCTCCGACGACGGCGCGTTCGTCACCGGAACCGAGATCCGCATCGACGGCGGAACCCACGCCTGACCGGTTGAACCCTTGCGCGTGCGACGGCGGCACGTAGGTTGGACACATGAGCCTGCCCACCCCTGCCGCCGATCGCACCGCGCTCGTCACCGGAGCGTCGTCCGGGATCGGTGCGGCCCTCAGCCGTGAACTCAGCCGCCGCGGTCACCAGGTGGTGCTCGTCGCCCGCCGAGCCGAGAAGTTGGAGGAACTGGCCACCGAGCTACGGGCCGCAGGTGGTCGGGCGCATGTGCTGGGTGCCGATCTCGCCGACCGCTCGGCCCGCGCGACGTTGCTCGACCGGGTCGGCGAGCTCGGGCTCACCCTCGACATCCTCGTCAACAACGCCGGCCTGTCCACGCTCGGCCCGGTGGCCGCGTCCGACCCGGACGCCGAGATGAACATGATCGAGGTCGACGTCATGGCCGTCGCCGACCTCTGCAGCCGCGCCCTGCCCGGCATGGTGCAACGACGCCGAGGAGCCGTCCTCAACGTCGCCTCCACGGCCGCGTTCCAGCCGCTGCCCGGACAGGCTGCCTACGCCGCCGGAAAGGCATTCGTCCTCTCCTACACCGAGAGCCTCACCGGCGAACTGAAGGGCACCGGTGTCACCGCGACCGCCCTCTGCCCCGGACCCGTCGACACCGGTTTCGGTGAGACAGCCGGCTTCGCGAAGGAAGACGCCGAAGCCGCACTGCCCAACTTCATGTGGGAAAGCCCCGAATCCGTGGCCAGGACCGGAATCGACGGCCTCGACAAGGGGCATATGATCGCCATCCCCGGCCTCGCGAACCGGGCCGCGTCCGTGTTCGCCCACCTCGCGCCGAACAAGCTCCTCGTCCCCGTCCTGGCCAGCCGTCATCCAGGTTTGCGGACGTAGAAACTGTGGCCGGTTTACTGTGGCCGGGTGGAGATGACTACCGCTACTCGCCGATTCACACAGATCACCGTTGCCGGGGCCGTCGCTGCCGCCGCCCTTCTCGGGAGCGCCGGTGTGGCCGCGGCCGCCGAATGGCCGCCGATACCCACCGAGCCCAGTCCGGTCGCGCCGTTCGACAACCAGAACTTCCTCACCCCCACCGATCTCGACTATTGGAATCCGTTCATCAGCGCGAACCGGCTCACGTCACCGTTCGGAACCGCCAACCGCATCGTCTGCACCGCAGTCCACGGCGTGCTGCTCGACTGCTGGCAAGCCGACCAGAACGGCCAACCACACAAACTCGTCAAGTTGTCCATGGATTTCCCCGGATCCCTCGGCGCCACCCTCCCCGGCGGAGGTCCCGGGCACTTCGTCTACCCGGGCTTCATTCCGGGTATTTGAACCCGACTTACAACGGGTCGCCCGCGACCCGTCCTGCCGGCAGCGTGCGGCCGCAGATCATCAGCGCGAGATCCTCGCCCGCTCCCCGTAATTCGGCGCCCGACCCGTACGACCAGTCGAGATCCGTGGCCCGCAGTGCGCGCCCCTCGATGTCGATACCGAAATTCGAGTGCCCACCACCCGCGGTGAGATCGTTGAGAACGACGCGAATCGTCTCCTCGGGTACTCGGCGCGGCACCCCCAGCGGCACGGTGGCGTCGAGACCGTGAATCACCACGTGATTCAGCGCGCCGTGATAGCCGCCGCCCGGCGGCGCCCAGTGGCGCATGGCGTCCGAGCGCACGTTGGCGACGAGTTCGGTTGTTGCCAGTGCGGCGTCGCGCCCGGCGATCTCGTTCGACAGTCGGGTGAAGTCGAAGTCGCACTCACGCAGACGCGCCATGAACTCGTCCCCCGAGTAGCGCGCCGCCATGGTCAGATGCGCGACGACTTCCCGAATTCGCCACCCCTCGCACAGCGACGGCGTGTCCCACTCCGCCTCGGAGATCCCGTCGAGCAGATCGGCGAGTGCCGAGAACTCGTTCGCGACCGCACGTTGCAGATCAGCGTCATCGGTCATCGCACCCAGCCCCCACATCTTTCTCGACGAGAGTCCCACACCACCGTAGCCGGGTATTGCCTTGGTCGAGCATGATTGATAGGATCGAACATACATTCGAACCTTGGGGGAGGTTGGTTGTGGGGGAATTGATTGCAGCAGATCTGGCCGAGTTGCGTGCGTTCACGGCGCGGCTACGAGCGGTCTCCGCTGGCGGTGATGCGGGGTTGGGGATCGAGTGGCTCGATGCGATCGAGACGTTGAAGTCGGTCGGGTGTGCGGTGCAGGCGGTGATCGCCGACGGCGTCGCCACGAGTATTCGTGCGGACCGCAGGGCTCGGGGGTTGCCGCGGGCGGACTGGGACCGCGGCATTGCCTCGCAGATTGCGTTGGCGCGCAGGGAGTCCCCGAACCGTGGTGGTCGGCATCTGGGTTTCGCTCAGGCGTTGGTGCACGAGATGCCCCACACCCTGGCCCTGTTGCGGTCGGGCCGGCTGAACGAATGGCGAGCCACGCTGCTTGTGCGGGAGACGGCGTGCCTGTCGGCGACGGATCGGGGCATCGTGGACCGTCGGTTGTGTTCGGACCCGGCCACTCTCGACGGCGTCGGCGACCGGGGTCTGATCGCGCGGGCGAAAGCGTTGGCGGTCGAACTCGATGCCGCGGCCGTTGTAGCCCGGCATCGTAAGGCGGTGTCCGAGCGTCGGGTCACGACACGGCCGGCGCCGGACTCGATGGCATATCTGAGTGTGCTGATGCCGGTCGAGCAGGCGGTGTGTCTGCAGGCCACGTTGGGTCGGGATGCGGACAGTCTGATTGCCACCGGGAACAGCGGCGGCCGGACTCGCAATCAGCTGATGGTGGACCTGTTGTTCGAGCGCGGCAGCGGAGCATCCGCAGCATCGGGTGTGCCGGTGGCGGTGAATCTGGTGCTCTCGGACGAGACCTTGCTGGCCGGTGGGCACGAGGCGGCGCAGTTGCAGGGGTTCGGGCCGGTGCCGGCGGGGATTGCCCGGCAGTTGGTGGCAGATTCTGTCGATGCCGACGCGGAGACGTCGTTGCAGCGGGTGTATTCCTGCCCGCAGTCGGGGTCGTTGACCGCGATGGAATCGCAATCCCGCATATTTCCGAAGGGCCTGCGACAGCTGATCGACCTGCGGGACCGGACGTGCCGAATCCCGTGGTGTGACGCGCCGATCCGGCATCACGACCACATCCGCTCACGTCGAGAATCCGGTGCCACGACGGCGGACAACGGGTCCGGCCTGTGCGAGGCATGTAACTATGCGAAGGAAGGCGAGGGATGGACCGCCCGCCCGGTCGCTCGTCCCGGCGGCCGGCATCTGATCGATCTCGGCACCCCGACCGGACATCACTACCGGTCCACGGCGCCTCCGTTACCGACCCCGGCGTACCTGCGCGTGTCATGAGGTGGTGGCGGGAGCCGAGTCAGACCCGGCCGTCTCGCCTGTTGTGCAACGCGCAGAGAGTCGGGATCGATACACCGGCCACAAGTGAGGACCGTGGTCGAGCACATCGCCGCCCGACAGGACGTATGCGAATTCCGGCGGGCCCTGGACGAGTTGTTCGCGTTCCTGCTCGCAGGCGACGACCCTCACACCTCGGAATTGGACCGCGCCAGGCTCCACCGGCTGACTACCCGGATACAGGAGGCCACCGCCACCCTGCGGCGGGGTGGGCTGCGAGTGCACTACCTCGGATTCGGGAGCGTGGAAATCTCCCGGTGACCGGCAATACCCGGCCACAAAAACAGGCACCCCACCCCGCCGGATGGCCGATTCCCAGACGCGTGCGAAGACACGACTATGAACGAACCCGATCCGTTCTTCACACGCTAGAGGCATCCATGCTCGAAAACACCGCCCCATCCGCTGCACAAACCAGCATCCCCTGTCGACCTCACCCCAGGCGCAGCCGAATCGGCGACCATGCCGCCGCAGCCCGAAGGCGGCGCGTCCAGACCGGCGTTCCCGCAACCTCATCGCCTGAGCTCGACTGGTTACGGAATGCACTGCGTGCCTGCGATCTTCTCGCCAGCGTGCACTCCATCAGCCCCTCGGACCGGGCGCTCGTTGCCTTCGCCATCGAGTGGGCTCCCTACCGCGGCGCTGACGCCGAGGAATTGTTCATCAAATTCGGCGTTCAACGAAACAGGTTCCTAGTTCTCCTCCAAGCAGCGATAGCCCCGCGACCATCAGACGTCGAGCGCCTACGCATCCTCAAGACAACCCTCTGCAACGACCTCCTCCGCGCATGGAGCGACGTGCCCCCGTGTGTCGACGCCGAACCGACGATCCACCGGTTCGTTTCGGCGAAGGCGACCGCATCGGAGTGACCGACGACGGTGGCATCGACGAGGTAAGTGGAGGAAGAATTGTTAGATCCAGTCGATGTGGACGGATTCGATGTGGTCGAAGTGGAATCCGAACTGGTCGCTATACGTGTCGAAACCCTTGCTCGCGGGGTAGTCAAGGGTGGCGTGCCGCTCGAGAATTGCAACGACCCGGGCGTGATCGTCGTCGGCCAGCGCGGCGGCCAGTTTGCGGGAGTCGTCGCCGCTGAACGGTGTGTCCGAGTTCGCGAAATCCAGGGTGCGGACCCGGTAGTCATATCCGTCGCCGGCGCCGTTGCGGACCTCGACTCCGCCCTTGACGCGGACGACCGCCTTCTTCGGCATTCCGTCCGGACCCAATACGCCCGCGCGCTTCATGATGTCCTCGACCTTGACGTTCTCGAGCTTCTTGCTGGCGTCGGCACGCAACGCGTTCATTTCCCCGGAGCGATACCGCGAGATAGCCGAGCGGGAACAGCCGATCTTGGCAGCAACAGCATCGATACCACCGAGGCGCTCGATCGCCACACGGCGTTGCGCACACTCGAGGACGTCCGCGTGTGGGATGCGGCCAAGTTGGGCCCACCGGCGCAACGTGGGAGCCGACGGCGGTGTGCGGCCGGCATCGATCGCGGCCTGCCGCAACCCTTCGTTGCCGAGCTCCTCACACAACTGCTTCACCGAGACCTTGCTGGTCAATCCGGCCAGCCCACCACCCTTGACCTGCTTCGACTTCTCCACGCCGCTGATCGCGGCATTGGACACAGAAACCGCGAGACCGTCGAGACCGACCGCCTCCCGCGGCAGCTTCTTTGTGCGCGGCTTCGGAAGATGTTGGGCCATCAGTCGTCCTCTTCCTCGGCGAAAGCCGCCGTGATCGCAAGACTCGACGAACTGGACATCACCGAGGCGACGAAACGGTTCATCGGCTCATGCTACGAAGGGCTATATCGTGAGGCTGGTCTTGCACCCTCGGTCGCCGGGGTGATCCGTAACAGCACCCGCGGCTTCTGCCGACGCGCGAGGATGCGTTCGACGAACATCACGATCCGGTATTCCAGCCCGTACTCGTCCCGGATGGTGCCGGCCATCCTTCGGCTGGTGGACTCGTCGGTGACGATCTCGGCCTCTGCGACAACCGGGTCGACCCCGGCGTCCACTTTTCCCCGCCGCGAACACGGGCGAAGTTCGACGCGCGGGTTGTTGCGTAGCCGCTTCACCTTTCCGCTGTCCTCCGGAGTGGTGACGACGAGAGCGTCGCCGTCTCGCGCGATCCAGACCGGCGTCGACACGGGCACCCCGGACCGGCGGAACGTGGTGAGAGAGACGAACGATTCGTCTCCGAGCGCGATGAATGTCACTTGCTCCCACCCGACCAGGACGTGAGTTCGGCGATGTCTCCGTACAGCGTCGACTGGTAGGTGAGCATCAGTTCCTCCACCCCGCCGAACTGATCGCCGACGTGATGGGTGTTCTCCGCCGACAGCTCGCGGTCGCCGGAGCGTGAGATGAGTTCGTCGATGCGGCTGTCGAGACTCATCGCCCGGTTGACCGCCAGCACGGACCGCAGTTGCACCTCGGCTCGGGACAGCAGGTCGCCGATTCGTGCGAGTGCGGCGACGCGGTCGACCAGTTGATCCCACACCGGCTTCAGTGCGTTCTGCCGGGCCTCGATCTGTCGACGGGCCGTGTCGGAATGGGTGGCACGCAGCGCTTCGTCGAGTTCGGTCCGGATTCCGCGCAGCGCCACGGTGTCGACGGCGATCTGTGTCAGTTCTTCGGCGAGGTCGAGTTGGTACCGCTGGATCGCAAAGTGCTCCGAATGCCAGACTGCGGAACCGTCGATCCTGTCGAAGAGCATCCCCGCCAGGTAGAGCAGGGTGTCGTACGAGTCGGCGAATCTGTCGTTGTCGAGATCGACGCCCTTGCCGATGGCCTCGGCGACGCGGCGGCCGACTGCGGCCATCGGGGTGTTTTCGGCGGCCTGGCCGAGGCGTTCCGCCGCGGTGCCGCGGGCGTAGTTGCCTGCACGTTCGAGCGCGGTGCCGGCGATCGGCGCCGGTGTGCGTTGCAGCGCCCGGAACAGCGCCTCACGCTGCTCGAGATCGAGATGGACACCCTCACGCCGATCCCGGCGCATCGCCCGGACACCGTTGCCGTAGTGCGCCGGCGACATCACGACCGTGGACCGAGACGACTGCAGCTTGCGAGCCAGTTCGGTGGCACGGTATTTGAACAGTAGTTGCGCCGGTCCGGGGCGCAGGCTGTCGGCGCGGCGCGCCACCTGGTGGTACTCGTCCGTCAACAGACGCAGGGCCCCGAAGCCGCCGAGCGACGGGATGGTGCGGCCCGCGCGACGCCGGTGGGTGAGTACCTGCCGGGTAGGCGAATCGAGGTGTCCGGCGGCGATCAGGACGGCAGCGGCGTCCGACAACGGGGCGTGCGTGCCTGTGATCGCGGATCGTTCACACCATTGGCGGACCTGCAGGGAGATGCGTGCACGCCGCTCCTCGTACTGGGTGCTTTCCGACATCGGACCTCCTGGCGGTTCACTGGTCACCACTGTCCCAGAATTTCGTCCGACGCGCCGCGACCACTCGGGGCGGGGTGCGGTTCTAGGCTCTCCCTCATGACCTTCACGGTGCGTGCGGTGCTTCTGTTCGCGACGGCGTTGGTGGTGGCCGGTTGCGGTCGCGCAGTCGACGGATCTCCCGAGACCGGCGCCGTCGCGGGGCCCGCGACCACTCCGACCGTGACGACCGCACCGAAGACCACCGCACCGAAGACGACCACCACCACCAGCCCGACCACGACGACGTCGCGCCCCACCACCACCACGACGACGACCACCACGAACACCCCGGCCCAGGCAGACCCGCAGACGTTTGCGGGCACCGCGGCGGGGAGCTACTACTTCACGACACCGAGCACCAAGTTCCACTGCGCGATCCTCACCGGCGGCGACGTCCCGACCGCCGGCTGTCACGGGCCCATGCCGGCGTCGGCGCCGAAGGTTCCGGGCGCGGGCGCGTCCGGCAGCCCGGTGACGCCCAACGCGATCGAGGTCGCCGGTGGCCGCCCCGGTCAGTTCGCCAGCGCCGGCGACCCCCGGTACTACCCGCTCGACCGATCTGCCGCCCCCGCACTGTCGTACGGCACCGCGTTACACGTGAACGACCTGACGTGCCTCGTCGACGAGACGTCCGGGGTCACGTGCCGTAGCGACGCGGGCCACGGATTCACGCTCTCGGACAGCGCGTTTCGAGTGTGGTGAGCCGGCTCAGCCCAGTTCGTCCGAGCGCCGTTCCATCAGTGTGCGCAGCTGGGCATTCTCTTTCGCGGTGAAGCCGATCGTCTCGATCTCCGCGATGCCGCGCCCGATGCCCTTGCGGATGCCGTCGAGCATTCTGGTGACCGCGCGTTCGGGGACACCGAGCCGGCCACCGGATTCGACGAAGTGCCTGCGGTTCAGCTTGTTCGCCTTGCCGTAGAAGTCGAGAGCCATCGGGTCGCGCCATCCGAGGTACGGCTGGGTGCACAGCAGGTCGTAGGCCGGTGTGACGCTCCACAACCCCGATTCGGCGAGCTGCACCGAGAAGTTCTTTCCGTGCAGGTCGCCGTTGCCGATCGCGTACGAATAGGCCACCAGCCGAAGCAGTTCCAGGGTGGCGACCCGGGCCGAACCGCCGCCGCGCTCACACACGCCGGCGAGTGCGGTGATCACGTTCTCGGTCTTCAGCCGGTACTTGGCGGCGGGGAACATCCCCATCACCTGGCACGCATCCTCCTGGGGTGTGCGGATGACGCGGCCGGACGAATCGACGCGCCGGTCGAATCGGGCGACGAGCAGACCGGCATTGCCCTTCCCGTCGCGCACCAGCTGATGATCGGCGACGGGCAACCCGCACTGCGCGGCGAGGCCCATGAAGAAGTGCTCGTTCTCGACCAACTGCGGATACCCCTGCGGTGGTGAAAGTTTGAGGATCGCGGGACCCTTCTCGGTGGCGATCGGCGTCGAGTACATCTGCGCCGACACCTTCGCCTGCACACCGGGTAGCGAGGTGGGGTCCAGTTTCACCGCCTCGTGCCCCGACATGTGCTCGAACAACGCCCGCAGGTCCTGGCGCTCGACCGCGTCGGGGTCGAACACCGGTGCGGTCTCGGGCGGCGGCACCCCCGCGGGTAGCACGCGCACGTCGCCGATCGTGTCGGCCCCGACCGCCATCAGGATCGTGAGGTGATCGTCTTCGGACGTCTTGGTGGCCGCCACCGCGCCCCGCAGCCGGATCCCTTCCGGGAGGAGACCCGCGAAGAATGGTGGGACGCTGCCCCCACTCGCGCGCACCTCGGCCGACGACGTGGGGATCGTCCACGCGATCTGCGGGGCGCCGGGGTCCTGCAGGTACGTGGTGTCGTAGCGGAAGACGACGTCGCCGCCCTCCCGCACGAGACTTCCCGCGAGGCGCTCGCCCTTGTAGACATCGGCCCGGTCGATGCTGCTGAGGTTCTCGACCATCAGGACGCCACCTCCACGCCCGAGCGGGTGACGAGCGCCAGGCGGCATCCCATGGCGTCCGCGACGGCGTCGACGAGATCCAGTTGCACGGTCCCCCGACCCGATTCGATCGACTGCACGCTGGACCTCGACACTCCGGCCAGGTCGGCCAGCTCCGCCTGCGTCAGCCCGAGCTGGTGTCGCCGCGCCACGAACCCGTCGGCGACCCCGCCGGTCTCGGTTCGCTCGCGGCGGCGTGGGGTTGCCATGAAGCCTCCCTGCTCGGTGCAATGCTTGTCGACGGATGCTTAACGCCAGTGTGCGCCGATTCCGTCTCGAAGTCCATCCCTATGACTGCCATCGCAAGCTTAAGATGCGAGAAGAACGCAAAATGAATCTCCTCCGGCTTTAAGCATGCGATCACAAGCACAAGGCACCTCGTCACACCCACCCCCTACCCTGGATACATGCGCATAGGAGCACACGTCCGCCAGGACGAAGATCCGATCGGATACGGCGAACGGCTCGGCGCCGACGTCATCCAGATGTTCCTCACGGACCCGCAGAAGTGGGACAAACCGCCGACGCATCCTCGGACCGACGAGATCCGGAACAGTCCCATCGACGTCGTCGTGCACTCGTCGTACGTGATCAACGTGGCCAGCCTCAACAATCGACTCCGCATGCCGTCCCGCAACGCCGTCGCGCAGCAGGCGCAGGCCGCCGCCGACATCGGCGCGTTCGGGCTGGTGGTCCACGGCGGGCACGTCCGCGACGGCGAGGACGTGAACGCAGGGATCGTCAACTGGCGCAAACTCTTCGAACGCCAGGCCGACAAGGGCGGATTCCCGGTCCCCATCCTGATCGAGAACACGGCGGGCGGCGACTTCGCGATGGCACGGCACTTCGACGCCATCGACCGGCTGTGGCAGGAGGTCGGCGATTTCGGCGCCGGATTCTGCCTCGACACCTGTCACGCGTGGGCGGGCGGTGAGGAACTGGTCGGTGTCGTCGAACGCATCAAGGCCATCACCGGACGCATCGACCTGGTGCACCTCAACAACTCCCGCGACGAGTTCAACTCGGCCCGCGACCGGCACGCCAACCTCGCCGACGGAACCATCGACGCCGAACTGCTCGCCGAGGTCGTGCGCACCGTCGATGCGCCGGTCGTCCTCGAGACGCCGTCGGAGGGGCTGGCCGAGGACCTCGCGTACCTGCGGGAAACTGCGGGTTAGTCGCCCAGCCGGCCGGTCAGCCTGCGGTACCGCTCCTCGCTGACCGGCTTCAGGCCCTCCACGGTGACGTCGGTGCCGCGGCTCGCGTACTTGGTGGTGATGCCGTCGAGCGCGGCCACGGTGGACGCGTCCCAGATGGTGGCGCCCGACAGGTCGATCACGACGCGGCCGGGGTCGTCGGCGTAGTCGAACGAGAACACGAGGTCGTTGGACGAGGCGAAGAAGAGTTGACCGCTCACCCGGTACGTCTTCACGTCGCCGTCGAGTTCGCCGCGCACGTCCACCATGTGGGCCACCCGGCGCGCGAAAAGAACCATCGCCACCAGCACGCCGACACCCACACCGATCGCGAGGTTGTCGGTGGCGAGGGTGCCCGCCACGGTGCTGAGCATCACCATCGTCTCGCTCAGCGGCATCCGCCGGAGCGTGCGGACGCTGTGCCAGTCGAAGGTCGTGGCGGCCACCAGCACCATCACGGCGACGAGCGCCGCCATCGGAATGGTCCCCACCACGTCGCCGAGCCCGACCACGAGAATCAGCAGAAATGCACCGGACAGAAACGTCGACAACCGGGTTCGCGCGCCACCGGTCTTGACGTTGATGATGGTCTGCCCGATCAGTGCGCACCCGCCCATGCCGCCGAAGAGCCCGGTCACGATGTTCGCGACGCCCTGGCCCCACGACTCCCGCGTCTTGTCCGAGTGCGTATCGGTGACGGAGTCCACGAGTTTGGCGCTCATCAACGATTCGAGCAGTCCGACGACGGCCATCGCCAGCGCGAACGGCGCGATGATCTGCAGGGTGTCGGCCGTGAGAGGAACGTCCGGCAGCCCGATCAGGGTCGGCAGTCCGTCGGGCAGTTCACCCTGGTCTCCGACGGTGGGCACCGCGACACCGGCGAGGACGGTGAACGCGGTGAGACCGACGATCACCAGCAGCGGGGCGGGCACCGCCGTGGTCAGCTTCGGGATCCACACGAGCAGCGCCAGCCCGGCGGCGAGCAGCGCGTACACCGCCCACGGCACATCCGTCAGATACGGGAACTGGTGCACGAAGATGAGGATTCCCAGCGCGTTGCAGAACCCCACCATCACGCTGCGAGGCAGGAACCGCATGAGCCGCGCCACCCCGAGGACGGCGAGGAGGATCTGCATCGCACCGCCGAGGAAGACGGCCGCAATGAGGTACTGCAAACCGTGTGACGCCATGAGCGGGGCCAGCACCAGCGACACCGAACCGGTGGCCGCGGAGATCATCGCGGGACGGCCACCGGTGAACGCGATGGTCATCGCCATGATCGCGGCGGTGAACAAGCCCACCCGCGGATCGACCCCCACGATGATGGAGAACGACAACGCCTCCGGGATGAGGGCCATCGCCACGACGAGCGCGGACAACGACTCGATACGAAACACCGTCGGATGCAGCCACACCGGCCGTCGGAGAGCGAGAGAGGGCACGGCGAGACAATCCTTCTTCCTGAGGGGACTCGGAAGATCCTATCCGGGTAGCGTTCGACCAGTACGGTTAGCTGATCCGCCGACAGAGGAGGAACCCCGTGCGACGCACACTTCCGGCCGTCCTGATCACCGTCCTGACCGCGCTGTCGATGGCGGGGTGTGGGAACTCCGACTCGGGGCCGGTCATCGACCAGGTTCGCGAGGCCGGGGTACTGAAAGTCGGCACCGAGGGCACGTACACACCGTTCAGCTACCAGGGCCCCGACGGTCAGCTCACCGGGTACGACGTGGATGTCATCCGCGCGGTCGGTGACAAACTCGGCGTCTCCGTCGAGTTCACGCAGACACCGTGGGACTCGATCTTCGCGGGCCTCGAAGCGAAACGCTACGACCTCGTCGCCAACCAGGTGACCGTCAACGACGAACGCACCCAGAAGTACGACCTGTCGACGCCGTACACCTACTCCGAGGGTGTGATCGTCACCCGCGCCGACGACAACTCGATCACCTCGCTCGCCGACCTGAACGGCAAGACGACGGCGCAGTCCGCGACGAGCAACTGGGCGCAGGTCGCCAGGGACGCGGGCGCGAACGTCGAATCCGTCGAGGGCTTCGTGCAGGCCATCACCCTGCTCAAGGACGGCCGCGTCGACGCCACCGTCAACGACAATCTGGCCGTCGCCGAATACCAGAAGCAGACGAACGACACCGGTGTGAAAGTGGCTGCCGAAACCGGTGACACGAGCGAGCAGGCGTTCGCGGCCCGCAAGGACAGCGGTCTGATGCCCGACATCGACAAGGCCCTGGACGAACTACGCGCCGACGGAACGCTCGCCGAGATCTCGCAGAAGTACTTCGGCACCGACGTCTCGGCACCGACCAACTGAGAGCCTGCCTGTGGACGACGCAACAGTCCAGCTGATCCTGGACAACCTGTGGCCGATGCTGAAGGCCACGGTCACCATGACGATTCCGCTGACGATCATCAGCTTCACCATCGGGCTCGTGATCGCGTTGCTGGTGGCGCTCGCCCGGATCTCGTCGATCAGACCGCTGTCGGTTATCGCCCGCTTCTACGTGTCCATCATCCGCGGCACGCCTCTCCTGGTGCAGCTGTTCATCGTGTTCTACGCGCTGCCCCAGTTCGGCGTGGTTCTCGACCCCTTCCCGGCGGCCGTGATCGCGTTCAGCCTCAACGTCGGCGGGTACGCCGCCGAGGTGATCCGGTCGGCGATCCTGTCGATCCCCAAGGGCCAGTGGGAAGCAGCGCAAACCATCGGGATGGGGTACACCACCACACTGCAGCGGATCGTGCTGCCGCAGGCCGCACGGGTCGCGGTGCCGCCGCTGTCCAACACACTGATCTCGCTGGTGAAGGACACCTCGCTGGCATCGACGATCCTGGTGACCGAACTGCTGCGCGTGGCCCAGCTCGCCGCCGCACCGACGTTCGACTTCTTCGCCCTCTACAGCGTCGCCGCCCTGTACTACTGGGTGATCTGCATCTTCCTGTCGGCCGTCCAGGGCCGGCTCGAAGCCCGACTCGACAGGTATGTGGCCAAATGACCGACACCCCTCCCCTGCTTCAGGTATCCGGCGTCGAGAAGTCGTTCGGCGACCATCACGTCCTGCGCGACATCAGCTTCGACGTGGGGGCCGGAACGGTGACCGTCATCATCGGGCCGTCGGGGTCCGGCAAGACGACGGTGTTGCGCACCCTCAACGCCCTGGACGTGGCGGACCGCGGGACCATCTCCATCGGCGAGGTGTCCGTGGACTTCGGCGCCAAGGTGGACCGGTCGACGCTGGCCACGTTCCGCGGGCAGAGTGGCATGGTGTTCCAGGCCCACAACCTGTTTCCGCACAAGACGGTGGTCCAGAACGTCACCGAGGGGCCGATCGTGGTGCAGAAACGCCCCAAGGACGAGGCACGCGCGGACGCGATGCGGTTGCTCACCCAGGTCGGCCTGGCGGAGAAGGCGGACCAGTACCCGTATCAGCTGTCGGGTGGTCAGCAGCAGAGGGTCGGTATCGCCCGGGCGCTCGCGCTGAAACCGAAACTGATGTTGTTCGACGAGCCCACGTCCGCACTCGACCCCGAACTGGTCGGCGAGGTGTTGCGGGTGATCCGGGATCTCGCGACCGAGGGCTGGACGATGGTGATCGTCACCCATGAGATCCGGTTCGCGCAGCAGGTGGCCGATCAGGTGTTGTTCGTCGACAACGGTGTCGTACTCGAACGCGGCACACCGAGAGACGTACTCGCCAACCCGACCGGGCCGAGACTGCGCCAGTTCCTGCACCGTATCCTCGACCCGCTGTGAACGGTCAGCGCAGGGATTTCTCCATGAGCACGACGCTCGGCCATTCCACGTCGAAGTCCCTGCGACCCACCAGGAAGAATCCCTGCTCCTCGTAGTAGTCGCGTAGCCGGGCGTTGGTTTCGACGCACTCGAGCCGGACGACGGACGCATCCTCGGAGCGGGCGTGCTCGTCGACCCACCGGAGCAACTGGGCGCCGAGTCCCGCGCTGGCGTGCCGGCGGTCTGTCATGACGCGGGCCACGTAGGCGGCCGGTATGTCGTCCTCGGTCCACACGTCGGGGTCGGACCGCAGCACCCGCAGCGCGCCCACCACGATGCCCGCGAACAGCGCGACACGCCATTCCCCGAACTCGATCTGTTCACGAACGTCGGCGAGCGACACCTCACCCCGGGCGGGTGCGTCGAGTTCCCTGGCCAGGATCCAATCCTCAGCGTCCCAGTGCATCTGAACGATGTCTTCAGCCTGCTCGAGTACTGCCCGCTCCACGGTGACCGCCATGCACACACAGTAACCACCCCGCGACGAAAACAAACCACCGCTGCACCCGTGTCGATCTGCGATGATGTGACTGGAGTTACAGTTACATTCTGGGACAGTTACCTCAGGCGGTGGTAGCGATGAAGCTGTTTCGTGCAGTGGTCCTGATGACACTCTCCACCTGCGCGGCCGCGTTCGTCTGCGCCCATCCCCCACGTGTGTCCCCCCAGCCCCTGGGCACCGAATCCATTCTCCCGTCCCCCATTCTGGACGACGACTTCTTCGCGTGGCCGCCGAACGTCGCGGAGTTCGACGCCGGTGAGATCATCCGCTCGCGGGAAGTGACGCTCCGGGCATTCCCGAACACACTGGTGCCGCACCGGGCTCACCAGATCATGGTGCGTTCCAACGATTCCAAGGACCGTCCCGTGCCGGTGACCGCGACGGTCCTGGTGCCGACCGCGGCGTGGACGGCGCCGGAACCGAGACCGGTGGTCGCCTACAACATGCCCATCGACTCCCTGGGCGCCCGGTGCACCCCGTCCTACAAGATGGTGCACGACTGGCAGACCCTGGACCTGGACATCCCACCGGTGCTGTCGCTGTTCCTCGCGAAGAACTACGCGGTGCTCGTGCCCGACCACGAGGGACCGCGGATGGCGTACAGCGCCGGACGAATGGCCGGTCATGCCGTGCTCGACAGCATCCGCGGCATGAAGCGTCTGCCCGGCCTCGGGCTCTCGGACAGTCCGGTCGTCGCGACGGGTTACAGCGGTGGTGCGATCGCCACCGGCTGGGCGGCGCAACTGCAACCGTCGTACGCGCCGGACGTCGAACTCGCCGGCGCCGCCGCGGGCGGCATCCCCGCCGATTTCGGTTTGCTGCGCAGGACGATGAACGGCCAGCTCGGTTCGGGTCTGTACCTGTCCGCCGTCCTCGGGCTCGCCCGCGAGTATCCGGAAATGCTGACACTGGCGAATCCGCTCGGTGTGCTGCTGGCTACGTCCCCACTGAAGGACCAGTGCATCCTGGCCCTCGCACCCGCCGGGATCGCGTTGCTTCCCGCCGAACTGTTCGCGGCCGTACCCGACCCGTTCGGCAATCCCACGGCCCGAACGGTGGTCGCCGAGAACAGGATGGGCGCGCTCACCCCGGCCACGCCGGTGCTGCTGTATCACGGGTCGTCGCGGGTGTTCCTCGGCGACGAATGGATTCCGGAGGAGGGGGTGATCGCGCTGCAGCAGGAGTGGTGCCGCGGCGGCGGCGACGTCACCTACGCCCCGCAGTTCGGCGAGCACCTCACCGCGGCCGTGTTCGCGCTGCCCGAGGTGGTGCGCTGGATCGACGAGCGACTGGCCGGGGTGCCTGCGGCCGCGGGATGCCGCTGACGGTTATCCGTGCACGTGCGGCAACAGCAGATCGGCCTGACCGATCTGGACGACCCGCGCCTCGTCGAGCCACTTCGCGGTCTGCTCCCGTGCCCGCGTGATCAGCTCGTCGGCGTCGCCGAAGTCGGCGGGACTCGTGTCCAGTGGGCACAGCGGGGGCACCACCCGGATGTCGGCGGCACTCTCGTACCGTTCGATGTCGAGGGCGAGCCGCTGATTGATCGCGAGGGTCACACCGAGCAACCCCATGCCCAGGGCACTTCCGGGGACCTTCGAGAGGGTGCACGCATATCCGGTCGGGAGTACCCACACGGTCGTGGCCCCCAATTCGATTGCATGGGAGATGGGCGTGTTGTTGACGACCCCGCCGTCCATCAGCGCCCGGCCGTCGATCACCACGGGTGGGAGGATGCCGGGCAGCGACGCGCTGGCGGTGACGGCGTCGACGGCCGGCCCTGTGGACAGCCGGACGTCCTTGCCGGTCAGCACGTCGGCGGCGATGACGTGCAGCGGGATCGGTGCGTCCTCCATCCGTTCGAACCGGAGATTCTGCTCCAGCAGCCTCCGGATGGCGCGGTTGGACACCAGATGGTTCCGGAGGCCGACGAAACCGGTGAATCCGGTGAGCAATCCGGTGGGGAACACCGCACTGCGGGTGAGACCACGCCACAGGTCGGCGAGTGCACGCAGATCTGCGTCGGAGGAGCCGCCGGCGAGCCAGGCACCGTTGAGCGCGCCGACGGACGTGCCGACGATGAGGTCCGGCCGAATTCCCCTGCCGATCAGGGTCTGCAACATGCCGACCTCGATGGCACCGAGGCTCGCCCCACCCGACAGAACGAAAGCTGTTGTCATGCCGCCACCGTAACGGGTCAGCCCCGCCGGTACAGGCTCGCGATGTCGTCGGCGAAGCGCTCGGTCACCACGGGACGCTTGATCTTCAGGGTGGCGGTCAGCTCTCCGTCGGCCTCCGTGAGGTCGCGGCCGAGGACGACGAACCGTTTGATCGACTCCGTGTGCGAGACGGTGGTGTTCGCGTCGTCCACCGCGCCCTGCAGGTCCCCGCGCAGCTCCTCGTCGTCGCGCAGGTCCGCCACCGTGGCGTCGGACGGCTTGCCGTGCGCGGACTTCCACTTGTCGAATTCCTGCGGATCGACGGTCAGCAGGGCACCGATGAACGGGCGGCCGTCGCCCACCACGACCGCCTGCGAGACGAGGGTGTGCGAGCGCAGCCGGTCTTCGAGGGGCCCCGGCGACACATTCTTGCCGCCGGCGGTGATCAGCAGATCCTTCTTGCGGCCGGTGATGGTGAGGTAGCCCTCGTCGTCCAGGTCGCCGAGATCGCCGGTGCGGAACCAGCCGTCGTCCAGCACGTCCCGGGTGGCGTGTTCGTTTCGCCAGTAGCCGCCGAACACGACGCCGCCGCGCAGTTCGATCTCACCGTCTGCGGCGATGCGCACGCTGTTGCCGTCCAGGGGCTGACCGACCGTCCCGATCTTCTGGGCGCCGGGGACGTTCACGCAGTGCGCGGCAGTCGATTCGGTGAGACCGTAGCCCTCGTAGACCGGAACTCCCATGCCGCGGAAGAAGTGACCGAGCCTCGGGATGAGGGCCCCGCCACCGGAGATCGCCCACCAGCAGTCGCCGCCCAGGGCGGCACGGAGTTTCGCGTAGACGAGTTTGTCGGCGAGCGCACGCTCGAGCCGGAGTCGCAGCGACGGACCGCCCGTGTCCTGGGCCTCGCTGTACGCCACCGCCGTGGTCTCGGCGAAGTCGAAGATCCGTTTCTGCAGGCCGCCCGCCGACGCCGCCTTGCGCGCCGCACCGTCCCGCACCTTCTCGAACACGCGGGGTACACCGAGAATGGTGTTGGGCCGGAAACGTTCGAATTCGCCCGTGACCGTGCCGAAGTCGGACCAGTGTGCCTGCGTCGCGCCGGCCTCGAACATCGCCAGCGACACCGCGCGCGCCAGCACGTGCGCCAGCGGAAGGAACGTCAGGACGCGGTTGCCGGGCCGGGCGACGTCACCGATCGGTGCCGCGAGCAACGCCCGCACCTCCGACAGGAAGTTCCGGTGGGTGAGGGTGCAGCCCTTGGGACGGCCCGTGGTCCCGGACGTGTACACGAGCGAGGCGAGATCGTTGGCGGTCAGCGCTACCACCCGTTTGAACACCTCGGAATCGTCGATCGACAACCCGTCCTTGATGAGCGTGCCCACCGCGTCCTCGTCGATGGTGAGGATGCGCTTCAGCGTGTAGGGGATGCCGTCACCCTCGACACTCGACGCGTGGGCCGGAGTCTCCACGAGCGCGGCGACCGCCCCTGAATCCTCGATGATCCACCGGATCTGGTCGTGCGAGGACGAGTCGTAGATCGGGACGGACGCGGCGCCGGCCGCCCAGATCGCGTAGTCGAGCAGCGACCATTCGAATCTCGTCGACGACAGCAGTGCCACACGGTCGCCGGGCTGGACACCGTTGGCGATCAAACCCTTCGCGACCCCGATGACGAGCGCGCCGAAGTCCTTGGCCGTCACGTCGACCCACCCGCCGGACTCGGGACGTGTGTACATCACCCGATCCGGATGGCTCTCGGCGTGCGCGAACACCCTCAGCACGGCGTTCTCGTGGTCGGAGACGGTGAACGTCGGGGCGCTGGTGTACTCACGCACGGGTGTCGTCTCCGATGCTGTCGTGGTCTGTGTCGCCGCCCTGGCGGAATTTCCGGAGGTGCCGGGCGAACGCGGCGATTTCACTGTCCGACCACGTGGCCACCCGGTCGCGGACTTCCTCCACGCGGCGTGCGTCGGCGCCGGCCAGCACCGCGACGCCGCCGTCGGTGAGGCTCAACGGATGACCGCTGCGGAGCGGTCCCGGCTCGGCGTGCACCCACCCCTCGTCGATGCAGCCCCGGAGTTGACGCGACACCGTGGAGCGGTGCACGCCGAATGCGTCCGAGATCTGGGTGGCCCGGCATCCCGGATTGCGGGCGACGAAGGAGAGCAGCGAATGTTGAGCGAACGTCGGGGATCCGACGGGAGGACGGTCATCGGCAACCAGTTGACGGACGAGGCGGACGAGTTCGTCATGGACGGCCACCACGCCCGACGCGGGCGTTTCCTCCGGCTCGACCTCGTTGTGTTGCACACCGCAACTGTATCCGACCACTCTGGCCTCGACCACCCGCACCCCGATTCCCTTTGTCCTTCGCTCGACTCACGTTCTGCCCATACTGCTATCGATCGTTCGGAAATTCATTCGGCCCGAATCGTCACACGGTCACAATTGGAGAACGCTTTCCGTCCACCGCTACCGGCCGGACAACGGGCGCCGTCAGAAATCCGTTGCGGCCGCGGGCCCGTCGATACACTCTGTCCGCATGCTGATCAGACGCGAGAATCCGGGCGACATCGACGCGGTGGCGGAGGTGCACCGGCAGGCCTTCGACGGCGACACTCCCCTCGAGGTCGGCCTCGTGACCCGATTGAGGTCGGGCGACGCGTGGATTCCGCAGCTGTCCCTCGTCGCCGAACTGGCCGGGTCCGTCGCCGGCCACGTGTGCCTGACCCGCGCGACCGTCGACTCCACGGACGTACTCGCGCTCGGCCCGATCGGCGTGCTCCCCGACCTCCAGCGCGACGGCGTGGGTTCGGCACTGATGCACGCCGCACTCGGCGGCGCCGACGCCAGGGACGAACCCCTGGTGGCACTGCTCGGTCACCTCGACTACTACCCGCGGTTCGGCTTCGTCTCCGGAACGTCGGTCGGGATCGAGCCGGACCAGCCCTCGTGGTCGTCCCACTTCCAGGTCCGCCGGCTCGCACGCTGGAATCCGAGCATCACCGGCACGTTCAGGTACGCCGCGCCCTTCTACGACCTGTGACGTCGTAACCGCTGGTAGTTTGAGGTGGCACGTGTCACGGGGGTGAGCGGAACCGAGGTAGGAAACGATGGAGCACGCGGCCGAGGGCGCCGGAACAGCCGGGCCGGTGGATGCGTCCGTCACGACGACCATCGTCCGCCGGGTCCTTCCCGGCTGCGCCGAGGAGTTCGCCGACTGGATCCAGACCGGACTCGGGCTGGCCCGGCTGTTTCCCGGATTCCTCGGCGGAGGATGGCTGAAGGAGAGCAGCACCTCCGATGTCTGCGTGATCGTGCTGAAGTTCGAAACCCAAGCCGCGCTGGACAACTGGTTGACATCGTCGCTGCGGAACGGATGGCTGAGGACCGGCGGGAACATCGCGGTCGAGGAGCCGGACGAGCCGGCATCCGACGTGGAGAGCCTGTTCGAACGCCCTCGACGCCGGACCGTCGCCGGCCACGGTCAGGCGGACTCCCCGGGGATCTGCGCACCCGACGGCATCCCCTCCCCCAAATAGGTCTGATAAAACGGGCGCCAGTCCGCGGACGCATCTCCACGGTGACCGGGCGCGTCGGAGCCGTCGAGGTGCCGGTCGAGGTCGGCGAGGCAGACACTCCACCCGGCGGCGTTCCTGGCTGCCGTGTTGCGGACCTCGAGAACGTTGACGAGCGTCAGGGCGCACCCGTCCGCGGTCGGCTCGACCTCGAAGTGGATCTCGTCCCCGCCCCACGTGAACGCGAGCGTGCACGGGGCGCCGTAGACGAGGACCGTCCCCGTCTCGGGGTCGCTGTGCGGTTCCGGGAGGAACTCGATGTCGCCGCCGGCGTAGGTGTCGAGGCGGACCCGTGACGGAAACCAGTGCGCGAGCTCGTCCGGCTCCGACACGGCCTCCCACAGCCTCTGGACGGGGAACGGGTACGTGCACCGGAACCGCACGGCGGGACGACCCTTGAACTCGAAATACCTTCCGTGGATCACCGGCCCACTCCCTCGCTGTCGTACCTGACGACAGCTTGACACGGGAGACCGACGTCCACACCGAAGTTGGCCGACAATTCCGAGCACCCTCCTCCCTTCCTGTCGGACAACTCCCCTACGGTGGCGGAGTGACGTCGCCTTGGTCGGAGGGACAGGTCGCATCGGTCGCCCCCGATGCCGGCTCGCTCGCTGCCGCCGCAAAGCTGTCGGCCGCGTGGTCGGAGACGGGCAGCAACGGTGGCGCGCTCTGGGGTCTGTGCCAGGGCAGCGGCAAGAGCCCCTATCGATCGGTCGTCGATCTCTCCGGGCCGGCGTACAACTGCTCGTGCCCGAGCCGGAAATTTCCCTGCAAACACACGCTCGGATTGTTGCTGATCTGGTCGCACGGCCGGGTCCCGGAGCGGTCCGAACCGCCGCCGTTCGCGGCGGACTGGCTGAGCCGCAGAGCGGGGCGGGCAGCCGCGCCGGCGGCTGCCGCCACCACGACGGCCGGTGCGAAGGCCACCGAACGCCGGACCGAGCGGGTGACGGCGGGCCTCGACGAACTCGACCTGTGGCTCACCGACCAGATCCGCGGCGGGCTCGGCGCAGCCGACATCTCGGCATCCGCGTTCGACGCCATCGCCGCCCGCATGGTCGACGCGCAGGCGCCCGGCGTCGCGTCCGCCCTGCGTCGCCTGCCGATCGTCGTGGCCACCCGCGCCGACTGGCCGGACCGGCTGCTCCGCGAGTACGCCAGGCTGCACCTCCTCGTCGTCGCCCATCGCCGTCTGAGCGAACTACCGGAACCACTGCAGGCGTCGGTGCGCTCACACGTCGGGTACCCGGTGGCCACCGACAGCGTGCGCAGCGAGCCGGGAGTCCGTGACCGGTGGATGGTCCTGGGAATGCAGACAACCGAGGAGAAGCGCCTCTTCACCCGCAAGGTGTGGTTGATCGGCCGCGACCACGGTCGGCGCGCGATCCTCCTGGACTTCGCGTACGGCTCCGCGAACTTCTCGACAGTGGTCCCGCCGCTCGGATCGCTCGTCGACGCCACCGTGCACTTCTACCCCGGCGCCGCGCCGCTGCGCGCCCAGTTCGGCGACGCCCACGAGACCCCCGAACCGTTCACCACGGTCGCACCGAGCGACATCGACACCGCTCTCGACCACTTCGCCGCCGCGGTCGGCGCCGACCCGTGGGTCCGCTCGTGGCCGGCGCTGCTCACCGGCGTCACCCCGGCATTCGACGACGGGCACTGGTTCCTCGTCGACGCGCAGGGGCGCGCGCTGCCGCTGTCCGGCGAAGACCCGGTCCTGTGGCGGCTCCTCGGAATGTCCGGCGGCCGTCCCGTCACCGTGTTCGGGGAGTGGACCAGCGAATCGCTGGTTCCCGTGTCGGTGTTCGATCGCGGCGACGTGTTCCCGCTCGGGCCCGGCACGCCCTCGCCCGCGGCGGCGGGGAGCCGGCGATGAGCGAACTCCTGTCCGCCGCCCTGCTCGGCACGGCACGGTCCACCCCCTCGTTCGAGGATCTGGCCACCGGCGAACTGACGCAAGCGGTCAGCGGTGATCCGGCGGAGACCCTGCTGGGCGCCGCCGCGCTCGAGAACGCATACCGCGACGGCGGGGTCGCCGCCTCCGCGCGCGTGCTGCCCGCCCCCGCCGAGGACGATCCGCGGCTGCAGTTGCCGTCCGCGTCCGCGTCGCACCTGATGCAGTTGCTCGCAGCCAAGTCGTGGACGCTCACCGAGTGGTTCGCGGTCGTGGCCGAGCGGAATTACCGCGCGCCGGATCATCTCGTCGCCGACCTGATGGCCGTGGCTCGCACCAACGACGCCCACCGCGAGAGCATCCTCCGACTGGTGGGCCCCCGCGGCCAGTGGCTCGCCGCGCAGAACCCGGACTGGTCGACGCTGGTCCGCCGATCCGATCGCACCGACGTGTGGACGCACGGCGCACACCAGGAACGACTGCAATGGCTCACGGCGATGCGGGCGGTGAACCCGGCGATCGCGATGACCGAACTGAGCCGCACCTGGGATTCCGAACGGGGCGAGCACCGGGCGGCGTTCATCGCCGTTCTGGGAACGGGGCTGAGTGATGCCGACTCCGCATTGCTCGAGCACGCACTCGACGACCGGCGGAAAGAAGTGCGCCAGCAGGCGGTCCAGTTGCTGCGCCAGCTGCCGAACTCCGCATACGCCGAGCGGATGGCCGCTCGCGCCCGGGCATGGGTGCGCGTGGAGAAGAAGCCGCTGCGCACCCGTCTCGTGGTGAACATGCCCGGCTCCCTGGATGATTCGGCCCGTCGCGACGGCATCGAGGACGTCCATTTCAAGAACAAGGGAATCCGCAGCTGGTGGTTGCGGATGGTGGTCACCGCCGCCCCCTTGTCGGTGTGGGAAGGCATGATCGGCTCCGCCTCCACCGCGTTGGAGATCCGGATCGAAGACCAGTGGCGGGAGGTGATGATGGAGGCGTGGACCACCGCGACCGTGCTGCAGCGCAATCCGCGCTGGGCGTCGGCTCTGCTGCACCGCGAAGGGCGGACAACCGAACGTCGCGTCGTGCCGATCGTCCCCGCCCGCGAACGCCTCGCATACATTCTGTCGGGTCGCGCCGACTCCTACCTGCTGGGCGTCGACGGCGCCGCCCTGTTCGACGGCCTGCCCCACCCCTGGCCGCTCGACCTGGCCGAGCGGGTGATCGCTCGCCTCGAGGACGTCGCCGGGCGGCACGCCGCGACCGGCAAGGACCTCGGGCAGTTCTCCCGGCACAGCCACTACTCGACCCTCCGCAGCGCCGAGACGCATTTCCCGTTCGCTGCGGCGCCGCTCCTCCGCGCAGCAGCCGAACGCACCCGTGATCCCGGCTGGCACCAGGCATTCGCCACCGTCGCCACCAACATCGACCACCGCAGAACAGTCCTGAAGGAGCTCGAGTGACCGAGATCGCGGCCGCCCAGGCCGACCTGCTACGACCCCACGCCGAGCAGGCCTACGCCGACGAACTCGCCGCCCTCGCCGCGCACGACACCCGGCCCCGGCCACCGTCGTGGAAATTGTCTCCGTGGGCGGTCGTGACGTACCTGCTCGGCGGCGAACTCGACGACGGCACCGTCATCACCCCCAAGTACGTGGGTCCCCGCCGGCTCATCGAAGTGGCCGTCGCGACGCTCGCGACCGACCGCGCGCTGCTTCTGCTCGGCGTCCCCGGCACCGCCAAGACGTGGGTGTCCGAACACCTGTCGGCGGCGGTCTCCGGCGAGTCGACCCTGCTCGTCCAGGGAACGTCGGGGACGCCGGAGGAGGCCATCCGGTACGGCTGGAACTACGCGCGGCTGCTCGCCGAGGGTCCGACAGCGGGTGCACTCGTTCCGTCCCCCGTCATGACGGCCATGCAGGGCGGGCGGATCGCACGGGTCGAGGAACTCACCCGCATTCCCGCCGATGTGCAGGACGCGCTCATCACCGTGCTGTCGGAGAAGACGCTGCCCATCCCCGAACTGGGCACCGAGGTGCAGGCCGCCAAGGGTTTCAACCTGATCGCCACCGCGAACGACCGCGACCGCGGGGTCAACGAACTGTCCTCCGCGCTGCGCAGACGGTTCAACACGGTGGTCCTGCCGCTTCCCGCCGACGAGGAGGACGAAGTCGCCATCGTCGCGCGGCGCGTCGAGCAACTCGGGTCCTCGCTGGAACTGCCGGAGATCCCGGCGACCGTCGACGAGATCCGGCGCGTGGTCACCGTGTTCCGCGAACTCCGGTCGGGCGTCACCGGCGACGGCCGCACCAAGCTGAAGTCGCCGTCCGGAACGCTGTCCACGGCGGAGGCGATCTCCGTCGTCACCAACGGACTCGCCCTCGCCGCGCACTTCGGCGACGGGGTGCTCCGCCCGTCCGACGTCGCCGCCGGCATTCTCGGGTCCGTGCTGAAGGACCCGGTGGCCGACAAAGTGGTGTGGATCGAATACCTCGAGGCCGTGGTCCGCGAACGGGAGGACTGGGGCGACTTCTACCGGGCGTGCCGCGAGGTCACCGGGTGAACTCCGACGTCCGTGTTTTCGGCATCCGCCACCACGGGCCCGGTTCGGCACGATCGGTGCGGCGGGCGCTCGACGAATTCGTCCCCGACGCCGTCCTGATCGAAGGGCCCGCGGACGCCGATCCACTGGTCGCGTTGACCGCCTCCGACACCATGGAACCTCCGGTGGCCCTGCTCGCGTATGCCACCGGGGAGCCCCGGACGGCGGCATTCTGGCCGTTCGCCGTGTTCTCCCCGGAGTGGCAGGCGCTGTCGTGGGCGGCCGGACGCGGCGTCGACGTCCGCTTCTGCGACCTTCCCGCCGCCAACACCCTCGCCGCAGACGACTCCGAGCCCCGTACCGAGGATCCGCTGACCCAGTTGGCCGCCGCGGCGGGCTACGACGACACCGAACGCTGGTGGGACGCCGTCATCGAATCGGGGTCGGGTCCCGACTCGTTCGACGCGATCACCGAGGCCATGACCGCCCTGCGGGACACCGTCGAACTCGACGAGCCCACCAGCAGGCGCGAGGCGTACATGCGGCAGACGCTGCGGAAGGTGATCAAGGGCGGCGCCCAGCGGATCGCGGTGGTGTGCGGCGCCTGGCACGCCCCGGCCCTCGCCGGTCCTCTCGGACCGGCCACCGCGGACGCGCGAATCCTCAAGGGAATCCCCAAGATCAAGACCTCGCTCACGTGGGTGCCGTGGACGCATTCGCGGCTGTCCGCGGCATCGGGGTACGGCGCCGGGATCACCTCCCCCGGCTGGTATCACCACCTGTTCACCGCACCGGACCGGACGATCACCCGCTGGCTCACGAAGGTCGCGCGGGTGCTGCGGGACGAGGACCTTCCGGTGTCGAGTGCGCACGTCATCGAATCCGTCCGTCTCGCAGACACGCTGGCGGCGATGCGAGCGCGGCCGCTCGCCGGGCTCTCCGAGGTCACCGAGGCCACCCGCGCCGTGATGTGCGACGGCGACAACGTCCTGCTCGACCTCATCACACGGCGACTCGTCGTCGGCGAGGCACTCGGCGCCGTCCCGGAAAACACCCCGACGGTTCCCCTCGACGCCGACCTGCGGGCGCGGGCGAAGACGCTGCGCCTCAAGCAGCAGGCCACCGAGAAGACCATCGACCTCGACCTGCGCCGAGACAACGACGTCGCGCGGTCCCGGCTCCTGCACCGCCTGCAGATCCTCGGTGTCGACTGGGGCACGCCGGCCGACAGTGACATCCGCGGCACCGGCACATTCCGTGAGACGTGGTCCCTCACCTGGAAACCCGAACTGGCGGTGTCGATCATCGAGGCGTCGCTGTGGGGCACCACCGTCGAGGCCGCGGCGACAGCGAAGGTGCGTGAGGAGGCGTCGGCCGGCGACGTCTCGCTCGCCCAGCTCACCGGGCTGCTCGAGCAGGCCCTCCTGTCGGATCTCGGCGATGCGCTGGCCGAACTGCTGCGGGCGCTGGAGACGGCGGCCACGCTCGACCACGACGTGATGCACCTGATGGATGCCCTGCCCGCGCTCACCCGCACCTTGCGATACGGGGACGTCCGTGGCACCGACGTCTCGTCCCTCACCCGCGTCACCGACAGCCTGCTCGTCCGCATCTGCGCCGGACTGCCCACCGCGATATCGGGTCTGGACGACGACAGCGCACTCGACCTGCGCCGCGCCGTCGACGACGTCCACGCGGCGGTGATGCTGCGCGACGACGATCGTGCGTCGGCGCGGTGGCTCGGCACACTCGCAGGCCTCGTCGACCGCAGGGACGTGAACGGCCTCGTGATCGGACGCATGGTCCGATTGCTCCGCGACGCAGGCACCGTCAGCGAAACCGAGTCCGCCACCCGACTGTCGCGGGCGCTGTCCGTCGGCGCCGATCCCTCCGCCAAGGCGGGGTGGGTCGACGGCTTCCTCGGCGGCGGTGGGCTGCTGCTGGTCCACGACCGGCAACTGCTGCAACTGCTCGACGGATGGGTGTCGGGGCTGCGCGAGCAGGACTTCGTCGACGTACTGCCACTGCTGCGGCGCACGTTCGGCGGGTTCGAAACCGGGGAACGCCGGGCGATCGGGCAGTCCGTGGAGGGCGGGTCCACCGCCGATGCCCGCGCCGAGGTCGACGCTCGCCGGGGCACGATCGCGATCCGGACCGTCGCGGACATTCTGGGGGTGACGTCGTGACCGAAGACGCGGAGCGGCTACGCCGGTGGCGGCTGCTGCTGGGCAACGCCGCCGAGGAATCCACCGGCGGTCTCGCGTCCAAGGCGGACGCGGCGATGGACGGCGCTCTGGCCGCCCTGTACGACACCAGCAGCGAAGGGTCGAAGAGCCGCCGTCGCGGCGCGGGTCTCGGCGGATCGGCGCCGAAGGTCGCGCGCTGGCTCGGCGACATCCGCACCTACTTCCCGAGCAGCGTCGTGCAGGTGATGCAGAAGGACGCCATAGACCGGCTCGGCCTCACCCAGCTGCTCCTCGAACCCGAACTGCTCGACGCCGTCGAACCGGACGTCCACCTCGTCGGCACGCTGCTGAGCCTGAACCGGGTGATGCCCGAGACCAGCAAGGCCACCGCCCGGATGGTCGTCGAGAAGGTGGTCCGGGAGGTGGAGGAACGGATCGCGCAGAAGACCAGGACCGCCGTTACCGGTGCCCTGAACCGGTCGGCCCGCATCACCAACCCCAAGTACCGCGACATCGACTGGAATCGCACGATCCGCGCCAACCTCGCGCACTACCTCCCCGAGTACAAGACGGTGGTGCCGGAGCGGCTGCTGGGATACGGCCGCCGATCGCAGGCCGTGCACCGCGACGTCGTCCTCGCCATCGACCAGTCCGGGTCGATGGCGTCGAGCGTCGTGTACGCGTCCGTGTTCGGCGCGGTCCTCGCCTCGATGCGCGCGCTGAAGACGTCGCTGGTCGTGTTCGACACGGCGGTCGTCGACCTCACCGACAAGCTGTCCGATCCCGTCGACGTGCTGTTCGGCACGCAACTCGGCGGCGGCACCGACATCAACCGGGCCATCGCCTACAGCCAGTCACTGATCGACAGACCGACCGAATCGCTGTTCGTGCTGATCTCGGACCTGTACGAGGGCGGGATCCGCGCGGAGATGCTGCGGCGGATGGCGGCGATGACGAACGCGGGCGTCCAGGTGGTTGTTCTGCTGGCACTGTCCGACGACGGCGCCCCGTCGTTCGATCACGACAACGCCGCGGCCCTCGGGGTGCTCGGCATTCCCGCATTCGCCTGCACCCCGGACAAGTTCCCGGAACTGCTGGCGCTCGCACTCGAACGCGGCGACATCGGCAGGTGGGCGGACGGTCTTCAGACGGAGTGACCGCGGGTCAGCCGGCAGCCATCCGGCGGTCGCTGTGCAGTTCGGGGTGCGCGTCGGCGCGGATCCTGAGCAGGACCAGTCCGGAGACCGAGGCGACGATCAGCGATGCGACCGTCCAGGGAACGTGCAGTTCGGAGATCCCGACTCCCGCACCGACGAGTCCCACGAAAAGCAGGCTCCACATGATCGCTTTGACTGGACCGGACCCCATGGCAATGCTCCTTCACCGAGATTACGTACATCCCCCGTGAGTTCTGGTGTGCGCGCAGAACGTTAGCCGCGTCACACTGGGGTCCCTGTGCGACACGTCGTAAACGCTCTTTCCGATACCAATCCGAGACCTGGACCCGTGAGTACTTATTAACCGCGGGCGGTTAATAAGTACTCACGGGGGCGGCTAGATGATGCTGATGGTCCCCTGGGTGGTCGCCGACGCGAGCACCCGCAGGTGGTCGTCGGACCCGCCGAGGGTGTGCTCGATGGCCGTCAGCCGGCTCACGTAGTGTCCGACCGGATACTCGGCCGTCATGCCGATGCCGCCGTGCATCTGGATCGCTTCCTGCCCGATCGTGCGGGCGGAGCGGCCGATCTGCAGCTTGGCGCGGGAGGCGACCACCGGATCGACGGTTCCGTCGGCCAGCGACATCGTCGCGTAGAGACTCATGCTGCGAGCCAGTTCCAGCAGCACGTACATGTCGGCCGCACGGTGCGTGAGCGTCTGGAACTTCGCGATCGGTACACCGAACTGCTTGCGGGTCTTCAGGTACTCGGTGGTCAGTCGCAGCGCTTCCTCCATCGCGCCGACGGCCTCCGCACACAGTGCCGCCTGCGCCCGGATCTGCGCGCTCTCGATCGCCGACGACGCGTCGCCGCCCGCACCGAGAGGCTCCGCCGGGGTGTCCGACAGTTCCACCTGCGCGGCCCGCAATCCGTCGTGGGTCGCGTAGGCGGTGCGGGTCAGGCCGCTGGCATCGGCGTCGACGAGGAACAGTCCGACCCCACCGTCCGGGAGTGCCGCCGTGACGACCAGGGTGTTCGCACTACCGCCGTGCGGAACGGGGTTCTTGGTACCAGTGAGGGTCCACGCGTCGCCGTCCTTCTTCGCGGTCGTGGACACCTGGGTGGACGGCCAGCGCACCCCCGGTTCCCGATCGGCGAAGGCCAGCAGGAGGTTGCCCTCCGACACGTCGGGCAGAATCCGGCGGCGCTGCTCCGTGCTGCCGGCCGCAGCGATCAGGCCGCCGGGCACGAGCACGGCATCGAGGACGGGTTCGGGCGCGAGGCGGCGGCCGATCTCGGTCATCACCGACGCGACCTCGACAGGTCCGGCGCCCATTCCGCCGTCTTCCTCGTCGAAGCTCAGACCCAGCAGTCCGACCTCCGCGAGTTGCTTCCACACCTGCGGGCTCCACCCCTGCTCGGTGTCGGTGACGGCGTTGCGCTTCTCCGCGTCGTAGCTGCGGCCCAGCAGTTCGCGGGTGGTGTCGCGCAGCAGTTTCTGTTCGTCGGTCAGTTCGAAGTCCATGTCACGCCCTCACAATCCGAGGATCGAGGAGGCGATGATGCTGCGCTGCACTTCGCTCGATCCGCTGTAGATGGAAACCTTGCGGTAGTTCAGATAAGTCGGAGTCGTCCGCTGCGCCCAGAGCGGCGAGGCGATGCCGTCACCTGCGGCGAAGGGCAGGGAGTCGGGTCCCGCGACGTCGGTCAGCAGTTCGAGTGTGGCCTGCTGCAGTTCGGACCCGCGCAGCTTCAGCAGCGACGACGCCGGGTTCGGCTTGCCGTCGGCCGAACTGGCCACCACCCGCAGCTGGGTGAGTTCGAGCACGATGATCTCGTTCTCCAGTTCGGCGATCCGGGCGGCGAACAGCGGATCGTCGAGCAGCGTCCCCTCGCCGACCGAGATCTCGGCTGCGCGTTCCTTCGCCTGCGCGAGACGGACTTTAGAAAATCCCAGCCGGGTCACACCGGTGCGCTCGTTGCCGAGCAGGAACTTGGCGTAGCTCCAGCCCTGGTTCTCCTCGCCCACGAGGTTCTCGGCCGGCACGCGCACGTCCTCGAAGAAGATCTCGTTGACCTCGTAGCCGCCGTCGATCAGCTTGATCGGGCGCACCGTGACGCCGGGCGTCTTCATGTCGACGAGGATGAACGAGATGCCGGCCTGCTTCTTGGGGGCGTCCGGGTTGGTGCGGGCAAGGACGAAGATCCAGTCGGCATGCTGCGCGAGGGTGGTCCACGTCTTCTGGCCGTTGATCACGTAGTCGTCGCCGTCGCGGACGGCGCGGGTCTTCAGCGACGCGAGGTCGGAGCCTGCCTCGGGTTCGGAGAATCCCTGGCACCACCAGATGTCGAGGTTGGCGGTCGGAGGAAGGAACTTCTCCTTCTGCTCCTGCGAACCGAAGGCCGCGATGACGGGGCCGACCATGCTGGTGTTGAACGCGAGCGGCTCGGGTACCGACGCGAGCTGCAGTTCGTCGAGCCAGATGTGCTTCTGCACCGGAGTCCAGTCGCGGCCGCCCCACTCGACCGGCCAGTGCGGCGTCGCGAGCCCGTTGGCGTTCAGAATCCGCTGGGACTCGATGAACCCTTCCTTCCCCACTTCTTCACCACGCGCATACCGCTCGCGGATCTCCGCCGGAATCTGCGTGGTGAAGAACGTTCGCATCTCGTCGCGGAACGCCAGCTCCTCGTCGGTCAAGGCCAGATTCATCGGAATTCCTTCGCACTCGAGGTCGGATTCATGTTCTGTTCCCGACGTTACTCCCTCGTGCGACTCCGCCGCCCGTGAGTACTTGTTAACCGCCCGCGGTTAACAAGTACTCACGGGTCAGGCGGTGCGAAGGACGAGCAGATACGCACCACCGGCGGCGTCGATCTGCGTCTCGACGTTCAGTTCCGGTGCAAGACGGGACAACCTGTCGAGCAACCACTCCGCCGCGTCCTCGGCGTCCGATTTGCCCGGGCATCGCGCCACCGCCACCCGTCCGCCCTTGCGGCCGAGTTGTTCGACCACACCGATGATCGGGGCGGGATCGACGACGAACAACCGGTCGGGCCACGGCACGACCGGTTTGACGGCACCCTTCTTGGTGTTGCACGCCCGGTGCGCGAGGCGTTCGACGCCGCCCTTCGCCTTGGCCTTCTTCGCGGTGACGACGCTGTCGATGCTGGGGCCACGCGGATCGTTGACCGACATGTCGGGGTCCACCGGTTCGTCACACAGCCAGCAACGCCACGACTCGCGGTCGCCGACCTCTCGAAGAGTACTCATGGGCGCCAACGCTACCCGGACGACTGAACCGGATCGAAGCCCGAAATCAGCCAGTTGTCGCCGGACTTGGTGAGCTCGACGGTGATGCTCGTCGCCGTTGCCGCCGGTTCCGGTTTCGCCGCACTGGTGGTGGTCTGATTGACGAACAACAGCACCGTCGCGGTGTCGGCCGCCACCTCGACCGGACCGGACGCGGCCACCGTCGCCTGGGTCGCGACCTGGCTCTCCTTGGCCGCCGGGACGACGACGTCCGTCGTGAACTGTGTGTAGTAGTCGAGGAACTCCCCCGTCAGGCGTTCCTTCGCGGCGCCGACGTCGTTCTCCACCGTGTCCGGCTTGTAGGACAGCAGGGCGATCGCGCCCTGCGAAGCGGTGTCGGTGACGGTGGCGCGGACGGCGTCGTCGACGCGCTGGTCGGGTCGGTAGAGCGCGAAGTACAGAACCCCCCGCCAGCACGGCCGCGGCCACGGTGAGCGCGCCCAGAATCAGGAGGAGTCTGCGGGACTTCGGCGATGCGTCGGTACTCACTGCACGAACCCCGCCTTCACGATCTTGTACGTGCCGTCCTCGAGTTGCATCGTCACCCGCATCCGCTGACCGCGCGGCTCCTCGGCCGCGCCGCCCGCATTGGACACCTTCTGCGCGACCGCGACGAGCACGTCCGCGGAGTCGCCGTTCTGCGTCTCGATCGCAGCCTGGCGCACCTCCCCCTGGGACTTGACCTTGGCCTCCTGCATGACCGCGATGAGGTCCTTGGATCGGGCTTCGAATTCGTCGCGGAATTCTCCGGCCGAGCCGTCGAGCACCTTCTGCACGTCTTCGTCGGCCTTCTCGAAGTCCATCGTCGTCAGATTCACGACGCCCTGCCGCGCTGCTTCGAGGATCTCAGATCTCTGCTGAGCCTCCTGCGCCGCCTGCCGGTGTGTGTAGCCGAAGTAGCCGCTGACCGCGACGAACGCGAGTGCGAGGACGGCCAGAACCACCACACCCGCGGTGACGGCCGACGTCCGGGCCTGGGGAGCGGCGTCCTCACCGGTGGGCTCTTCCGCCATGGGGTTCCTTCCGTCGGGCTGCATCTGTGTTACCTGCATCACGTCAGATGCTACCGGGTAGTCATATCAAATATTTTTGGGTGTCTCCCGTCACGGGATCCGCGGACGGAAAGGCGCGTGGGAGACCCCGCGTACGGTCGGTGATCATTACTGTTGAGGAGAAGGCAGGCGACTCGAAGGGGATCCACGATGACCAGCGATTCAGGGGCACGCAGCCGCGTGCAGTTCGGTGCCGGGGCGACGCCGGAACTCGTCAGTTCCGAGGGACGGACCATCATCGCGGACGCCGTGGTCGCCAAGATCGCCGGGATCGCCACCCGTGAGATCAACGGCGTCTACGACGTGGGCGGCGGTACCGCGCGCGCTGTCGGCGCCCTCCGCGATCGGATCCCCGGCGCCCGCGTCAACCACGCCCAGGGTGTCGCCGTCGAAGTCGGCGAGAAACAGGCCGCAATCGACATCGGCATCGTCGCGGAATACGGTGTCGCACTGCACGAACTCGCGGTCGGCATCCGGCGCAACGTCATCGCGGCCGTCGAGCGCATGACCGGGCTCGAAGTGACCGAAGTGAACATCACCGTCTTCGACGTCATGCTGTTCGACGAATCCGAGGCCGCGTCCGAGCTCGACGGCAAACCGAGGGTGCAGTGACCGGACCACTTCCATCGGACACCCACGCCGAGGACATCTCCGAACGCATCGTCGCCGCCGTCCTCGCCACCCCCGGAGTGGCAGCGATGCACGGCGGCGCGTTCGGTGAAGTCGCGACCTACCTGCCCGGACGCCGGGTGACCGGGGTGACCGTCGGCCCCACGTCCTGTGCCGTCCACCTCGCGGCTCGCTACCCCGCCAACGTCGTCGACACCGCCGAAAGAGTGCGGGCCGCAGTGGAATCGCTGGTGGACGTCCCCGTCGACGTGACCATCGAAGATCTCCTGACAGAGACAGGACAATCTCAATGAACAGCACAATCACAGGCCTGATCGTCGGGTTACTTCTCGCCATCGCCGGCATCCTCGGTGGTTTCAGCGGATTCGTCTTCGCCGTCCTCCTCGGCGCGCTGGGCATGGCCGTCGGCGCGCACCGCGACGGCCACCTCGATCTCGGCGCCATCCTCCGAAGCCGCGGCCGTGGCTGAACCCTTCACCGCACCCCCCGCCGGTCCGCATGACGACGCGGCGCTCGACGACACCGCCCTGCGCGGCGAACTGGTCATCAAGGAGCGCGCCGTCGTGAAGATCGCCGTCGCCGCAGCACTCCAGGTACCCGGCGTCGTCAAGCAGTCCGGTGGGCTGTCCCGCCTGACGGGGCGGGAACTCCCCCGCGCCGACGTCTCGACGGGAGCGGGCGCCGTCGCGATCAACCTGTACATCGCGGTGCAGTGGCCGTGCCACCTCGACCTCGTCAACCGCCGGCTCCGCGCGCAGGTGCACCGTCAGGTCGAGCAGATGACAGGCATGCCGGTCATCGAACTCAACATCGTGGTCGTCGGAACGGAATCCGCCGCCCCCGAAGACAGTTCAACCGAAGGCCGTTACTCCGAACAGGGCGATCCGGCCGTGCCGCCCACCCCGGTGGCGCCCCTCCGGCCACGCACGCCGCGCGCGACCCCGGCCGCTGTGCCCGCCGCGATCATCGTCGCCGTCGGAGCCCTCGGTCTCGCGGTCGTCGCAGCGCGTGAGCTGCTCATCATGCGCGGCACCTTCGCCAACGCGCCCTGGATCCGCAACACCGTGCAATGGCTGGGCCGGCTGCACTGGTCCGAGTGGATCGTCCCCGTCGCCGCAGGCGCGATCGTGCTGGGGGTCGTGTTCATCGTCGCGGCCCTCAAACCGCGGCCGCGCACCCACCTGCCGCTCGCAGTCGGTGACACCCCGATCGTCTGGCTCCGCCCCACCGACCTCGCTCGCAACTCCAGTAGCCACGCCAAGACCGTCCCCGGGGTGCTGTCGGCGCACACGACGGTCGACCGCAAACACGTCACCGTCCGCGTGGTGCGCACCGAGTCGACACCCGCCGGCGACGTGGCCATCTCCGTCCGCGAGGCCGTGGAACCGACGCTGTCGCTGCTCGGCACGTCCCCCGAACTCCGAGTGCAGGTGAAACCGTGAGACATCGGACCGCCGCCGTCAACCGGGTCATCGTCCTGCTCGTCGGGCTCGCACTCCTCGGATTCGGCGCGTACGCCCTGGCCTGGGACCTGCATGTTCCGATCGTCCGCGAATGGGTGTCGCGGTACGACCGCGCGCGTGTCACCGCACTCCCCGACCAGGACTGGTGGGGCTGGGCGCTCGCCGCGACGGTCGTCGTGGGGCTGGTCTTCGGGATCGTGCTCCTCGCCCTGGACCTCACCCGGCGACGCACGTCCCCCGTCGCCGTACCGGACCGCGAATCGGGCACCTACGTCACCGTCGACCTCGGCTCCCTCGCCAACGGAGTCGCCAGCGAACTCGCGCAGTACCCCGGAGTGCGGCAGACACGCGCTCGCGCCGTCATCGAACGCGGACTCCCCACCCTGTCGATCGTCGTGACCGCCGACCCCACGCTCGACCTGTACGACTTCACCCGCAAATCCGAGGACGTCGCGTCCTGGGTCGCATCGACCCTCGGCGGTGAAGAGGTCGCCACCCAGGTCCTGCTCCACCTCGACCGCGCCGACCACCCGGTGCACGTCGAAAGCTGACACGCGGCGTTCCGGTCTCGGTAGGTTCGGTGCCATGGAATACGTGGTGTTCTACGCGACCGATCCGACCACCGCCGCCAGGATTCCGGAGATCTATCCACGACACCGGGAGTACCTCGACGCGTTCGCCGCGGAAGGTGGGCTGCTCGGTATCGGACCGTTCGACGACCCGGCGAGCAACGGGTCCATGGCGATCTTCAGCAGCCGCGAGCGCGCAGAACAATTCATCGCCCGCGACCCGTTCGTCCTCGAGGGCATCGCGCATCCCAGCGACATCCGAGAATGGGATGCGTTGAACTACCGCTGAGTGTCACACCCCGAAAACGCCAATGGCGCCCACCCCGGAGGGTGAGCGCCATTGGCGTTGGTGGAGCTAGATCACTTGTTGATCTTCGTGACCTTGCCGGCGCCGACGGTACGGCCGCCTTCGCGGATCGCGAAGCGCAGGCCCTCGTCCATGGCGACGGGCTGGATCAGCTTGACGGACATCTCGGTGTTGTCACCGGGCATGACCATCTCGGTGCCCTCGGGCAGCGTCACAACGCCCGTCACGTCCGTGGTACGGAAGTAGAACTGCGGACGGTAGTTGTTGAAGAACGGCGTGTGGCGGCCGCCCTCGTCCTTGGACAGGATGTACGCCTGGCCCTCGAACTCGGTGTGCGGGGTGGTGGTGCCGGGCTTGACGACAACCTGTCCACGCTCGACATCTTCGCGCTTGATACCACGAACCAGCAGACCGACGTTGTCACCGGCCTGGCCCGAGTCGAGGAGCTTGCGGAACATCTCGATACCCGTGACCGTGGTCTTGGTCTTGGTTTCCTTGATGCCGACGATCTCGACGTCCTCGTTGACGTTGATCACGCCACGCTCGATACGCCCGGTGACGACGGTGCCACGACCGGTGATCGTGAAGACGTCCTCGACGGGCATGAGGAAGGGCTTCTCGGTCTCGCGGACCGGGTCCGGGATGGACTCGTCGACCGCAGCCATGAGCTCGAGGATGTTCTTGGTCCACTCCGGGTCGCCCTCGAGCGCCTTGAGTGCGGAGACCTTGACAACCGGAGCGTCCTCGTCGAACTCCTGCGCAGCGAGGAGCTCACGGACCTCCATCTCGACGAGCTCGATGATCTCGTCGTCGTCCACCATGTCGGCCTTGTTCAGGGCGACGAGGATGTACGGCACGCCGACCTGGCGGGCGAGCAGCACGTGCTCACGCGTCTGGGGCATCGGGCCGTCGGTGGCCGCGACCACGAGGATGGCGCCGTCCATCTGCGCCGCACCGGTGATCATGTTCTTGATGTAGTCGGCGTGACCGGGAGCATCGACGTGCGCGTAGTGGCGCTTCTCGGTCTGGTACTCAACATGCGAGATGTTGATCGTGATACCGCGAGCCTTCTCCTCAGGAGCCTTGTCGATCTCGTCGAAGGCCGAAGCCTCGTTGAGATCCGGGTACGCGTCGTGCAGAACCTTGGTGATGGCCGCGGTCAGCGTGGTCTTGCCGTGGTCGACGTGACCGATGGTGCCGATGTTCACGTGCGGCTTCGTCCGCTCGAACTTCGCCTTCGCCACTGTGTGTCCTCCTGGACTGATTGATGCTTGCGGTATGCAGCAGTGCGGTTGTTATTACTGGGTCGTGCTTCGGCCGGCTGGAACCGAGGTTACTCGCCGGTCGCCTTGGCGATGATTTCCTTCGAGACGTTCGCGGGAACCTCTGCGTAGGAATCGAACACCATGGAGAAGTTCGCCCGGCCCTGGGTCTTCGACCGCAGATCACCGATGTAACCAAACATCTCCGAGAGCGGAACCAGCGCCTTCACGACACGGGCACCACTGCGTTCCTCCATGGCCTGGATCTGGCCACGGCGGGAGTTCAGGTCGCCGATCACGTCACCCATGTATTCCTCGGGTGTGGTGACCTCGACAGCCATGAGCGGCTCGAGAATGACCGGGCCGGCCTTGCGGGCGGCTTCCTTCAGCGCCTGCGAACCGGCGACCTTGAAGGCCATTTCCGACGAGTCGACGTCGTGGTAAGCACCGTCGAGCAGCGACAGCTTCAGGTTCACCAGCGGGTAGCCGGCGAGAACGCCGTACTGCATCGCGTCCTGCGCGCCTGCATCCACGGAAGGGATGTACTCGCGAGGGATGCGACCGCCGGAGACCTTGTTCTCGAACTCGTAGGTGGCACCGTCTTCGCCGACGAACGGCTCCAGCGCGATGATCACCTTGGCGAACTGGCCCGATCCACCCGTCTGCTTCTTGTGGGTGTAGTCGTGCTTCTCGACCTTCTTGGTGATGGTCTCGCGGTAGGCAACCTGCGGCTTGCCGACGTTGGCCTCGACCTTGAACTCGCGACGCATACGGTCGACGAGGATGTCGAGGTGGAGCTCGCCCATGCCGCCGATGACGGTCTGGCCGGTCTCCTCGTCGAGCTCGACGGAGAACGTCGGGTCCTCTTCGGCGAGCTTCTGGATCGCGGTGCCCAGCTTCTCCTGGTCGGACTTGGTCTTGGGCTCGATCGAGACCTGGATGACCGGGTCCGGGAAGCTCATGGACTCGAGCACGATCGGGGCGTCCTGTGCACACAGGGTGTCACCGGTCGTGGTGTCCTTCAGACCGATCATCGCGTAGATGTGGCCGGCCACGGCCTCGTCGACCGGGTTCTCCTTGTTGGCGTGCATCTGGAAGAGCTTTCCGATGCGCTCCTTCTTGCCCTTGGTCGCGTTCATGACCTGGGCGCCCGGATCGATCCGGCCGGAGTACACGCGGACGAACGTCAGCTTGCCGAAGAACGGGTGCGAAGCGATCTTGAAGGCCAGAGCCGAGAACGGCTCTTCCTTGCTCGGCTTACGCGTGAGGATCTCTTCTTCGTTGCCCAGGGCGTGACCCTGGACCTCGCCGATGTCCAGCGGGTTCGGCAGGTAGTCGATGACCGCGTCGAGCATGGGCTGAACGCCCTTGTTCTTGAACGCGGAACCGCACAGAACCGGGTACAGCTCGGAGTTGACCGTCATCTTGCGGATGGCGCCCTTGATCTCCTCGACGGAGAGCTCCTCGCCGGCGAAGTACTTCTCCATGAGCTTTTCGTCGGACTCGGCAACCGTCTCGAGCAGCTTCTCGCGGTACTCGGCAGCCTTGTCGGCGAGATCGGCCGGGATCTCCTCGATGGTGGGCTCGGCGCCGATGGCGACCGTGCCACGCCAGGTGACAGCCTTCATCTCGACCAGGTCGACGACGCCGTCGAAGTCGTCCTCGGCGCCGATCGGCAGCTGCAGGACGAGCGGCTTCGCGCCGAGGCGGTCGATGATGGTCTGGACCGTGAAGTAGAAGTCCGCGCCCATCTTGTCCATCTTGTTGACGAAACAGATGCGCGGAACGTCGTACTTGGCGGCCTGACGCCACACCTGCTCCGACTGGGGCTCGACGCCCTCTTTGCCGTCGAACACTGCGACGGCGCCGTCGAGCACGCGGAGCGAACGCTCCACCTCGACGGTGAAGTCGACGTGGCCCGGCGTGTCGATGATGTTGATCTGGTTGTTGTTCCAGAAGCAGGTCACCGCGGCAGAGGTGATCGTGATGCCGCGTTCCTTCTCCTGTTCCATCCAGTCCGTGGTCGAGGCACCGTCGTGCGTCTCACCGATCTTGTAGTTGACACCGGTGTAGAACAGGATGCGCTCGGTGGTCGTGGTCTTGCCGGCATCGATGTGCGCCATGATGCCGATGTTGCGGACCTTGTTCAGGTCGGTCAGCACTTCCTGTGCCACAGGATTCTTCCCCGCTCGTAGCTCGTGTATCGGGTGTCGGCCTCCCCGGTGTTCCACCAGCGGGGCCATTGTCTCGAGTTGTAGATCAGCCGGTCCCCGGTAGGGGCCCGACGTGCGACGACGCCGGAGCAGTCACGGTAGGTGACTGCTCCGACGTGACGTCACCAGCGGTAGTGGGCGAATGCCTTGTTGGCTTCGGCCATCTTGTGAGTGTCCTCACGGCGCTTCACAGCGGCACCCAAGCCGTTGCTGGCATCGAGGAGCTCGTTGGCGAGACGCTCGACCATGGTCTTCTCGCGGCGCTGCCGGGAGAAGGTCACGAGCCAGCGGAGCGCGAGGGTGGTGGAGCGGCCCGGACGGACCTCGACCGGCACCTGGTAGGTGGCGCCACCGACACGGCGGCTGCGGACCTCGAGGGCGGGCTTGACGTTGTCCAGTGCGCGCTTGAGGGTGACGACCGGGTCGGTGCCGGTCTTCTCGCGCGCCTGCTCGAGTGCTTCGTAGACGATGCGCTCGGCGGTGGACTTCTTGCCGTCCAGGAGAATCTTGTTGACGAGCTGCGTCACCAGGGGCGAACCGTAGACCGGGTCGTTGATGAGCGGACGCTTCGGAGCGGGGCCCTTACGTGGCATTAGCTCTTCTCCTTCTTGGCGCCGTAGCGGCTGCGGGCCTGCTTGCGGCCCTTGACACCCTGGGTATCGAGCGAGCCACGGATGATCTTGTAGCGCACACCGGGGAGGTCCTTCACACGACCACCGCGGACGAGCACCATCGAGTGCTCCTGCAGGTTGTGACCCTCGCCCGGGATGTAAGCGGTGACCTCGACGGAGCTGGTCAAGCGCACACGCGCGACCTTACGGAGCGCCGAGTTCGGCTTCTTCGGGGTGGTGGTGTACACGCGGGTGCACACGCCACGACGCTGCGGGCTGCCCTTGAGGGCTGCCGTCTTGACCTTCGCGGTCTTGTCGCGGCGGCCCTTGCGGACCAGCTGGTTGATGGTTGGCATTTACCGGCTTTCTTCGTGTTGAACAGACTGCTCTGGACAAGCAACCTTGGCTGTTCTGAAATTAGGGATCTAGCAGTTGGGGCAAGAGAGCTGCTGCCCCTCACCCGCACCTCGAGCTGCACCCGAGGTCGGGTGTGTCGCATACCCCCACACAGGCAGCCGGATGCTCGTTCCATGCAGAAATCTGCACGAACGCGCGCACGGCAATACCTCGCTAGGCACACAGATCGGCCCGGGCATGCCGGACACGACCCACAACGATACCCGGCGGCGCGCCGGAAGGTCAAAGTGGGTTGGCAGTGGTAAGGGCTGACCTGCGATGTGGGGTACCGCTCGGAGCTGTCGGTACGGACACGGGCACATCAACTACTCAGATTGAGCGTCAGATCCGCAAGCGTCGATGCCGCTTCACACGGGTCTGCCGCCCCCGTCTGGAACTGTACCCACCAGCCGACGACGCCTGCGGAGGGAGATCCGACCGTCACTCCGCACGCCCCCGGATCGCCGGGGGGACGCATCACCACGGCCTTGCGGCCCTGGATGGTGGAGGACTCCACGGTGTACCCGAGCTTCTCGCCTGTCGACTTCTCCGTGTCGAGGGAACCCGTCTCGAACCAGTTGAACGTCACCTTCACGGGACCGTTGGCGCCGACCGCGTCCCAGCGGCAGATCGCGCCGAAGAAACCCCGTTCGATGGCGTCGGCGCCGACGGTCTGGGCGATCTGTTCGTCGGCGACGGCGTTGCACTCCTCCAGCAGGGCCGTGAACTGTTCGGTGTCACCGGACGGCGACGCCCCTTCAGCCCTGGGTGAGCCCTCGATCGTCGACCCGCACCCCGCGATCAGCCCGACCGCGGTGGCCGCGGCCAGCACCCGCACCGCACGCCACGTCCCGCTGCTCATCACTCCCCCGCTCACTTGGCCCTCGACACGCTGAGTTCGGCGAGATCGCGCGCCACCGTGCACGGATCCGCCGCGGGTTGCGCATCCGCGTACATCACCGACCAGTGCACGAAGTCACCCCCGAACTCCACACCGAGTTCGCACAGAATTCCTTCGGACGACGCAATGAATCCGGGATGCCCCTGGATGTCGATGTCGGTGGCCGGCCTGCCGATCAGCTCGGAACCCGCCCGCTCGCGGCCGATGGGGCTGCCGCGGTACCAGGAGAACGTCACGCTGGGACCGCCTATACCCGCGGTTTCCCACTCGCAGCCGACGGAATTACGCGTCACGCCGGTGAAGGTCGGCATCCCGAACGCCTTCGCCACCTCGTCGTCGGTGACCGAACCGCACTGACCGAAGAACGGGCCCGGATCGGTCACCTGCGGGAGTTGCTGCGCGGGGGGTTCGGTACCGGAATCGTCTCTGTCTCCCCCACAGCCGGCCAGACCGGCCGCGACGGTGATCAGGACGAGCGCTCCCCATTTCCGGCCCATGGTCGGTGACTCTACCGATCCCCGCGCTCTTTGCCCGGTCAGTCGAGAACGGCCACGTCGAGGCTCCGCGGCTCTACCGATTCACCGCTCCGCGGTAGTGCCGCGTCCAGCTGCGCCGCCCACTGCCGCACGATCTCCGCCCGTCGTTTGGAGTCGTCCGTGAGCACGTCGGCCAGACCGAGTCCGCGGGCGAGATCGAGGGTGGCCTGGACGAGCCGGTGCGCCACCGGGTCGGCGTCGTCGAACCCGAAGTGTTCGACGGCGGTGCGGTGCGCGACCCGCCCGAACCGCTCCTCGAGCGGCACGATCCGGGCCCGGAGTTCGGGGTCGGCTGCGGCGGCCGTCCAGACCTGCAGCGCCGCCTTGAACAGGGTGCCCGTGTAGTAGTCGACGAGCCGCGACACCACCGCCTCGGTGCGTCCCTCCCCGGTCGGCAGATCGGTGGCCTCGCGCCGCGCCTGCTCCATCCGCGCGTCGAACATGACCTCGAGCGCCGCGGTGATGAGGTCTTCGCGGGTGGGAAAATGGTGCTGGGTCGCGCCGCGGGACACCCCGGCGCGCTGGGCGACGAGACTCACCGTGGTGGCACCCCAGCCCAGCTCGGCGAGGCAGTCGATGGTGACCTCGAGGAGATGCCCGCGCGTGACCCGGCTACGGTCCTGCTTCGGTTCGCGGGTCATGTGTCACTTCCTCTCGTCGCGCTGCGCGCCCGTGAGCGGGTGACGAGTCCAGAGACTCGTCAACCACGCGCGGGGCCGGAGGCCCATCTCGGCGGCCGCTTCTGCAGAAACGCCATCATGCCCTCCCGCGCCTCCTCGGATTCGAACAGCCTCGCCGACTGGGCGGTCAGCTCGTCGGTGTAGCGGTCGAAATCGGCGAGCACACTTCGCGTCGTCAGGGTCTTCGATTCGGCCAGACCCTGCGGCGACGCCTGCCGCAACTGGTCCAGCAACTCCTCGACGGTGTCCTCGGGATCCTCGGCGGACTCGCTGATCAGCCCGACGGCCTCCGCCTCGTGGGCACCGAACTTCTCGCCCGTGAGGAGGTAGCGGCTCGCCGCGCGCGAATCGATACGCGGCAGCACCGTCAACGAGATGATCGACGCGGCAAGTCCGAGCCGGACCTCGGTGAGCGCGAACGTGCTGCGCGGGCCGGCGACGGCGATGTCGCAGGCCCCGACCAATCCCATGCCCCCGGCCCTGACGTGACCGTCGATCCGGGCAATCACCGGCTTGGGCAACTCGACGATGGCCCGCAGCAGGTCGGCCATCTGCCGGGTCCGCGAGCCGACGTCGCCGGACGTCTCACTCAGATCCGCCCCGGCGCAGAACGTGCCGCCGGTGTGGGTGAGGACGACGCCGCGGACGTCGTTGTCCGCGGCGGCGTCCCGCAATCCCTGCAGCAGTTCGTCCACGAGCCTGCCGGAGATCGCGTTCCTGTTGTGGGGCGAATCGAGGGTGAGGGTGGCGAACCCCCGGTTCACCTCGTACCGGACGTACCGGTCGGTCTCCACGTCGGTCATGTGCTGTCCGTTCGACATCAGTACGACTTCGGCAGCCCGAGCGAGTGCTGGGAGACGAAGTTCAAGATCATTTCCCGGCTCACCGGGGCCACACGGGCGATGCGTGCCGCGCCGAGCATCGCCGCGAGACCGTATTCCTTGGTCAGGCCCGCGCCACCGTGCGTCTGGACAGCCTGGTCGAGTGCCTTGATGCTGGCTTCGGCGGCGGCGTACTTGGCCATGTTGGCGGCCTCGGCGGCGCCGAAGTCGTCGCCGCTGTCGTAGAGGACGGCCGCCTTCTGCATCATCAGCTTGGCGAGTTCGAGTTCGATCTTGATCTGCGCCAGCGGATGCGAGATGCCCTGGTGCGCGCCGATCGGCTCCTTCCACACCGTGCGTTCCTTCGCGAACCGCACCGCGGCGTCCAGCGCGTACCGGCCCATGCCGATCGCCATGGCGGCGCCGAGTATGCGTTCGGGGTTGAGACCCGCGAACAGCTGCATCAACGCCGCGTCGGCCTCGCCGACGAGCGCGTCGGCGGGCAGCCGGACGTCGTCGAGGAACAGCATGAATTGGTGGTCGGGCTCGACGATGTCCATCTCCATCGGCGTCTTCACGAAGTTCTCGGCGTCGGTGGGGACGATGAACAGTGCAGGCTTCAGCTTGCCGGTCTTCGAGTCCTCGGTCCGCGCGACGATCAGCACGGCGTCGGCCTGGTCGACCCCGGAGATGTAGATCTTGTTCCCCGACAGCAGCCAGTCCTCAGCTTGACCATCACCCCTCGCTTCGCTCGACCGGACCCGACGCGCGGTGGTCGTGATCTGGTGCGAGTTCGAACCCGCGTCGGCCTCGGTGATGCCGAACGCCATGATCTTCGAACCGTCGGCGAGGCCGGGGAGCCAGGCCTGCTTCTGCTCCTCGGTGCCGTACTTGCCGATAATCGTGCCGCAGATGGCCGGCGACACGACCACCAGCAGGAGGCCGGCGCCGTGGGCCGCGAGCTCTTCCTGAACGAGGGCGAGTTCGTAGATGCCTGCCCCGCCGCCCCCGTATTCCTCGGGGAGATTGACGCCGAGGAAGCCGAGTTTGCCCGCCTCGTTCCACAATTCGGTCAGCGGTTCGCTGCGCCGCGCCCGGGGCAGCACGTAGTCGATGTAGTTGAACCGCTCCCCGAGCCTCGACACGGAGGCGCGGAGTTCCTTCTGTTCTTCGGTCTCGATGAAGCTCATAGTTCTCCTCCAGGCTGCGCTGCTTCGACTACTGCAAGGACCGTTCCCACGTCGACCTGCTGACCGGCGGTCACGGAAAGTTCGGTGAGGACACCGGAGGCCGGTGCCTTGATCGTGTGTTCCATCTTCATCGCCTCGAGCCACACGATCGGCTGACCGGCGGTCACGGTGTCGCCGGCCGCGGCGCCGAGGCGGATGACGGAACCCGGCATCGGCGCGAGCAGCGACCCCTCGGCGACGACGGCGCTAGGATCGGTGAATCGCGGTGCGGCGTGCAGGCTCACCGGGCCCAGGGCGGAGTCGACGAACACGTCGTCCCCGTACCGGGACACCGCGAACGAGCGGCGCAGCCCCGCGACGTCCAGTGCGACGTGCCGCGCCGTGGCCGACACGAGCGCGACGTCGTCGAAGCCCTCGGCCTTCAGCCCGTACCGGGTGAGCAGGTACCGGATCTCGAGGTCACCGCCTCCGCCCGTGAACGTCTTGCTCTGCGGTGCGGACGCCAGGTTCCGCCATCCGCTGGGCAGCGAGGTGTTCACGGTCGCGACGTCGCGGTTGTGCGCGGCGTCCGCGAGTGCGGCGGCCAGCGCCGACAATCGCTCGGCGTCGGCCGAGGCCAGCGGACGGGCCAGCACGTCCAGCCCGTGCGTGTCGAAGAACGCGGTGTCCGTGTCGCCGGCGAGGAATGCCGGGTGGCGGAGCACGTTGACGAGGAGGTCGCGGTTGGTGCGCAGTCCGTGGATCTGCGCACGACTCAGGGCCGTGGCCAGCCGGGTGGCCGCCTGTGTGCGGGTGGGCGCGAACGCGATGACCTTCGCGAGCATCGGGTCGTAGTGCACGCCGACGGTGGATCCGTCGACCACGCCGGAGTCGAGGCGGATGCCCGGGGTGCGGAGAACGTCGAATTCGACCGCGTTCTCGGGTAGGTCCAGGCGGTGGACCGGTCCGCTCTGTGGCTGCCAGTTCTGCGCCGGATCCTCGGCGTACAACCGGACCTCGATGGAATGGCCGGACACCGCCGGCGATTCGGCGCCGAGCGCCTGCCCGGACGCCACCTGCAGTTGCAGTTCCACGAGGTCGAGGCCGGTGGTGCATTCGGTGACCGGGTGTTCCACCTGCAGCCGGGTGTTCATCTCGAGAAAATAGAACTCGCCCGCGTCCGGGTCGTCTCCCCCTCGCTCCGCTCGACCGGAGTCATCTCCCCCTCGCTCCGCTCGACCGGAAGCCAGGAACTCGACCGTCCCCGCACCCTCGTAGTCGATCGCTTTCGCCGCGAGCCGGGCGGCCTCGAACAGTCGCTCGCGCATCCCGGGGACGGCTTCGACCAACGGCGACGGCGCCTCTTCCACCACCTTCTGGTGCCGACGCTGGATGGAGCATTCACGCTCCCCCACCGCCCAGACGGTTCCGTGCCGGTCGGCCATCACCTGGACCTCGATGTGCCTGCCCGTTTCCAGGTATCGCTCGCAGAACACGGTCGGGTCGCCGAAGGCCGACTGCGCTTCGCGGCGGGCTCCTTCCAGCTGTTCCGGGAGGTCCGCGAGCTCACGCACGACACGCATGCCGCGTCCGCCGCCACCTGCGGACGCCTTGACGAGAACCGGCAGGTCCGCTTCGGTGACGGCGCCCGGGTCGAGTTCGGCCAGCACCGGGACTCCGGCGGCAGCCATCATCTTCTTGGACTCCACCTTCGAACCCATCATCTCGATGGCGGGCGCGGGCGGCCCGATCCACGTCAGCCCCGCGTCGTGGACGGCGCGCGCGAAGTCCGCATTCTCGGAGAGGAACCCGTAGCCGGGGTGGATGGCATCGGCGCCGGCGAGCAGTGCCGCCTCGATGACGAGGTCACCGCGCAGGTACGTGTCGGCGGGACTGTTGCCCGGCAACCGGACCGCGGTGTCGGCCTCCGCGACGTGCGGGCTGAGGGCGTCGGCGTCCGAGAACACGGCGACGGTCCCGATGCCTGCGCGGCGGCAGGTGGCGAAGACGCGGCGGGCGATCTCACCGCGATTGGCAACCAGTACGGACTGGATCATTTCGGGCCTCACATCCGGAAGACGCCGAAGTTCTCGGCGCCTTCGATCGGGGCGTTGGCAATGGCCGACAGGCACATTCCCACCACGGTTCGGGTGTCGCGCGGGTCGATCACGCCGTCGTCGTAGAGGCGACCGGACAGGAACATCGGCACGGATTCCGCCTCGATCTGGTTCTCGATCATGGCGCGCATGCCGGCGTCGGCCTCTTCGTCGAACGCCTGCCCGCGGGCCTCGGCGGAGGCGCGGCTGACGATGGAGATGACACCTGCCAGCTGCGCCCCACCCATCACGGCGGATTTGGAACTGGGCCAGGCGAACAGGAAGCGCGGATCGAATGCGCGTCCGCACATGCCGTAGTGGCCGGCGCCGTAGGACGCGCCGAGCAGGATCGAGATGTGCGGGACGGTGGAGTTGGAGACGGCGTTGATCATCATCGACCCGTGCTTGATCATCCCGCCCTCCTCGTACTCCTTGCCCACCATGTAGCCGGTCGTGTTGTGCAGGAACAACAGCGGTGTGTGCGAGCGGTTGGCCAGCTGGATGAACTGGGTGGCCTTCTGCGATTCCTCGCTGAACAGAACGCCGCGCGCGTTGGCGAGGATGCCCACCGGGTATCCGTGCAGTTCGGCCCAGCCCGTGACGAGTGACGATCCGTACATCGGCTTGAACTCGTCGAAATCGGAGCCGTCGACGATGCGGGCGATCACCTCGCGGGGATCGAACGGGATCTTGAGGTCGGCGGGGACGATGCCGAGCAGTTCCTCGGGGTCCTCGAGCGGTTCGATGACCTCGGCCCGGGGCGCGGGACCCTGCTTCTTCCAGTTCAGGCGCTTGACGATGCTGCGGCCGATCCGGATGGCGTCCTGCTCGTCGACCGCGAAGTAGTCGGCGAGGCCGGACTTGCGGGCATGCATCTCGGCGCCGCCGAGGGTTTCGTCGTCCGATTCCTCACCGGTGGCCATCTTCACGAGGGGCGGTCCGGCGAGGAACACCTTGGACCGTTCCTTGATCATGACGACGTGATCGGACATGCCGGGGATGTACGCGCCGCCGGCCGTCGAGTTGCCGAAGACGAGGGCGATGGTCGGGATGCCCGCGGCGGAGAGCTGGGTGAGGTCGCGGAACATGCGGCCACCGGGGATGAACACTTCCTTCTGGGTGGGAAGGTCGGCGCCGCCGGATTCCACGAGGGAGATGACGGGGAGCCGGTTCTGCCGGGCGATGTCGTTGGCGCGGAATCCCTTCCGCAACGTCCACGGATTGCTGGTGCCGCCGCGGACCGTCGGGTCGTTGGCGACGATCAGGCACTCGACGCCCTCCACCACGCCGATACCGACGACAGTGCTGGCGCCGACCGGGAAGTCGCTGCCCCACGCCGCGAGCGGGCACAGTTCGAGGAACGGCGAGTCGGGGTCGAGGAGCAGTTCGATGCGCTCCCGGGCGAGGAGCTTGCCGCGCTTCTTGTGCCGCTCGGTGTACTTCTCGCCGCCGCCAGCGAGTGCCTTGGCGTGCTCGGTGTCGATCTCGGTGAGCTTGTCCGTCATGGCCTTCGCCGCCGCGGTGTACTCTTCGGAACTCGTGTCCAGCGTGGACTTCAACGTGGTCATGACTGATACCCCAATCGCTTGGCCGCGAGCCCCGTCAGGATCTCGGTGGTACCGCCACCGATCCCGAGGATGCGCATGTCGCGGTACTGCCGTTCCACTTCGCTCTCCCGCATGTAGCCGAGGCCGCCGAACAGCTGGACGGCCTGGTTGGCCACCCATTCGCCCGACTCGACGGCGGTGTTCTTCGCGAAGCAGACCTCCGCGATGAAGTCCTCGTTCGACACGAGCGAACGCTCCACCAGCGCTCTGGTGTAGACGCGGGCCACGTCGGTCTTGCGCGCCATCTCCGTGACCGTGTTCTGCACCGACTGCCTGCTGATCAGCGGACGGCCGAACGTCTCGCGGTCGCGCACCCACTGCAGCGTGAGGTCGAGGCACCGTTGCGCGCTCGAATAGGCCTGCGCGGCGAGGGCGATGCGCTCGGTGAGGAATGCCTGGGCGATCTGCGCGAACCCGCTGTTCTCCTCGCCGACCAGGTTGGCGGCGGGCACCCGGGCGTCGACGAACGACAACTCGGCCGTGTCCGACGCACGCCAGCCCATCTTGTCGAGTTTGCGTGCCACCTCGAAGCCCGGTGTGCCCTTCTCGATCACGAGCAGGGAGAGCCCCGATGCGCCGGGACCGCCGGTGCGGACGGCGGTGACCACGAAGTCGGCCCGGACAGCGGACGTGATGAACGTCTTGGATCCGTTGACGACGTAGTGGTCGCCGTCGCGGACCGCCGTGGTCCGCAGATGCCCGACGTCGGAACCGCCGCCGGGTTCGGTGATGGCGAGGGAGCCGATGAGCTCGCCGCGCAGGGTGGGGCGGACCCACTTCTCGATCTGCTCCGGGTCACCGGCCGCTGCGAGGTGCGGCAGCGCGATTCCCGACGTGAACAGGGAAGCGAACGCGCCACCCGATGCACCCGCCTGGTGGAATTCCTCGCAGATCAGTACCGCGTCGACGAGGTCACCGCCCTCGCCTCCGACGGATTCGGGGAAGCCGGCGCCGAGCAGACCCAGCTCGGCGGCCTCCCGGTGCAGCGCGCGGGGCAGTTCGCCGTCGCGTTCCCACTCGTCCAGGTGCGGCAGTATCTGTCGTTCGACGAAGCTGCGCACCGTCTTGCGCAGTTCCTGCCGCTCGGGTGTGTCCCACACGCTCACAACGTTGTCCCTTCGGGAAGAAGTGCTTCCGGTATGTCGAGGTGCCGGGATCTCAGCCATTCGCCGAGCCCCTTGGCCTGCGGGTCGAACCGGGCCTGGGACGCGACGCCCTGCCCGAGGATTCCCTCGATCACGAAGTTGACGGCGCGCAGTTTCGGCAGCACATATCTCGTGACGGTGAGGTCGGCGGCCTCCGGGAGGAGGCGCTTGACTTCGTCGACGGTCAGGGCGTGGACCAGCCACCGCCACTGTTCGTCGGTACGCACCCACACACCGACGTTCGCGTTGCCGCCCTTGTCCCCACTGCGCGCTCCGGCGATGGTGCCGAGCGCCACCCGGACCGTGGGTTCGGCGCCCCGCGGCTCCGGGAGTGCGGGTTCCGCGACGTCCTCGAGTTCGCGGACGTCGGTGGCGGGTTCGATGTCGACGCGCGTTCCGTCCGGCAGCACCGCGACGTGCGGCACCTCCTTGGCGTACACGTATCCCGGGGTGAACACGCCGTAGGGCTGCCCCTGCCCGGGCGGCGCCGTCAGCGTGAATCCCGGGTAGCTCGCCAGTGCCATTTCGACTGCGACGGAGGAGAATCCGCGTCCGACCGCGTTGGCGTCGGAATCCCGGACCACGCAGCGCAGCAGCGCGCTCGCGGCCTCCTCGGTGTCGGCGTCCGGGTGATCGGTGCGGGCGAGCGACCAGTCGAGTTCGGCCGGCCGCGTGGGAAGCCACCCCTCGAGCTGCCGTTTCACCAGGGCAGCCTTGGAATCGATGTCGAGGCCGGTGAGGACGAACACGGCCTCGTTGCGGAATCCCGCGAGCGTGTTCAGCGACACCTTGAGCTGCGGCGGCGGTGCCTCCCCGACGACGCCACTGATGCGCACGCGGTCGGGTCCGTCCTGCGACAGTGCGGCGGAGTCGATCCGCGCGGTCACGTCGGGACCGGCGTAGCGGCCACCGGTGATCTCGTACAGCAACTGCGCGGTGACGGTGCCGACGTTCACGGCGCCACCGGTCCCGGGGTGCTTGGTGATGACGGACGATCCGTCCGAGTCGATCTCGGCGATCGGGAATCCGGGACGGTCGAGGTCGTCGATCTCGGTGAAGAACGCGTAGTTGCCGCCCGTCGCCTGGGTGCCGCACTCGATGACGTGCCCCGCCACCACGGCGCCGGCGAGCTGGTCGAAAGCGTCTCGCTGCCAGCCGAAGTGCGCGGCCGCCGGGCCGACGATGACGGACGCGTCGGTGACACGCCCGGTGACGACGACGTCGGCGCCGGCATTCAGGCATTCGACGATGCCCCACGCGCCGAGGTAGGCGTTGGCGGTCAGCGGGCTGCCCAGCCCCAGTTCGGCGGCCCGGCCGATCAGGTCGTCGCCTTCGACGTGGGCGATCGTCGCCTGCAACCCCAGCTTGTCGGTGACCTCCCGCAACGCGTCCGCGAGACCGGCCGGGTTGAGCCCGCCGGCGTTGGCGACGATGCGGACACCCTTGTCCAGGGCCAGCCCGAGGCAGTCCTCCGCCTGACGGAGGAAAGTCTTCGCGTAGCCGCGGTTCGGGTCCTTCATGCGGTCGCGACCGAGGATCAGCATGGTGAGTTCGGCGAGATAGTCGCCGGTCAGATAGTCGAGCTCGCCGCCTTCGAGCATCTCGCGCATCGCCGACAGGCGGTCGCCGTAGAAGCCGGAGCAGTTGCCGATCCGCACGGTCATCGGGTTCCCGCCTCGCGGCCGCCGCCCGCGGGGCCCGCGAAGGCCTGAGCGATGTTCAGCCACGCGTCCGCATCCGCACCGGTGGCCTCGAGAGCGAGATCGGCTCGGTTCGCGCGCTGGGTGACGAGAAGGCAGAAGTCCTCGGCGGGCCCGGTGACCTTCTGCGCGGCATCCTCGGGTCCCCACGTCCAGACGGACACTCCGTCGGGGGCGGTCAGTTCGACGCGGAACTCCTCCGCGGGTGGGGCGAGTTCGTTGACGGCGTAGGCGAAGTCGCGGGTGCGGACACCGAGGTGGGCGATGCTCTTCAACCGCTCGGTGGGTGTGCGCGGCACCGAGAGCGCGTCGGCGACGTCCTGGCCGTGCGCCCACGTCTCCATCAACCGGGCGGTGGCCATCGAGGCCGCCTTCATCGGCGGGCCGTACCAGAGGATCTTCTGTCCCGGCGGCACCGCCAGGAGAGCCTCCGCGAGTCGAGCCCGGGCCGAGCGCCAGGCCTCGAGCAGTTCCGCAGGTTGCCGCCGGGCGTGCTCCTCGGCGCCGGCATCGACGAAGCCGGCCGGGTTCGAGGCGGCCACCGTCAGTTGCTCGGTGAAGCCGTCGGGGTCGGTGATCGCCAGGAGGGCGGCCTCGTCGGTCCACAGCAGATGTCCGATCTGGTGGGCGACGGTCCAGCCCTCGGCCGGTGTCGGATCGGCCCAGCGGGAGTCGGGGAGGTCGGCGACCAGGGCATCCAGTGAATCGCTCTCGGCGCACAAGTCGTCGATGAACCTCTGCAGTTCAGCCATGCGACCAGCATCACACCGGCCCGATAAAAAAGCAAGCACGATTGATTGTTATTTGGCTGCGGATCGTCCGGCGAGCTGCCACGCTGGTCACGTGATACGACAGTTGCTCACCCATGCCGCGCTCAACCCCCTCCCCTCCCCGCGCGCACTGGCCGCCCGAGTCGTACCGGGAACCGGCCACCGCATCGCCGGGAAACGGATCCTCGTCACCGGTGGTTCCTCGGGGGTCGGGGAAGCGGCCGCACGCCGGCTCGCCGCCCTCGGCGCGGAGGTGGTCCTCGTGGCCCGCGGCTCCGACGCCCTCGAGTCCGTGCGCGACGACATCCTGCGGTCCGGTTGCGACGCGCACGCCGTCCCCTGCGACCTCACGGACCCGGAGTCCGTCGACGCCCTCGTCGCTCGAGTGCTCGGGGAGATCGGCCCAGTCGATGTACTCGTCAACAACGCCGGGCGGTCGATCCGGCGGACGGTCGAGGACTCGCTGGACCGATTCCACGACTTCGAACGCACCATGGCTGTCAACTACTTCGGCTCGACGCGGCTGACCCTCGCGTTGCTCCCGTCGATGATCGAGCGCCGCGAGGGCCACATCATCAACGTCGCGACGTGGGGAGTACCCGCCGGCGTGATGCCCAAGTTCTCCGCCTACCACGCGTCCAAGGCAGCCGTCGGCGCGTTCGGCCGAAGCCTCGGCGCCGAAGTGCGCGACCGCGGAATCTCCGTGACAACCCTGGACTTTCCCTTGGTCCGGACTCCGATGATCGCGCCCACCACGGACTACGACGCGATGGCGGCCCTGACTCCCGAGCAGGCGGCGGAATGGTTCGTCACCGCCGTGCGCACCCGGCCGATCGAACTGCTCCCCAGTTACGCCGAACTGTTCCGGGTGCTCGGCACGTTCGCGCCGTCCGCCACCGACGCACTGGTACGGCGCACCGGCATCTGAGCGCAATGACAGACTGGGACGGTCTCGAATCCGCGCTCACACCCGAGGGAGTCGTCCATGACCGACGCCGTGCTCACCACCCGCGAAGGCGACATCGTCACCTGGACGCTCAACCGTCCGGAGGCGCGCAACCCGATCTCCGAGCCGGACGTGATCGAGGCGCTCGAGAATGCGGTGGCCGACGTCAACGGTGATCCCAGCGTGCGCGTCGCGATCGTCACGGGTGCGGGTTCGGCGTTCTCCTCCGGCGGCAACGTCAAGCACATGCGCGACCGCGCCGGAATGTTCGGCGGCTCCCCCGCCGACCTGCGGCAGGGTTACCGGCACGGCATCCAGCGCATTCCGCTGGCCCTCTACCACTGTGAGGTGCCGACCATCGCCGCCGTCAACGGACCCGCGATCGGTGCCGGATGCGACCTGTCGCTGATGTGCGACATGCGGATCGCCTCCACGGCCGCCGTGTTCGCGGAGAGCTTCGTCAAGGTCGGACTCGTTCCCGGCGACGGCGGCGCCTGGTTCCTGCCGCAGGCCGTCGGGATGGCGCGCGCCAGCGAGATGGCGTTCACCGGCGACGCGATCGACGCCGCGAAAGCCCTCGAGTGGGGACTCGTCTCGCAGGTCACCGAACCCGAGGAACTCCTCGGCGCGGCACGGGCGCTCGCCGAGCGGGTGGCGGTCAACCCGCCGCAGGTGCTGCGGATGACCAAGAAGCTGCTCCGCGAGGGCCGTCACCAGAGCCTCGAGAGCCTCCTCGAACTGTCGGCGGCCATGCAGTCGCTCGCCCATCACACCGCGGACCATCACGAGGCGGTCGGCGCGATGCTCGATCGCCGCAGCCCGAACTTCACCGGCCAGTGAACCCGGGCATCGCACACCGGTGACAGCCGAGCCGCGCAGTCAGCTTCTTCCCGTCGTCTCGGTCCTCGGATCGGTGCTGTCCGTCCAGTTCGGCGCCGCCTTCGCGAGCACCCTGTTCGAGGCGGTGGGCGCCAGTGGCGCGGTGTCGCTGCGGCTGACGATCGCGGCGATCATCCTCGGGGTGATCGTGCGGCCGCGGTGGCGACGGTGGACACGAACGCAACGCGAGGGCATCCTCGCACTCGGAGTGGCGCTGGCCGTCATGAATTCGGCGTTCTACGAGGCCCTCGCGCGGCTCCCGCTCGGCACCGCCGTCACCATCGAGTTCCTGGGGCCGCTCACCCTCGCCGCCGTGCTGTCGCGAAGACTGCGGGACGGTGTGTGGGTGCTGGCGGCGCTGACCGGGGTGATCATGCTCGGCCTGCGCGAGAACTCGGGCGCCGAGTCCCTCGACCTCGTGGGGGTGGCATTCGCGCTCACCGCCGGCGCGGCGTGGGCCGGTTACATCGTCGCCGGCTCGAACCTCGCGGCAACGGTTCCCAGCGCGGACGGCCTGGCCGGCGCGAGCATCGTCGCGGCGGCCCTGACGCTTCCGCTCGGCGCGGTGTCCGGCGGCACCGCACTGTTCGACCCCCGGATCCTGGCCGTGGGCGCGGCGGTGGCCCTGCTGTCGTCGGTGATTCCGTACTCGCTCGAGCTACGGGCGCTGCAGGTGATGAGCAAGAAGGTGTTCGCCGTGCTCATCGCGCTCGAGCCTGCGGCCGCGACCCTCGCCGGGGTGATCGTGCTCGGGCAGGTCCTCGGACTGCAGTCGCTGGCCGCGATCGCGCTCGTCGTCGCGGCCGGTGTCGGCTCCGTCCTGAGCAACCGGTAGCGGCACGGCCGGCGGGCGGGGCTGGCAGGATCGACGCGTGAGCACAGCGAACCTGACCCGAGCCGAAACCGCCGAACGTTCCCGCGCGATCGACGTTCTCGGCTATCGGGTGGAACTGGACGTACTCGGCGCCGTCGACCGGGAGGTCGGGACGTTCGCGACCACCACGACCGTCGAGTTCACCGCCCGCACGTCCACGACCTGGCTCGACTTCCTCGGCGCCGGTGTGGAGTCGGTGACGGTCAACGGCGCCGACGTCCCCGTCGCCTACGACGGCGCCCGCATTGCGTTGACCGGGCTGCGTGAATCCAACGTCGTGATCGTCGCCGCCCGGGGCGAGTACAGCCGTTCCGGTGAGGGTCTGCACCGGTTCCTCGACCCGGCGGACGGGCAGACGTACCTGTACACGCAGTACGAACCGGCCGACGCGCGGCGGGTGTTCGCGTGCTTCGAACAGCCGGACCTGAAGGCGCCGTTCACGTTCGTCGTCACCGCGCCGCGGGAGTGGGAGGTGGTCTCCAACCAGCAGGTCGCCGAGCGGGACGACACCACCGGCGGGCAGGTCGTCACGTTCGCGCCGACACTGCCGATCTCCACCTACATCACCGCGGTCGTGGCCGGGCCCTACCACCGGGTCGACTCGGAATGGAGTGGCGGCGACGTCCCGATCCCGCTGGGCGTCCTGTGCCGCGCCTCGCTTGCGCAGTACCTCGACGCGGACACGATCTTCGAGATCACCCGGCAGGGGCTGGGGTTCTTCACCGACGGTTTCGATTACCCCTACCCGTTCGGCAAGTACGACCAGGTGTTCGTCCCCGAGTACAACCTCGGCGCCATGGAGAACCCCGGCTGTGTGACATTCACCGAGGCGTACGTGTTCCGCGGCGCCGCCACCGACTCCCAGTACGAGGGCCGGGCGAACACGATCCTGCACGAGATGGCCCACATGTGGTTCGGCGACCTCGTCACGATGGTGTGGTGGGACGACCTGTGGCTCAAGGAATCGTTCGCCGACTACATGGGCGCACTGGCCAACGCGGAGGCCACCCGGTGGACCGGCGCGTGGGTGGCCTTCGCCAACCGTCGCAAGGCATGGGCGTACCTGCAGGACCAGTTGCCGACGACGCATCCGATCGTCGCGGACATCGTCGACCTCGAGGCCGCGAAACTGAACTTCGACGGCATCACGTACGCGAAGGGCGCCAGCGTCCTCAAGCAACTCGTCGCGTACGCCGGGCGTGATGCGTTCTTCGAGGGGGCACGCCGCTACTTCCGCGCCCACGCCTTCGGGAACACCACCCTGACGGATCTGCTGACGGAACTGTCGGCGACGTCGGGCCGGGATTTGACGAGCTGGGCGCGCGCCTGGCTGCAGACCACCGGCGTGTCCGCACTGAGCCTGCAGCGCGGCGCCGACGGGCGCGCCGCGATCGTGCAGACCGATCCGCGTCCGCACCGGCTCGGCGTCGGGCGCTACGACTTCGACGACACCGGCGACCTCGTGTGCGTGGAGCGGGTGGAGGTCGACCTCACCGACGCCCGCACCCCGATCGACCTCGCCGACGCGCCGCTCGTGTTGCTCAACGACGCCGACCTGACGTACGCGAAGGTACGGCTGGACGACCGATCGCTGACCACCGTCGAGACGTCGCTCGACCGGCTGCGCGACCCGCTGGCGCGGGGCCTGATCTGGTCGTCGCTGTGGAACGCGACCCGCGACAGCGAACTGGGTGCCACGCGGTATCTGTCGATGGCCCAGCGGTTCTCACCGGCGGAGTCGCACCTGACCCTCCTCACGTCGGTGCAGGCCAACGCCCCCTATGCGATCGAGCACTTCCTCCCCGAGACGTCGCGCGACACCGCCCGTCTCGACTGGCTCGAGCACACCTGGCGCACGTTGTGGGACGCCACGCCGGGTTCGGGAAGCCAACTCGCCTGGGCACGGGCGGTGGCGTCCGCAGCGGCGATGGACGGCAGTCGCGCGGCCGGCATCCGATCGATTCTCGAGGCCGGCGGGCCGGCACCGACCGGGCTGTCGCTCGACCCGGATCTGCGCTGGGGATTCTGGGGCGCGCTCGCCGCCACCGGGCACGCCGACGACGCGGACCTCGACGGGGAGCTACGCCGCGACGACACCGGTTCCGGTCGCACCGCGTACCTGCGGGCGAGTTTCTCGCGACCGGACCCGGACGTGAAGGCGAAGGCCTGGGAATCGATCTTCCACGACCGCACACTGTCCAACGAACATCTCGGGGCGATCATCGCCGGGTTCCGCGCAGGCGCCCGGCACGACCTCGTCGAGGGTTACGCCGCCGACTACTTCGCCTCGATCCGCTCGGTGTGGGAGGAGCGCAGTATCGAAATCGCGCGGCGGATCGTGGTCGGGCTGTTCCCGTCCGAGCCCACACTCGACGCGGCGGACGGATGGCTCGATACCAACGCCGATGCGCCCGCCGCGCTACGACGGCTGGTGCTCGAGCAACGGGATCATCTCGCCCGAGACCTGCGAGCGCAGGCGTTCAACAGCCGTTCGGACGTCACCGGCTGACCGGCCGGGCACCGTTCGACGTGCGGGCCGTCCACCGTTCCAGGGCGTCCCGCCACCGGCCGGACGCACTGTCGCCCGCCCAGGCGATGTAGCCGTCGGGACGCACGAGCAGTGCGGGGCCCTCGTCGGTCCGGGTCACCGCGTGGACACCGCCCGGGACGGGAGCCCCGGGCGCGGTGACCAGGACGAAACCGCCCGAGCGCATCACCTCGTACAGCCGTCCGCCGTCGGTGGGCAGGTCCTCGGCACGTCGGCCGACCAGGGTGCTCTCACCGGCGGCGTGGCCGTACCCGATTCCGATCCCCGAGAACATCCGGGCGATCGCGTCGCCGATCGGCGGGAAGGAGAGAAGCGCCGCCACTGCCCCGTTCCGGAGCTTCCGGAGGATCCACGGCCGGACGATCATCATGCGCATCGTGGCACCGCTCGACCGCAGAACCAGCCGTCCCACCGGGTGCCGCTCGGAGTGGTACGTGTCGAGAACCGCGTCGTCCGCGCCGTCCAGGACGGCCGCGAGTTTCCAGCCGAGATTGACGGCGTCCTGAATGCCGGTGTTCATTCCCTGCCCACCGGCAGGCGAATGCACGTGGGCTGCATCGCCGGCGAGAAACACCCGACCCGTCCGATACTGCGGGACCTGCCGTTCGTCGCTGTGGAAACGCGACTGCCAGCGCACGCCGCCGAGACCGTAGTCTGTGCCCATGGCGACCTCGATGGTGCTGCGCAGTTCCTCCCGGTCCACGGGCGCGGTGTCGTCCACCTGATGCCGCCGATTCCAGGCGATCACCCGAAACAGGTTGTCGCCGTAGGGTGCGATGAACGCGAATCCGTCGCGGACGGCGTTGACGGTCACGAGATTGTCGGGTGGGTTCTCGAGTTCGACGTCGGCGAGCATGATCGACCGCAGCACGGCCTTGCCGGGGAACGGTTGCCCGATCATCGTCCGGACCGCGCTGTGCGCGCCGTCCGCACCGACCGCATACATCGCCTGGAACGTGCTGTCGCGTCCCGAACTGTGGTGGCCGTGAACACGGACGCCGTTCCCGTCCTGCTCCACCCCGGTCACGGTGAACCCGCGGATGATGTCGGCGCCGCGGTCCCGGGCATGTTCCTCCAGGAGGGTGTCGACGTTCCGCTGCGGGGTGACGAGGACGAACGGGAACCGGGACCGCAGGCGTCCGAGGTTCAGCGCTGCACCGCGCCACAGCTTCAGACCCGGCGAGGCGGCGCCGGTGGCGACGAGTCGGTCGGCGAGTCCGCGGGCGTCGAGCAGTTCGAGGGTGCGGGCGTGGACGCCGAATGCGCGGCTGAGGGTGGACGGTGCGGCGCGCTTGTCCAGCACCGTCACCGATCGGCCCGCCGCCGCCAGCTCTCCCGCGAGCATGCATCCGGTGGGTCCCGCGCCGATCACCACCACGTCGATGTGCGTCATGACGTTGCCTCCGATCGAAAGTGTCCCGACTAAGTCAACAACCGTTGACTTCCACGGTAGGCGCATCCCCGCGCGAGGTCAACAGCTGTTGACTTACACTCTGGGAATGCCCGACCGCCGCGCCCGCTCCGCCGTCGCCACCCGCGCCGCGATACTCGACGCCGCCCGCGCCCGATTCGGCACCGACGGCTACGAACGCACGACGATGCGCGCCGTCGCGTCCGATGTGGGCGTCGACCCCGCACTGGTGGTCCGGTATTTCGGCAACAAGGAATCACTGTTCGCCGAGGCCGCCGAATTCGATCTGCACCTGCCCGACCTCCACGACGTTCCCGCGAAGGACCTCGCGGCCGTGCTCATGCCGCGCTTCTTCGCGGTGTGGGAGAACAACGGCGCGTTCCTCCCCCTGCTCCGCGCGGCCGCGAGCAGCCCGCGGGCCGCCGAGGCGATGTTGCAGGTCTTCGCCCGCCAGGTAGCGCCCGCGCTGGCCGTGGTCACGGCGGACCGCCCGGACGAACGCGCGGCCCTCGTCGGGTCGCAGGTCCTCGGACTCGCCTTCTCGCGCTACGTACTCCGGGTGCCCCCCGTGGCGAACATGACGCACGAGCAGCTGATGCGCTGGGTCGGGCCGGTGCTCGAGTACTACCTCACGACGGAACCGCGGTAGCCCTGCCGGTGATGCCTGCCGCCGTTCAGCATCCAGCGGACGTCGAGCTCACTCGTGCTGCGGCTGTGCCGCCTGATCGTGAACGACGTGATCGGCAACCGCTCGACGACGCTCGCCTCGGCACGCGGATCACCCGCGATGCCCTGTTCCAGAACCGAATACGCGGTGTGGTTGACCGAATGCACGGCAAGCCGGAGCGCGTCGAGCGCCGTGGGTCGCGGCCCGAACGCGGCGAGCGTGTGACCACCGTCCATCGCGGTTTCGACCACCGCGTAGAAATGCCAGTCTGCGCCCGAATCGCCAGTCATGATGCGCCTCACTCGATGTGCTTCTGTGAGCTGTGCCATGACGATATCGCGGGGGTACGACACGTTTTCGGAGCCGCGCCGCTCAGGCGACGGACCTGCGGCCGATTCCGAACAGCTCCTGGGGGACGTCGATCCCCTTGAGCCGGTGACTGCCCGCCGGTTCACCCCAGAACTCGTCGGTGTCGAGTTCGTCGTAGAACTCGCCGGTCACGACCACCTCGTGAGACGGCGCGACCGCGACGACGCGGCTGGCCATGTTCACGGGCCTGCCGAACCAGTCGCCCGCGCTCGGCACGGCTGTGCCCCAGGCGATCCCGGCCCGCAGCGGCGGAAGCCCCTCGGCGCGGGCGGCCTGCACGAGGTCGAGCGCGGTGTACGCCAGCGCGTTGGGATCGGCCGAGACCAACATGACGGCGTCGCCGATCGTCTTCACCAGACGCACCGGCGGAAGCACCAGATCGGTGGCCAGCCCATCGAGCCGCTCGGCCACCCGCCCCAGATCGGCGGGCGCCACCTGCTCACCGAGCAGCGTGAATCCGACGAGGTCGGCGAAACAGACGCCGATCTCCTGCGCCCCCCGAACCTGCAGGTTCGAGTCCCTGGCGATACCCACCGCATCGGAGCGCAGTTGGTGGCGCAGAGTGGTGGCGATGAGATGAGCCAGGATCTGCGCCTCGAAATCCGCGATGCGCCGCACCTCCACCGCATACCGCAGGGCCACCTCGGGGTGATCGCGCGTCGCCTCGAGCCGCTCCTGCAGGAGCGCGTCCGCGGCGTCGGCGACCGTCCAGAGGTTGCGGCCGAGGACCCGGGCGGCCGCGAAGATTCCGCTCTCGTCGAGCCCCAGATCCCGGTACTGCTTGAGTCCGCGCGCGAGGTCGAGGTCGCCGTCGTCGTAGAACGTCCCGTCCTCCGACGCACCCCGGCCGATCGCCCGGAACCACCGACGGGCATCCTCCACGGTGACGCCGGTCTTCTCGGAGATCTCGTCGATGCCGTACCGGCCCTTCGGCGCCAGCGCGTGCTCGAGCAGCAGGTGCGCGAGCCGATTGTTCCGCGAGGCGACGCGGAGTTCGTCGATCGACACCCCGTCCTCGATCAGGGTGTTCAGGACGCCCATGCGCGCAGAGCGATCCGATCCGCTGAGTCCGTCGAGGAGGCCGGCGGCCTCGAACTCGTGGAGTTGCGTGGGCGGCGGACCCGGGCGTCGGAGCGGGCGAGGCGGCGGGGACACCAGACGTCCCGTTCGGGGCGTGATCCGTCGGGGCTGTCGCGGGTTGCGCACGTCCTCATCGTCCCAGGAACGACGTCGCCCTTCGCCGTAAACCTGCGAACTCGCTTCCCCCGCGACCATGACCGAACTATATTCGGTATGTGCCGATTCAAAGTCTGTTGCTGGATGCGGCGGAGGGCCACTTCGCCCGCCGCGGCGTCCTCGCGACGCGGCTCGCCGACATCCGGCACGAGGCCGGTGTCAGTGTGGGAGCCGTCTACCACCACTTCCCGAACAAGGAAGAGCTGTACCTCCAGGTCTGGTTACGCGCGCTCGCCGACTATCAGGACGGATTCCGGGCCGCGCTCTCGGAATGCGCCGATGCGCGGTCGGGGGTGGAAGGCGCTGTCGTCCGCCACCTGCAGTGGGTGTCCGGCAACCCGCAGCGGGCCACCATCCTCGCCGCGCCCCGGCCCCCGGGCATCGACGGGCGGGCCGATTCCACCAACGCGGCGTTCTTCCGCGACGTCACCCACTGGTGGCGGGTCCACGAACACTACGGAACGGTCCGCCGGTTCGACTTCGACGTGCTCTACGCGTTGTGGCTGGGCCCGGCCCAGGAGTACTCCCGCCAGTGGCTCGCGGGCGCCATGACCACCGACCCCACCGCGGTGGCGCCCGAACTGGCGCGCGCCGCGTGGAATTCGCTACGGAACCAGGAGTAGAGGCATGACAGTGGACGTCGCACTCACCGCCGACACCGCGCAGGCCGTGCTGGAGGCCCAGCCGTTCAGCGTGCTGGTCGGCGCCCGCATGACCCAGTTCGGCGAGGGCGGCGCCACCCTCGAGATCCCCGTCCGGGACGAACTGCGGCAACAGAACGGCTTCGTGCACGGCGGCGTCCTGTCGTACGCCGCCGACAACGCTCTGACGTTCGCCGCGGGCACCGTACTCGGCGCGAACATCATGACCGCGGGCTTCACGATCACCTACCTCCGCCCCGCCCAGGGCGTGCTGCTGCGGGCGGACGCCCGAGCCGACGCGTCGACCCGGCGGCAGGCGTTGTGCCGGTGCGACATCTACGCGGTGCAGGACGACGGCTCGGAGGTACTGTGCGCCGCCGCCCAAGGCACGGCGACGGTCAAGCAGCCGCGGTAGTCGCGGCCGCACGGGATGGAACGATGGGACCATGGCTGAATCCGTCGACCGCGCATCCGTGGACAGGGCGCGTGAGCGCATCACCGGCCTGATCCGCCGGACACCCACGTTCCGTGCCACCGTCCCCACCGTGCGCGGCGCCGTACCGGTGATCTTCAAACTCGAGTTCCTGCAGTACGGTGGCTCGTTCAAGGTGCGGGGCAGCCTCAACGCGCTGCTCCACGCAGAGGAGGACGGGCGGCTCGACGATGCGGGTGTCGTCATCGCGTCCGGCGGGAACGCCGCCATCGGCGCGGCCTGGGCGTCGCGGCTGCGGGGCGTGAAGTGCACGGTGGTCGTCCCCGTCACGGCACCCGACGTCAAGATCGACAAGCTGATCGCGCTCGGCGCGGACGTGCGCAAGGTCGGTGCTCGATACGCCGAGGCGGCCGAGTATGCGGACGAACTCGCGACGTCCTCGAACGCCCTCGCCCTGCACGCCTACGATCTCCCCGACATCGTCGCCGGGGCAGGCACCATGGCCCTCGAGATCCAGGACGACGTCGCCGAGCCGCTGTCCTACGTGATCGCCGTCGGCGGCGGCGGACTGCTCTCCGGTGTCGTCGCAGGCAGCGGCGAGGACGACAGCATCTACGGCGTGGAACCGAGCGGAGCGGCGACGCTGCACTCCGCGGTCGCCGCCCGGCAGCCCGTGGACATCGACATCGACAGCATCGCCGGCGATTCCCTGGGCGCCACCAAGATCGGTTCCATCGCCTGGGACACCGTCCGGTCGCGGCCCGTGTCCAGCCTGATCGTCGACGACGACGCCCTCATCGACGCGCGAACACTGCTGTGGGAGGAGTTCCGGATCGTCGTCGAGCACGGCACCGCCGCGGCTCTCGCTGCGATCGTCACCGGACAGCTCGCCCCCGCCGACGACAAGCCGCTCTGTGTGGTGCTCTGCGGCGCCAACACGTCGATGACCAGCTACTGATTCGCCGACGTCTCAGCCACGCGGTTTCAGCCGGCTGTTCGGCAGTTCGGGTGCGGGCAGCGGATCGCCGTCGTAACCCTCGACCGTGCCGAACCGGGGGTCGGCGGGCGCCGAGCCCCGGAGCTCGGACTGCCACTCGCGGCGGTAGCCGACGATGTCCTCGTGGCTACGGCCGAGGAAGTTCCACCACATGATCACCTGCTCGCCCAGCGGCTCACCACCGAGCAGCAGCAGCCGGGCCCGGGTCCCGCCCGTGTTGCGCAGCGCCACCAGCGATTCCCCGGGCGGCTGATAGCCGAGTTCCGCCCACCGCAGCGTGGTCCCGCGCAGCTGCACCTCACCCTCGTCGACGAGCACCCCGACCTCGAAGCCGCGCTGGATGTCGAGGGTGACGTCGGCGCCCGGCTCCAGGAGGATCTCAGCGCCGAGCAGCGGCGTGAACGTGCGGACCGGTGACGTGGAGCCCGCCGTGCTCCCGAGGAACACCCGCACGGTCGCGCCGTCCAGTTCGACCGGGTCGGGTGCGTACGTCTCGAACGCCGGATCCGCGTCCTGCGCCGACGCCGGCAACGCGACCCACAGCTGCGCGCCGTGCAGGATGCGCGTCTGCGGGGTCGAGACCTCGGAGTGCGCGATCCCCCGCCCCGCGGTCATCAGGTTGAGCTCACCGGGACGCACCATCGCATGCGAGCCGATGCTGTCGCGGTGTTCGATCTCGCCGGTGAACAACCAGCTCACCGTCTGCAGTCCGGTGTGCGGGTGCGGCGGAACGTTCATCCCGCCCGTCGTCCCGACGTCGTCCGGACCGTAGTGGTCGGCGAAGCACCAGGCTCCGATCAGCGACCGCTCCCGCTGCGGGAGGGTGCGCCGCACCGGCATCGCGCGGGGACCGCCGAGCGGAACCTCGCGCGCGCCGAGCACCTGGATGCCCCCGCCGTCGGGGTGCGACTCGCACCGCTCTTCCACCGAATTCGTCTCCAGATTGCTCACTGTTCCATCGTGCCTTCCGTCAGTCCTGTGCGCCGCGCAGTTTCGCGCAGAGTTCGGTGAGTGTGTCGAGTTCGTCGTCGGACAGTGCCGGGCCGACGTGCCGCCGGATGCTCGCCGCGTGCCTGCGTCCGACGGACTTCTGCAGACGAGCACCCTCGTCCGTCAAAGCGACGACGGTCCCCCGGCGGTCGCCGGGATCGCACTCCCGCGTGACGAATCCGGACCGGGCCAGTCGCTCGACGAGCCGGCTCAGCGACGGCTGGCTGAGCAGGATCTCCCGATTGAGATCGTGCAGGCGCAGTCTGTGTCCGGGTGCCCGGGCGAGGGTGAACAGCACGTCGTATTCGCGCATGCTCACCTCGTCCCACACGTCGTCGGCGGCGAGGTTGCGCATCACCGCGACCTGGGCGCGGAAGAGTGCCTCCCACGCCTCGGCCGCGCGTTCGGTCCTACTGACGGGCGGCATCGACCGGCTCGCGATCGGCCTTCATCGACGCGTGCGTCGGCGGGTTGTCCGGCACGCCGGCAGGTCGCCGGGCAGCGAATTCCTTGCGCAGCACGGGCACGACCTCGCCGCCGAGCAGATCCAGCTGCTCGAGCACCGTCTTCAGGGGTAGTCCCGCATGGTCGACGAGGAACAACTGCCGCTGGTAGTCGCCGAAGAAGTCGGCGAACGCCAGGGTCTTCTCGATCACCTGCTCCGGTGTGCCGACGGTCAGCGGGGTCTGCTCGGTGAAGTCCTCGAGGCTCGGCCCGTGGCCGTAGACGGGGGCGTTGTCGAAGTAGGGCCGGAACTCGTCGACGGCGTCCTTGGCGTTCCTGCGCATGAACACCTGCCCGCCCAGTCCGACGATCGCCTGGTCCGCGCGGCCGTGACCGTAGTGCTCGTACCGCTCGCGGTAGAGGTTGATCAGGGCGATGTAATGCTCCTTCGGCCAGAAGATGTTGTTGGCGAAGAAGCCGTCACCGTGGAACGCCGCGATTTCGGCGATCTCCGGACTGCGGATCGAGCCGTGCCACACGAAGGGCGGGATGCCGTCGAGCGGACGCGGCGTGGACGTGAACCCCTGCAGCGGGGTGCGGAACTGGCCCTGCCAGTCCACGACGTCCTCGTCCCACAGCCGGCGCAGCAGCCGGTAGTGCTCGAGCGCCAGCGGAATCCCCTGGCGGATGTCCTGACCGAACCACGGGTAGACGGGGGCCGTGTTTCCGCGACCCATCATGAGATCCACCCGGCCCTCCGCGAGGTGCTGCAGCATCGCGTAGTCCTCGGCGATCTTCACCGGGTCGTTGGTGGTGATCAGCGTCGTGGACGTCGACAGGATGATCTTCTCGGTCTGCGCTGCGAGGTAGCCGAGCATGGTGGTCGGGGAGGACGGCACGAACGGCGGGTTGTGGTGCTCGCCGGTGGCGAACACGTCGAGCCCGACATCCTCCGCATGCGTGGCGATGGTCGTCATCGCCTTGATGCGCTCGTGCTCGGTGGGGGTGCGGCCGGTGGTGGGATCGGGGGTCACGTCGCCGACGGTGAAGATTCCGAACTGCATAGCTGTTCCTCTCGCGCCAGAACTCCATGCATTTGCATGAACCTATTGCAACATTCAACCACTTCGCTCTATTCCGGAAACGGCCGAGGGCGGCAAGCGCNAGTGCGCTTGCCGCCCTCGGCGACGATCGGATCGAACGAGCCCGATCAGTGCATCATGACCGTCGGGGCACCTTCGGCCTCGAGCTTCGGGTTGACCGACTTCTTCCGCGGCAGCAGGAACGCCGGGATGAGCGTCAACGCGATCAGCACGGTGGCGACCAGGAACGTGTTGCCGAACGCATCGGCGGCCTGGCTCAGGACCTGATCCACCATTCCGGGAGGCTCCTGCGCGGCGACCTCGGGCACGTGCTGCATCGCGACCGTCTGGCTGTCGAGACCGCGATCGAGCAGCTGGTTGGTGAGGACCACCGACATGACGGCGGTACCGATCGAACCGGCGGTCTGCTGGACGATGTTCATCAGCGTGGAACCGCGCGCGACCTGCTCGTTGGACAGCGTGACGATGGCTGCGGTCATCAGCGGCATCATGGTGCAGCCCATGCCCATGCCCATCACGAACAGCGCACCCATCAGCAGCCAGGTCGGCGAGTCCGACGCCACCTGCGTGAAGACGCCCAGACCGATCAGGATCAGCGGCAGACCCGTCAGCACGATCTTGCCGGGCCCGATCTTGTCGACGAGACGTCCGGCCACCGGCATGGTCAGCATCGCGCCGATACCCTGCGGAGCCATCAGGAGACCGGCCGCGAGGGTGGTGTGCCCGCCCACCTGGATGAAGTAGCTGGGGAACAGCAGACCGGCCCCCATGAACGCGACGATGAACAGCGAGGTCGTGATGACCGCGACCGACAGCTGCCGGTTCTTGAACAGGTGCAGATCGATCAGCGGGTGATCCTTGCGGAGCGCGTGGAACACGAACGCGACGATCAGCGCCAGGCCGACCGCACCGGGCACGAGCACGCGAGCCGAAGCAACGGTCCCCACCTCCGGGATGGACGACACACCGAACAGGAACAGAGCCAGACCCGGCGACAGCAGCAGCATGCCGAGGAAGTCGAAGGACTCGGACGGCGACGCATTGTCGGACGGCAGGATGATGAACGCGGCGGCCAGGGCGATGATGCCGATGGGCAGGTTGATCAGGAAGATCCAGTGCCAGCTCGCCGCCTCGATCAGCCAGCCACCGAGGATCGGACCACCGATGGGGCCGAGCAGCATGGGGATTCCGAGAACCGCCATGACCCGGCCGACACGGTCGGGGCCGGCCGCCTTCGTCATGATCGTCATGCCGAGCGGCATCAACATGCCGCCGCCGAGGCCCTGCAGGACGCGGAAACCGATGAGCGACGTGATGTCCCACGCGAAGCTACACAGCACCGAGCCGAGCACGAACAGCACGAGCGCCGTCATGTAGAGGCGCTTGGTGCCGAATCGGTCGGCCGCCCACCCGGTGACGGGAATGACGGTGGCCAGGGCGAGCGTGTACGCGGTCATCGTCCACGCGACGGTGGCGTACGTGGTGTCGAACTCCGTGGCGAACGTCGGCAACGCGACGCTGACGACGGTGACGTCGAGGATCGACATGATGGCACCGAGCACCACCACGGACGCGATCTTGAGGACCGTGCCGTCGAGCTTGTCGGGCGCCGCGTTCGCGGCGGTCGGCGATGTCATCCGGGTATCTCCTGGTTGAGTTCTCGCAGGGACTCCCCCGCGAGGATCGGTTGTAGTGCCTCGATCAGCCGAGTCCGCTCGATCTCCGGAACCCGCCATGCGAACCGTCGCAACTGATCACGCTTGCATTCGATGTGCTGGGTAGCGACCTTATGTCCGGCCTCCGACAGGGAGACCCGCTTGACCCGCCGGTCGCGTTCGTCCTCCCGGCGAACGACCAGACCCAGTTTCACGAGTTGATCGACGTTCCGACCCGCTGCGGCCACCGAGAGCCGCAACCGCTCGGCCACCTCGTTGATCGGAAGTGGCTCACCGTGCTGAACCAGCGCGAAGAGCATGCGCACCTGCGAAAACGTGAGGTCCAGTTCGATGAGGTTGTCCATCGACTCCGACTCCCCCGCACTCAACAGTTGGGTGAAGAAATCGTTGAGTAGTTCGAAGAGAAGATCAGGAGATTTGTCGGGCACCCTCGAATGCTAGCGCTCATGCAACTATTGCCCAAGGGCAACTATGGCGCAACCGAATAAATGGTGTCAGGTATCACAGTCCGCGGCGGCAGCCTGGACCTGCGGATTCAGTCCTGGACGAGCACCGCTTTACCCAGCACGAGGCCTGCCTCGAGGTCACGCAGTGCGTCCGCGGCCCGCTCGAGGGGATACCGCGAGGTGACCACGGGACGCAGTCCGCGTTCGACGTGCCGGATCAACGCGGCATGCACCTCTTCCAGCGCAGTCGGTTCGGTCCGGATGAACTCACCCCACGCCGCACCCACGATGCTGATGTTGCGGAACAGCACCCGGTTCACCTTCACCTCGGGGATCGTCCCGCCCGCGAAACCGATCACGACCAGCCGGCCTTCCGGGGCCAGCACCCGGACGGCCTCGTCGAACGCGTCGCCGCCGACCGGGTCGACCACGATCTGCGCGCCGCGGCCGCCGGTCAGCTCACGGACCCGGGCGCCCCAGCCGTCGTCGAGGCGGACGACCTCGTCGGCCCCCAGTTCGCGCAGGAAGTCGTCGGCGCCGTCCCGGCGCACCACCGCGATCACGCGGGCGCCGTGCGCCTTGGCCAGCTGGATGGTGGACGTCCCCACCCCACCCGCCGCGCCGAGGACGACGACGGTTTCGCCTGCCCGCAGCCGGGCCCGGCGCTCCAGCGCGAATTCCATCGTCTGGTAGTTGACGATCAGCGACGCCGCTTCGTCGAAATCAAGAATCGACGGACTGGGCAGCACCTGCGCCGGCGGCACCGCGACCCGTTCGGCGTAACCGCCGACCTGCGACGCCGCGAGCACCCGCTGTCCGGGCTCGAATCCGCTGTCGACCGGTGCCGACACCACGACACCCGCAACTTCGGCGCCGGGAACGAACGGCAACTCGGGGCCGAGCTGATACTTGCCGTAGCTGATCAGCAGGTCGGGGAAGCACACGCCGCTGGCCTTGACGTCGATCAGGACGAGCCCCTCGGCCGCCGGTTCGGGTACATCCTGCAGCGTCATGCCGCCCGGCCCCGACAGCTCCGTCACCACCACTGCGCGCATGCTCGAAACACTAGACGCGCAGGGGCGGCGAGAGGCGTCAACGAGCGAACAGCCGCTTCCGCTTGCGGGCGACGGACACCAGCTCGACCTTGTCGGTCATCTTTACGCGGGGCCGGCCGGACCCCGCCGCGCGGCCGGTCTCCGCCTTGTCGATCGCCCGCCAGCCCGGGAACCCGATCTGTTCCGGCTGGCGCCGCTCGATCAGCTTCTTCACGTCCTTCCGGGTGCCGACCGTGCCGAGGAGTTTTCCGGCCTCGAAATCTGCGAGCAGCGACGACACCGTCTCCTTCGCGCACGCCTTGTTGGTGCCGATGACGCCGCTGGGTCCGCGCTTGATCCATCCGGTCACGTACACCCGGTCGGTGACCCGGCCGTGCTCGTTGGGGATCACGCCGCGCTTCTCGTCGAACGCGACACCGCCGACGGGGTTGCCGCGGTAGCCGATGGAGCGCAGCACGAGCGAGGTGTCCAGCGAACCCTCCTCGCCGCGAGCCCGGGCGGACAACGCGCCGGAGTCGTCGACCACCAGTTCGTTGCGTCCGTAGCGCAGAGCCTCGGCCTTGCCGGAACCGGTGACCTCGAGCGGCGACGTCAGGTAGCGGAACACGATGCGCTTGTGTCCGGGCCGCGGGGCACGCTGCGCGAACTCCCGCGCGAGCCGGACCTTCATCGCGGTGGCCGGATCGTCGAGCAGTGCCTCACTGGCCGAGTCGAGGTCGAGATCGGCGTCGTCGATGACGACGTCCACGTTCTCGAGGTCGCCGAGCGCCAGGAACTCGGGGTTGCTGTAGGCGGCCTGCGCAGGCCCGCGGCGGCCGAGCAGAACGACTTCCTCGATGTTGCTGCGCCGCAGCGCGGCGAGAGCGTGATCGGCGATGTCCGTCCGTTCCAGCTCCTCGACGTTCATCGTGAGGATGCGGGCCACGTCGAGCGCGACGTTGCCGTTGCCGACGATCACCGCGCGCTTCGCGGACAGGTCGAACGTGCGCTCCGCGTAGTCCGGGTGGCCGTTGTACCAGGCCACGAACTCGGTGGCGGCGTGCACGCCGGGAAGATCCTCGCCCGGGATCCCCAGACGCCGGTCGCTCGACGCCCCGACGGCGTAGATGACGGCGTGGTGATTCTCCAGCAGCTCGTCGTGGGTGACGTGTTTGCCGACCTCGACGTTGAGGTGGAACTCGAAGTTCGGCCGGTCGAGGCTCCACTCGAACATCCGGGTCACCTCCTTGGTGCCGGGATGGTCGGGTGCGACACCCGCGCGGACGAGTCCCCACGGGGTCGGGAGCTTCTCGAACATCTCGACCTCGACGTCGGACCGTTCGAGCAGTTCACCGGCGGCGTAGCAGGCCGCCGGGCCGGCGCCGACGACGGCGACCCGGAGCTTGCCGAGGTCGCGGCGCGGCGGGGTCGCGGGTGTGAGGGGGATCCACCCGGTCGGCATGGGGTTGGTCGTGTAGTACTCGGCGTTGATGTCCTTGTAGCGCGTGAGCGAGCCGATGAGCTTGTCTTCCGGGAAGATCGCGTCGACCGGACACGCGTCGACGCAGGCCCCGCAGTCGATGCAGGTTTCCGGGTCGATGTGCAGCATCTCGGTCTGCGCGAATTCCCGCTCCTCCGGTGTCGGATGGATGCAGTTCACGGGGCATGCGGAGACGCAGCTCGCGTCGTTGCAGCACGCCTGGGTGATGACATATGCCATTGCGGTTTCCTCACACCTGTCCGGACCATCGAACTCGTTTGTGTTACACGTAGTAACAGTTATATGAACTGTACTGAGAATCGCGTCCGCAAACAAGCACCGGCGCCGGGATGGAAGAATCGGGGCTCCGTCCACGAGCGAAGGAACCGCATCTTGGCACTCGACCGACCCCTCGCCGCTGTCCCCGCACGCGGCCGCTTCTTCGAGACGTCCTGGCCGGTCCGCACCGGCGACATCGATGCCGCCAAGCGCCTGCGCCTCGACGGGATCGCGCGGTATCTGCAGGACGCCGGACTGGACAACCTCGACGCGGTCGACGCCGCCGACAGCCACCCGCTGTGGATCGTCCGGCGCACCGTCATCGACGTCGTACGACCGGCGGTATGGCCCGAGCGGGTGCACCTCCGGCGCTGGTGCTCCGCGCTCTCGACCCGCTGGACGAATATGCGGGTCCAGATCGAGGGTGAGGCGGGTGCACTCATCGAGACCGAAGGTTTCTGGATCCACATCAGCGGCGAAACCGGAATGCCCACCCGCATCGACGACGGGTTCATCGAACGCCTCGGCGAGTCGGCGGAGGAACACCGGCTCAAATGGAAGCGCTGGCTCGTCGAGAATGCGCCGGCCGCCGAGGAGGACGGCATCGTGGATACCGAGTTCGTCCTACGCCGCACCGACATCGACCCGTTCGACCACGTCAACAACGCCGTCTACTGGCAGGCCGTCGAAGAACTGCTCGCCGACCACGAGCATCCGGGCGGCGGTCGCCTCGTCGACAATCCCCATCGCGCCGTGCTCGAATACCTTTCGCCCATCGTGTCGACCGACCGGATCGTCCTGCGTTCGAGGCGGGACGAGACGTCGCTGACCGTGTGGTTCCTGGTCGACGACGCCCTGCGGGCCGTGGCCCGGGTCGGGCCACTCACCACCTGATCAGACCATCTGCTGGGTGCCGATCACCCGCAACAGGTCGAGCCGGGCCCGCGCGTCGGAGCCCGGCTGCGGCATGTACACGAGCAGATGCTGGTAGGCGCTCGGGGTCAGCAGCGTCTCGCAGACGAGGTCGATGCGTCCGACCTCGGGGTGGAGGACGGTCTTGGTGTCGGACCTGCGGACGGCCACATCGTGCCTGTCCCAGAGCGCCGCGAACTCGGCGCTGCTCTCGTAGAGGCGGTCCACCAATTCCGTCACGTCGGCGTCACCGGCCCGCCGGGCAGCCGTCGCCCGCAGATCCGCGACGTGGTTTCCGGCGAGCCGCTCGTGATCGTCCTCGGGGAACATCCCGCGCTCGCCGGGGTGCGCGAACCACCGCCACGGCACGTACCGGTCGAGACCCGAATACCGGGTCGCGTCGCCGAACAGGATCACGTGCATGCGATTCTGGACCAGCACCTCCCCGAGGTCCGAGATGACGCAGCCCGGGGTGTCGTCGAGCTTGTCGAGCAGGTGCAGCAGTCCCGGTCCGACGTGTTTGTTGCCCGCGGCCCGCATCGGCGGCACCTGACCCGACAACAGGTAGAGATGGTCTCGCTGATCGTCGGTCAGCCGCAACGCCCGCGCGATCGACGCCAGGACCTGCGTCGACGGATGCGGGCCGCGGGCCTGCTCGAGTCGGGTGTAGTAATCCGTCGACATTCCCGCGAGCATCGCCACCTCGTCGCGCCGGAGCCCCGGCGTCCGCCGGCGTACACCCGGTGGCAGTCCGACGTCGGCCGGAACCAGCTGTTCCCTGCGACGGCGGAGGAAGTCGGCCAACTCGGAGCGGTTCATGCATCAACTGTGCCGGACCCACCGGGACGCTGCCAGGGATCGCCGGTCCCCCGATGAACGGTCTCTGGTTGCCGCTCCCGGCGACGGCGACGCTGGTGTCAGTCCGGAACAGACACCGACAATCGGAGCAGAACATGATCAGCACCACCGCACTCGGAACCACCGGTCCCACCGTCAGCCGGCTCGGCCTCGGCGCCATGGGCATGTCCGGGATGTACGGCAGGACGGACGACGTGGAGTCCATCGCCACCATCCACGCGGCGCTCGAAGCCGGGATCGATCTCGTCGACACCGGGGACTTCTACGGATCGGGCCACAACGAGTCCCTGATCGGCAAGGCCCTCGCCGGCCGTCGACGGGAGGACGTGACCCTCAGCGTCAAGTTCGGCGGACTGCGCGGCCCCGGCGGCACGTGGGCCGGAGTGGACACGCGACCCGAGTCGATCCGGAACTTCCTCGCCTACTCGCTGCAGCGTCTCGGCGTCGACTACATCGACATCTACCGCCCCGCCCGTCTCGACCCCGACGTGCCGATCGAGGACACCGTCGGAACGATCGGCGAACTCGTCGAGGCAGGCTACGTGCGCCACATCGGCCTGTCCGAGGTGGGCCCCGAGACCCTGCGCCGCGCGGCGGCCGTGCACCCGATCGTGGACCTGCAGATCGAGTACTCGCTCATCTCGCGGGGTATCGAGGCCGAGATCCTTCCGCTCTGCCGGGAACTCGGGATCGGCGTGACGGCCTACGGCGTACTTTCCCGGGGTCTGCTCAGCGACTCGCTGCGCACCGATCAGACCCTCGCGGCCGACGACTTCCGCGCACACAGCCCCCGGTTCCAGGGCGACAACCTCCGGCAGAACCTCACCCTCGTCGACTCGCTCGCCGCCGTGGCCGCGCAGCACGGGGTGAGCGTCGCGCAGCTGGCGATCGCGTGGGTTCTCGCCCAGGGCGACGACATCGTGCCCGTCGTCGGAGCGCGCACCGTCGCCCGGCTCGAGGAGACGCTCGGCGCACTCGACGTCCACCTCGACGCCGGTGACCTCGCCGCCATCGCCGCAGCGGTTCCCGACACCGCAGTCGCCGGGGACCGCTACGCGCCCGCGCAGATGGCCCAACTCGACAGTGAACGCGCCGGCGTGGGGCGCTAGCGTCTAGCCATGGCCTCGCACAGCTCCTCGCGGAATCGCACCCTGATCCTGATGCGCCACGGCAAGTCGGCGTACCCGGAGGGGGTCGCGGATCACGAACGGCCGCTGGCGCCGCGCGGACGGAAGCAGGCGGGTCTGGCCGGTGAGTGGCTGCGGTCCACGCAGCCGCCGATCGACGCCGTGCTGTGTTCGACTGCTCGCCGCACCCGGGAAACGCTGGAGGCGACCCGGGTCGGCGCTCCCGCCCGGTTCGCCGACGAGTTGTACGGCGCGTACCCGTCCGAGGTGCTCATGGAGATCGTGCGGGTCGAGCCGTCGGTGCGCACGCTGCTCGTGGTCGGACATGTTCCCGGCATGCCGTCGACGGCACTGGATCTGGCGGGCAACCCCGACACCGGGGAAGCCGACCTGATGCGGGAGAAGTTCCCGACGTCCGCGCTCGCGGTCCTCACGGTGCCGTGCGACTGGGACGAACTCACGTCGAGTGCGGCGTCACTCGCCGCGTTCCACGTCCCGCGGTAGGGGCCTCAGAACAGCTTCCGGCCGACGACGGCGACGACACCCAGAATCAGGACCAGCACGAGGGCCGACCAGAATCCGAACAGCCACCAGACCACCCCGAAGACGACCAGTGCCGGTGCCACGGTGATGAGTGCGATCGTGGGGCTTTCCCGCAGCACTTCGAGTGCCGACTCCGTCTTGACGCGATCGATCTTCTTCTCGGACATCTCGTCTCCGTTCAGCGAACCACGCATATCGGACAGGTGTGGTCGAGGATAGTCTTCACGGGACGAGAACCAGCTCGAGCGAGGGCAGACCAGCGGCGAGGGAGATGGGAAACCGCAGTGACCACCCGACAGGAGAAGGCCGCCCAGACGCGCCGGGACTTACTCGACGCAGCCAGAGTGGTCTTCGAACGCAAGGGTTACCTGAACGCCACCATCACCGACATCACGACCGAGGCCGGCAAGGCGGCGGGTTCGTTCTACAACCATTTCGATGGCAAGGAAGCGCTGCTCCTCGCGCTCGCGGACGACATCGGCGACGACGCGGATGCACTCGTCACCACCTCCCCCGACGATCTGCGGAACCTCGGTCCGCATCTCGCCGTGTTCTGGCAACTGCAGTCGCGGCATCGCACCGTGATGTCCGCGCTCCGCGACGCAGCCCTCGTCGATCCCGAGTTCGCGCAGCGGATGCACGACTTCGGGATCGAGCAGATGAAGCCGTGGGCCGAACTCCTCACGACACTCTCCGCGGACGGCGCACACCTCCCTGCGAGCCCCGACGTCAGTGCCCAGTTGCTCGCCGCGGTGGCGACCGTCTTCGTCGGCCTGTGGGACGGCGACGACGATGCGGGCATCGCCGCACTCACCCGGTTCGTCGAGCGCGGGCTCCTCGGCTAACTGCCCGGGAACGTCACGACGTCGAGGTACAGCGGCATCTCGTCGGTGCGCGATCCGGTCTGCGTTCCCGCCTCGTCGACCACCGGGGCGCCGGCGGTCGCAGCGGCTTCGAGACTCTCCCCCGTCACCCGCCCGTCGAGGTCGAAGTTCTCGAACTCGAACGGAATGCCGTTCGACGCCAGGTAGTTCGGCCCGTCCATCAGATGGAAGTGCAGATGCGGTGCGTCGGTGTTACCGCTGTTGCCCAGCAACCCGAGCTGGTCGCCCGCCCGCAGGTCCTGGCCGACGCTGATGTCGTCCACGCTGCCGGGCTGCAGGTGCGCGTAGAACGCGTACCGCCCGTTCCCGATGTCCTGGACGACGTGGTTTCCGCCGTACTGGTCGAGGGGCAGTCCCTGCGGACTGGCACCCGGAACCTGTTCGGACAGGTCGCCCACGACGGCGATCACCTTGCCGTCCGACACCGCACGGACCGGTGCGCCGTAGTACTCGTAGCTCGACAGCTGAGTCTTGTCGCCGACGTAGATGCGTCCCTGCTCGTCGAGTTGGACGAAGTCGATCGCGAAGCGCTCGGCCGTGAGCATCCGCCCGTTGATCGGCAGCACGGCCGCGCGGTGGGACGTGACCGTGCAGCAGCCGGTGCCGTCGAGCCACCGCGGACCGTCGAGGGGAGCGCGGATCCGGACGGCGTCGCGGGTGTCGACTTCGGTGTCCGCCACGTTCTCGGCGAGCTGCGACGGCACGAGTGACGTCGCCTGCGGAAAGTTGACGTTCACGACGTGGCCGAGACTGGTGGGCACGTCGTCGGGACTGTTCAGTGTCGCGTCGATCCACACCAGCCCCTGCTGTCCGGGGGCGAGGACGGTGCCGGTCTTCGGGCCTCCGCCGAGTGCCTGGGACCAGGGCGTCAGCGCATCGCCGCTCAAATCCACCAGTGTGCGGCCGTCGCCCTTCACCTGCAGCGACGTGATCGTCGCCGGCTGCGAACCGGTGTTCGTCAGCCGCAGTTCGTAGACCAGGTGCACGCGACCGTCGCTGCCCGTCACCGGGATCGGCGCGGCCACCACATCCGCGACCACCGGCGTGAGCACCGCGGGACCGGCGGACGCGGCAGGCGCCGCCGACGACGTCGCCTCGCTCTGCTGGGTGTCCGAGGCCGTGCAGGAGGTCGCGGCCCCCACGACGACGGCGAGTAGGAGCGCGATGGCGAACCTCGACCGGGCCATCATCCGACGCTAGCAACGGCGAACACCCGGCGACAAGGCATGGAAACAGATGAAGGCCCCACCCCCGAAGAGAGAGGGGTGGGGCCTTCGTCCTTGGTGAGTGCCCGGCGAGTCCTGGGACTCGTCAACCGCTCACGGGCGCGGAGCGCCTACCGGTAATCGTTGCTGAAACCGTAATCGTCCAGCGGCACCGCGGCACCGGTGTTCTGGCCGAAGCCGTCCGGGCTGTAGTACTGGTCGTCGTAGGACGGAACCGCGTACGCAGCAGCGCGAGCTTCTTCGGTCGGCTGAACCTGGATGTTGCGGTAACGGTTGATACCGGTACCGGCGGGGATCAGCTTTCCGATGATCACGTTTTCCTTCAGACCGATCAGCTTGTCCGAGCGGCAGTTGATCGCCGCATCGGTCAGCACGCGAGTGGTCTCCTGGAACGACGCCGCGGACAGCCACGAGTCGGTCGCCAGCGATGCCTTGGTGATACCCATCAGCACCGGACGTCCGGCTGCCGGCTCGCCACCCTCGGCGACGACACGGCGGTTGGCCGCTTCGAAGTCCGCACGCTCGGTCAGCGAACCGGGCAGGAACTCCGTGGCGCCCGAGTCGATGATCGTCACGCGACGCAGCATCTGGCGCACGATGACCTCGATGTGCTTGTCGTGGATCGACACACCCTGGCTCCGGTACACCTCCTGGACCTCGTTGACGAGGTGGATCTGCACCTGACGGGGGCCCATGACACGCAGCACCTCGTGCGGATCGGCAGCACCTTCCATGAGCTGCTGACCGACCTCGACGTGGTCACCGTCGGCCAGAAGGCGTTCGGTGCCGTCGTCGTGCTTGAAGACACGCAGACGCTGACGCTTCGAGAGCTTGTCGTAGACAACCTCTTCGCCACCGTCGTCCGGGACGATGGTGATCTTGTAGAAGCGGTCGCCGTCCTCGAGCTGCACGCGGCCACTGACGTCGGCGATCGGGGCCTTGCCCTTGGGGACGCGGGCCTCGAACAGCTCCTGAACACGCGGCAGACCACCGGTGATGTCGTCTCCGGCGACACCACCCTGGTGGAACGTACGCATGGTCAGCTGGGTACCGGGCTCACCGATGGACTGTGCGGCGACGATACCGACGGCCTCACCGATGTCGACGAGCTTGCCGGTGGCCATGGAGCGGCCGTAGCAAGTGGCGCAGACGCCGGTGCCGGTAGTGCAGGTGAGCACCGACCGGACCTTGACCTGCGTGATGCCTGCTTCGAGCAGCGCGTCGATCGCCGGGTCGCCCAGGTCGTGTCCACGCTCGACGATGACGTTGCCGTTCTCGTCGACCGCGTCGGCGGCCAGGGTGCGGGCGTACGTGCTCGTCTCCACGTGAGCGTCGCGGATCAGCGTGCCGTCGGCCTGCTTCTCGGCGATCGTGGTGACGATGCCGCGCTCGGTTCCACAGTCGACCTCGCGGACGATGACGTCCTGCGAGACGTCCACCAGACGACGGGTCAGGTAACCCGAGTCGGCGGTGCGGAGCGCGGTATCGGCCAGACCCTTACGGGCACCGTGCGTGTTGATGAAGTACTCGAGAACGGTCAGGCCTTCCTTGAAGGAAGACTTGATCGGACGCGGGATGAACTCACCCTTCGGGTTGGTCACCAGACCCTTCATCCCGGCGAGCGACCGAACCTGAGTCATGTTGCCGGCGGCGCCGGACTTCACGATCATCGGGATCGGGTTGTCGTCGGGGAAGTGGGCCTCCATGGCCTTACCGACCTCGTCGGTGGCCTCGGACCAGATCTTGACCAGGGCGCTGTTGCGCTCGGTCTTGTTCAGAGCACCACGCTGGTACTTCTTCTCGATCTGGTCGGCCTGAGCCTCGAAGGACTCCATGATCTGAGCCTTCTCCGGCGGCACGAGGACGTCGGAGATCGAGACCGTGACACCCGAACGCGTGGCCCAGTAGAAACCGGCGTCCTTCAGCTTGTCGACGGTCTGCGCGACCACGATCATGGGGTAGCGCTCGGCGAGATCGTTGATGATTGTCGCCTGACGCTTCTTCGGCATCTGCTCGTTGACGAACGGGTAGTCCGCGGGCAGCAGCTCGTTGAAGAGCACGCGACCCAGCGTCGTCTCCGCGGTCCAGCCGTCACCGTAGTTCCAGCCTTCGGGGAACAGCTCCGACTCGATGTCGCGGGGCGGGCGCTGCTGCGTGAGCCGCACCTTGATCTTCGCCTGCACGACGAGCGCGCCACGATCGACGGCCATCTGAGCCTCGGCAGGCGAGGAGTACACGCCCTGCTCCGCCTCTTCGCTGGTCGACGCTTCGAGCTCGCCGATCGCACCCTCGTCCAACCGGGTCAGGTGGTACAGACCGGTGACCATGTCCAGACGGGGCATGGCGAGCGGTCGACCCGACGCGGGCGACAGGATGTTGTTCGACGACAGCATCAGGATGCGAGCCTCGGCCTGCGCCTCCGCGGACAGCGGAAGGTGCACGGCCATCTGGTCACCGTCGAAGTCGGCGTTGAAGGCCTCACACACCAGCGGGTGGAGCTGAATGGCCTTACCTTCGACCAGCTGCGGCTCGAAGGCCTGGATGCCCAGGCGGTGCAGCGTCGGTGCACGGTTCAGCAGCACCGGGTGCTCGGCGATGACCTCTTCGAGGACGTCCCACACCTGTGCGCGCTGACGTTCCACCATGCGCTTGGCGGACTTGATGTTCTGCGCGTGGTTCAGGTCGACCAGACGCTTCATCACGAACGGCTTGAACAGCTCGAGAGCCATCAGCTTCGGCAGACCGCACTGATGCAGCTTGAGCTGCGGGCCGACGACGATGACGGAACGACCCGAGTAGTCGACGCGCTTACCGAGCAGGTTCTGACGGAAACGACCCTGCTTGCCCTTGAGCAGGTCGCTCAGGGACTTCAGCGGACGGTTACCGGGACCCGTGACGGGACGGCCACGACGGCCGTTGTCGAACAGCGCGTCCACGGACTCCTGCAGCATCCGCTTCTCGTTGTTGACGATGATCTCGGGGGCACCGAGGTCGATCAGTCGCTTGAGGCGGTTGTTGCGGTTGATCACGCGGCGGTACAGGTCGTTCAGGTCGGAGGTGGCGAAGCGGCCACCGTCGAGCTGAACCATCGGGCGCAGCTCCGGCGGGATCACCGGGACGGCGTTCAGAACCATGCCCATGGGCGAGTTCTGGTTGACCTGGAAGGCTGCGACGACCTTGAGACGCTTCAGTGCGCGGAGCTTCTTCTGCCCCTTGCCGCTGCGGATGGTCTCGCGGAGGTTCTCGGCCTCGGCGTCGATGTCGAAGCTCTCCATGAGCTTCTGGATCGACTCGGCACCCATGGCGCCCGTGAAGTACTCGCCGTAGCGGTCGACGAGCTCGCGGTACAGCAGTTCGTCGACGATGAGCTGCTTGACACTCAACTTGGTGAACGTGGTCCAGATCTCGTCGAGACGATCCAGCTCGCGCTGCGCGCGGTCACGGAGCTGACGCATTTCGCGCTCGCCGCCGTCCTTGACCTTGCGGCGGACGTCGGACTTGGCGCCCTCCGCCTCCAGCTCGGCGATGTCGGCTTCGAGCTTCTGAGCGCGGGCCTCGAGGTCGGCGTCACGCTGATCCGCGACGGACTTCTTCTCGACCTGCATCTCGGCTTCGAGAGTGGACAGCTCGTTGTGACGCAGTTCCTCGTCGACACCGACGATGACGTACGCGGCGAAGTAGATGATCTTCTCGAGATCCTTCGGCGCCAGGTCGAGCAGGTAGCCGAGACGGCTGGGCACGCCCTTGAAGTACCAGATGTGCGTGACCGGGGCGGCCAGTTCGATGTGGCCCATACGCTCACGCCGAACCTTGGCGCGGGTCACCTCGACGCCGCAGCGCTCACAAATGATGCCCTTGAAGCGGACACGCTTGTACTTACCGCAGTAGCACTCCCAGTCCCGGGTGGGGCCGAAGATCTTCTCGCAGAAGAGGCCGTCCTTCTCGGGCTTGAGGGTGCGGTAGTTGATGGTCTCCGGCTTCTTGACCTCGCCGTAGGACCAATTGCGGATGTCCTCTGCACTGGCGAGGCCAATGCGGAGTTCATCGAAGAAGTTGACGTCGAGCACGTAACTTCCTTTCCCCAGAGGGATTGTGGATCAACGGTCACCCGCCGATACCTGACTGCCAATTCAAATGTGAACTACGCCCCCGGATCCTGATTTCTCAGGACCCGGGGACCGAAACCTAGTTCGCGAGGTCGTCGACCGTCGCCGCTTCGTTCCGGGACAAGTTGATGCCCAGGTTCGCTGCGGCCCGCTCCAGGTCCTCGTCGTCGCCGTCCGCCATCGCGATGGCCGCGCCGTCCGAGGACAGCACCTCCACGTTGAGGCAGAGCGACTGGAGCTCCTTCAGGAGCACCTTGAACGACTCGGGGATGCCCGGCTCGGGGATGTTCTCGCCCTTGACGATGGCCTCGTACACCTTGACTCGACCCACCACGTCGTCCGACTTGATGGTGAGCAGCTCCTGCAGCGTGTATGCCGCGCCGTAGGCCTGCATCGCCCAGCACTCCATCTCACCGAAGCGCTGGCCACCGAACTGGGCCTTACCGCCGAGCGGCTGCTGGGTGATCATCGAGTACGGACCGGTCGAACGAGCGTGGATCTTGTCGTCGACCAGGTGGTGCAGCTTGATGATGTACATGTAGCCGACCGAGACCGGGTACGGGAACGGCTCGCCGGAACGGCCGTCGAACAACGTGGCCTTTCCGTCGGACGCGACCATGACCTCGCCGTCGCGGTTCGGCAGCGTCGAACCGAGGAGACCGGTGAGCTCGTCTTCCTTGGCGCCGTCGAACACCGGGGTAGCGATGTTGGAGTCGGCAGGTGCAGACAGCATCTCCTCCGGCAGCTGCTCCGCCCAATCGGGACGGGAGCCGTCGCCGGCGATCTGAACGTTCCAGCCGGTCTTGCCGATCCACCCGAGGTGGGTCTCCAAGATCTGACCGATGTTCATACGACGCGGAACACCGTGGGTGTTCAGAATGATGTCGACCGGAGTGCCGTCGGGCAGGAACGGCATGTCCTCCTGCGGGAGAATCTTGCCGATGACGCCCTTGTTGCCGTGGCGGCCGGCGAGCTTGTCGCCGTCCTGGATCTTGCGCTTCTGTGCCACGTAGACGCGGACCAGCTCGTTGACACCGGGGGGCAGATCGTCGTCGTCGTCGCGCGAGAACACGCGAATGCCGATGACCTTGCCGGTCTCACCGTGGGGAACCTTCAGCGACGTGTCGCGAACCTCGCGGGCCTTCTCACCGAAGATGGCGCGCAGCAGGCGCTCCTCGGGGGTCAGCTCGGTCTCGCCCTTCGGCGTGACCTTTCCGACCAGCACGTCACCGTCACGAACCTCGGCACCGATACGGATGATGCCGCGCTCGTCGAGGTCGGCGAGGACCTCGTCGGAGACGTTCGGGATGTCGCGAGTGATCTCCTCGGCACCGAGCTTGGTGTCGCGGGCATCGATCTCGTGCTCCTCGATGTGGATCGAGGTCAGGACGTCCTCTTCCACGAGGCGCTGCGACAGAATGATCGCGTCCTCGTAGTTGTGGCCTTCCCACGGCATGATCGCGACGAGCAGGTTCTTGCCGAGCGCCATCTCACCGTTCTCGGTGCAGGGGCCGTCGGCGAGGACCTGTCCGAACTCGACACGCTGTCCCTCGTCCACGATCGGACGCTGGTTGGCGCAGGTGCCCTGGTTCGAACGCGCGAACTTGCGCATCCGGTAGGTCTTGCGGCTGCCATCGTCGGCCATGACCGTGACGTAGTCGGCGGAGACCTCTTCCACGACACCCGTCTTCTCGGTGACGATGACGTCGCCCGCGTCGACGGCGGCACGCAGTTCCATGCCGGTACCGACCAGCGGAGCCTCGCTGCGAACGAGGGGCACCGCCTGACGCTGCATGTTCGCACCCATCAGGGCACGGTTGGCGTCGTCGTGCTCGAGGAACGGAATCATCGCGGTCGCGACGGACACCATCTGTCGCGGCGAGACGTCCATGTAGTCGATCTCGGCGGACGAGACGAACTCGACCTCGCCACCCTTACGACGGACCAGAATGCGATCGTCCGTGAAGTGACCGTTGGCGTCGAGGGCCGAGTTGGCCTGGGCGACGACGTGGCGGTCCTCTTCGTCCGCGGTCAGGTAGTCGACCTGGTCGGTGACCTGACCGTTTTCGACCTTGCGGTACGGCGTCTCGATGAAGCCGAACGGGTTGACCCGTGCGTACACCGACAGCGAACCGATCAGACCGATGTTCGGACCCTCAGGGGTCTCGATCGGGCACATGCGGCCGTAGTGCGACGGGTGAACGTCTCGCACCTCGAGGCCGGCGCGTTCACGGGACAGACCACCGGGGCCGAGGGCGGACAGACGACGCTTGTGCGTCAGCCCCGACAGCGGGTTGTTCTGGTCCATGAACTGCGACAGCTGGGAGGTTCCGAAGAACTCCTTGATCGCAGCCACGACGGGCCGGATGTTGATCAGCGTCTGCGGCGTGATCGCCTCGACGTCCTGGGTGGTCATGCGCTCACGAACCACTCGCTCCATGCGGGACAGGCCCACGCGGATCTGGTTCTGGATGAGCTCACCGACCGTGCGCAGACGACGGTTACCGAAGTGGTCGATGTCGTCGACCTCGACGGGCACCGCACTGCCGCCGGGGGCGGTCATCTCGGTGTCACCGGCGTGCAGGCGCACCAGGTACTCGATGGTGGCGACGATGTCTTCCTCGGTGAGGGTCGACGCGACGATCGGCTGTCCGAGGTTCAGGCCCAGCTTCTTGTTGATCTTGTAGCGACCCACGCGAGCCAAGTCGTAGCGCTTGTCCTTGAAGAACAGGTTCTCCAGGAGCGTCTGCGCGCTCTCCTTGGTCGGCGGCTCGCCCGGACGCAGCTTGCGGTAGATGTCGAGCAGCGCCTCGTCGGTGCCGGCGGTGTTGTCCTTCTCGAGCGTCGCCATGAGGATCTCCGAGAAGCCGAAGCGCTCGGTGATCTGCTCGGTGGTCCAGCCGAGGGCCTTCAGCAGCACGGTGACGGGCTGGCGGCGCTTGCGGTCGATGCGGACGCCGACCGTGTCACGCTTGTCCACGTCGAACTCGAGCCATGCACCACGGCCCGGGATGACCTTGACGCTGTGCAGGTCCTTCTCGGTGCCCTTGTCGACGGAGTGGTCGAAGTAGACGCCGGGGGAACGCACCAGCTGCGAGACCACGACACGCTCGGTGCCGTTGATGATGAACGTGCCCTTGTCGGTCATCATCGGGAAGTCGCCCATGAAGACCGTCTGGCTCTTGATCTCACCGGTGTTGTTGTTGATGAACTCCGCGGTCACGAACAACGGCGCCGCGTAGGTCATGTCTTTGTCTTTGCACTCGTCCGTCGAGGCCTTCACCTCGTCGAAACGCGGGTCCGAGAAGGACAGAGACATCGAGCCCGAGAAATCCTCGATCGGAGAAAGCTCCGCGAGAATGTCCTCGAGACCTCCGGAGATTGCGCTGTCGCCACGAGCGGCGGCGCGTTCGCGCCAGCTCTGCGCACCGATCAACCACTCGAACGAATCGGTTTGTACATCAAGAAGCCCGGGAACTTCGAGGGGTTCGCGAATCTTTGCGAACGAAACCCTCTTCGGGGCTCCGGGGATTCCGGAAACTGCCTTGGTCTGGCTAGAGACTGCCAAGATGCGTCCTTCCAGCACCTCACGCGGGCCGCTCTTGCTGTTGCGACCGCCGCTGTATCTGCTTCGAATTTCGCTGGTCACAACCCGAACGAAACTCGTCACAGTTGCTGAAGAGTGAATCACTTCGCAGCGGTGCGGACGAGGGGTGGACAGGAGGCAGCCAGCGCAACGTCCAAAAGTACACCCAAACTCAGTAGATGTCGAGTCGGGCACCCGAAACAGCACCCAGCCGGGCGCTTGGCCACGCGTCACTGCGCATGTTCACGCATCAGAGTGACGCGTGATCATCGCGGCGTCAAGAGTTAGGGGGCGTGTCGCGTCGTTTCGCGAGGCCCGGGACAGTTCACGCCGCCCCTTCCCAGCCGCTGACGGGCGGTGAACAATATGCGCACGCGATCGCCGTCGATTTCTCGAGGGAAGCAGAGCCGTGACGCGCTGGAGTTCGTTCGTCGTCGCCCGTCCGAAGCTGGTCCTGGCCGCCACGGTGCTGCTGGTGCTGCTCGGTGGGGCGTGGGGATCGGGCGTGTTCGACCGGCTGAGCCTCGGCGGGTACACCGATCCGGGCAGCGAATCCGCGGCCGTGGAGCGCCTGATCGAGGGGACGTTCGGACGGCAGACCCCCGATCTGGCGGTCACCTACCACGCACGTCCGGGTGCGACGATCGAGGATCTCGGTCCCGAGGTGGCCGCCCACCTCGCGCAAATCGACCCCGGAGTGCTCGCCAACACTCCCCTGTCGTACTGGTCGGCGCCGCCACAGGCGAAGGAGTTCCTGCGGTCCACCGACGGCACCGAGGGACTGGTGGTGCTGTCGCTGAGCGGCGACGAGAACACTCGTATCGCGGCGTACCACGATCTCGAACCCCTGCTGGTCATCGACGGCACGGACGCGGAGTTCAGCGGCTTCAGTGCGGCAGCCAACGCCTTCAACGAGGTGTCCGAAAGTGATCTGCTGCGAGCCGAGGCGGTGTCGTTCCCGCTTCTGCTGCTCCTTCTGCTCGTCATCTTCGGCGGCCTCGTCGGCGCAGCCGTCCCGCTGTGCGTCGGCGGTCTCGCGATCCTCGGCGCCCTCGGCGCCCTGCGCGTGATCTCGTACTTCACCGAGGTCAGCGCATTCTCTGTGAACATCGCGAGCCTCGTCGGGCTCGGCATGTCCATCGATTACGGATTGTTCGTCGTGACCCGGTTCCGCGAGGAGCTGCGGTCCGGCTCCCGCACCGACGACGCCGTCCGCCGGACGCTCGCCACGGCCGGCCGGACCGTGGGGTTCTCCGCCCTCCTCCTCGTGTGCGGTTTCGTGGGCATGCTCGTGTTTCCCCAGGCCATCGTCCGGTCGTTCGCCTACGGCGGGATGGCAGCCATCGGGATCGCCGCCGTGCTGTCGCTGTCGGCGCTGCCCGCGGCACTCGCTCTGCTCGGGCCGCGCATCAACTCGCTGACGTGGCGACCGGGAGTGGTCGAACGCGGCGAAGACCGGGCGCACCGGTTCTGGGGCGGCGTCGCCGCCCGCGTCATGCGGCGGCCCGTCCCGATCGCGACGGCCATCGTCGCGGGGCTGCTCGTGCTCGCCGCGCCCCTCACAGGCGCATCACTGGGTGATCTCGACCACACCGGACTGCCCGCGGCTCACCCGCTCCGGCTCGCCGTCCAGGATCTCGCCACCGACTTTCCACTCGCCAACAACGGGGCGACGCTGGTCCTGCAGGGCAGCGACGGCAAGGCCCCGCCGCCGGCCGCCACGGCGGAGTTCTTCCGGGCGACGGCCGCGGTCGACGGCGTCCAGCGGGTGGTCCCGGTCGGCGCCACCGACACGTTCGTCGCCATCCGGGCCATCTTCGGCGACGCCGACCGCACGACGGGGGCCATGGCGACGGCCGCCGCACTGCGCGACCTCCCGCCCCCGGAAGGCACCGAGAAGATGCTGGGCGGGCTGAACGCCCTGACCGCCGACGGACTGGACGCGATGGCCGCGGGACTGCCGTGGATGATCGGGATCATGGTGGGCGTCACCTTCGTGCTGATGCTGCTGGCGTTCCGGTCCGTGGTGCTGCCCCTGAAGGCGATCGCGATGGCCACTCTGAGCCTCGCCGCCTCGTTCGGCGTGCTCACGTGGATCTTCGAGGACGGTCACGGGGCCGAATTTCTGGGCGTGACGCCGGGACCGCTGCCCGCGACGATGGTCGTCCTCATCATCGCGGTGGTGTTCGGGCTCTCCACCGACTACGAGATCTTCCTGATGTCGCGAATGGTCGAGGCCCACGACAAGGGGGCATCGACCGAAGAGGCCGTGCGGATCGGCACGGCACATACGGGGCGCATCGTGACGGCGGCCGCCGCGCTGCTGATCGTCGTCACCGGCGCGTTCACGCTCTCGGAACTGACGATGATGCGATTCATCGGGCTCGGCATGATCGTCGCGCTGCTCATCGACGCCACCGTCATCCGCATGATGCTGGTGCCCGCCCTGGTGAAGCTGATGGGTGAGGCCAACTGGTGGGCGCCGGGATTCCTGGCACGGAAAACACCTACCCCCGGTTCACCGGAGCATCCGAAACCGACACCGCAGCAACAGATTCCCATCCAATCGTGAAGACGATCGGATGCGAATCGGTTTACTCTGCCGGAGAGGGCAATTCAGCACTCACCCGTCCGGAGCGCACGGATCCCGTTCCAGCTCAAATCTTTCCGGGCGGCAGGATCAGCCCTCGCTGTCGGAGATGTCGGACAGCACCCACTTGCCGTCGATCTTCTCCATCTTGATCGACAGCGGGGTCGCAGCACTGCCCTGAGCCACGGCGTCACCGGTGGCGCTGACGTTCATGTGCGCGAGCAGTTCGGCCCGGTCGCCGTCGAGCATCGTGACCCCGATGTCGGTGACGGAGGCCTGGGTGGCCGTCTTGGTCTGAATGGCGGCCTCTTTGGTGGTGCCGGCGGTCGAGTCGAATTCGTCACGCTTGGCGTCGTTGAGGTAGCCGCGCGCCTTCTCGAAGTCCTGATCGATGCTCTCATAGCTGTACGTGTACAGCGTCTCGATCGCCTCCGTTCCCGCCTTGGTCACCTCGGCGGTACCGCCTTCGTCGACCCAGGCGGTGTTCGTGATGTCTGCGCCGGGCTTGAAAGCCGCGACCACCGCGAAGACCCCGAGCACCACCGCCACGGCTCCGAGGATCCCGACGAGCTTCCAGGTGATCCGACTGGACCCGCTGTCGGCCGCCGCGGTCTCGGCGGCGGGGGCCTGCTGCTTGCTGATGCGCGGTTGAAGGTTGGCAACCTTCGCCTTTCCCGCGGACGCGGCCTTCGCCGTCGACACCGGCTTGGCCAACGACACAGTCGTGTCCGTGCCGGAGGTCTTCGCCGTCTCGGTTTCGGCCTTCGCCACCGGTTCCGTCTTCTTCGCCGGTTCCGGCTTCGTCACCGGCTCCGTATCAGCGACCGGGGTTTCCGGTCGGGGCGGCTTCGGCGTCGACTGACGGGTCCCCGCCACGCGCGGACGCCTGCCCTTTGCAGCGCTGTCCGGCACGTTGTTTCGGCGCTTGGGGGGCATAGTTCACCACTTTCTCATTGCACGACGAGCTGTCGTCGACGTGGACACCGCAGCGACATGCCGCCGCGGCACATCAGGACTACTGACCGCCGCTGTCGCCTTCGGGGGCCTGTTCGGCCGGCGCCTGCTCGGCGGGAGCCGGTTCGGTGGGGGCCGGGGCGGGAGCCGCGCCGTCGGCGGGCACCGGTCCGCTCTCGAGCGGAATACGCCCGCCCACCGGTTCGACCGACGAGGCCTTCCAGACCCCGTCCACGTCCTGGACGTCCATCCGCATCGTCACCTTGGCCTTGTCGAAGCGGTCGGGCCACGTGGTGGTGACTGCCACGACGACCAGTGCCTTCGCGGTGCCGTCGTCGGTGTTCAGTTCCGTGAGTGTGCCCTGGATCAGCTCGGCCTTGCTCGCCGCACCGGATTGACGCATCTGGTCGGTGAACCCGTCCATCGTCGCCTGGAGGTCCTGGTTCATCTTGTCGCCCGTGATCGACGACTTCATGTTCTCGAAGGATCCGTCGAGGTCTTTCGAATCGACCGAGTTGAGGTTGATCGCGGCCTGCTGGGCGCCTGTCAACGCGGAATCGCGCGCGTCGGCGATCGGCTTGTCCACGAAGAGAGCGCGCGCCCACCCGAAGCCAAACCATCCGGCTGCGACAACCGCGATCACCACCAGTGCGGTCACCGCAGCAAACGAGGCCTTCAGAGTTCTGTCCTTCCCCGGAGCCGGTTGTCCCGACTCCGGGGGCGTGGTAATTCGCGTCACACCAATACCCTACTGATTGTTTTCTTCTACTCGCCCTCGGCCGGAACCGAATACTACTTGGGAGTAACCCCGAGGAGCGGTGCGAGCTGCGTTGCGATGGGATTCAAGTTGAGAGTGTCAGGCATGACCTTCGGCTTGAAATCCCACGGCTGGATCGTGTCCGGATCGGCGAACACGATGCGGTCTGCACTTCGCACACCCGTCACGCTTCCCTGGGGAGCGTCGCAGTTGGCCTTCGTGTTGTACGGGAAGTCCTGCTGGGTGTCGTCGAAGTTCGGGTCCTGCCGCTTCATCTCGGCCAGGATCTCCTGTGTCCCTTCGTAACCGAGTGTGCACGACGGCGGATTGTTGGTTTCCAGGACGATGCCCTGATGCACCGTGCCGTCGCCGGGGGCCACGGTCGACGCGGACGCCGCGATAGCAGGCAGGAACATCAGGATCGGCCGCAGCGCGATCGCCTGCGGAGCCAGCTTGTCGCCGACCGCGGCGAGGTTCGTCAGGTCGGTGGTGAGACTCGGACCGATCTGGTTCACCAGCAGACCGACCTCGTCGCTCGCCGGAATTCCCTTGTCGATGACCGCGCGGAGATCGGGGTCGCTGGTCCGCAGCTGCGCCGCAACCGCGTCGAGATCCGAACTGAACTGGACGATCGCGGAGGACTGATCGGACTGCGTCGCCAGCACCGTCTGGCTGTCCCGGATGAGGGCCAGCGTCTGCGGGAGAACGTCGAGTCCGTCCTTCGTCAGCGTCGACAGAGAGTCCGCGAGCGTCTGCAGATCTTCGCCCTTGCCGTTGAATGCCGTTCCCAGCTGGGTGACGACCGTGCGCAGCGAGTCGACCGGAACCGACCGGACCAGACCGTCGGTGGCCATCAGCACCTGCTCGACCGGAACAGGTGTCGACGTGTCGGCCTCGGTGATCACCGAGCCCTGTTCGAGGAACGGCCCCTGGTCGCTGTCGGGCTGAAGGTCGACGTACTGCTCACCGATCGCGGATCGGTTGGCGACGACGGCCTTGGCCGACGCCGGGATGTCGGGCCCACCCGAGGAGATCTTCAACTCGACGTTGATTCCGTCCGCGGTCAGGGACAGGTCGCCGACACGGCCGACGGGAACTCCGCGGTACGTGACCTCGGCGTTGGTGAAGATGCCGCCGGAGTCCTTGAACTGCGCGTTCACGTCGTACTCACCGAACCCGAGCAGATTGTCGAGGCGGACGTACTTGGCGCCGACGTAAACCAGCCCGAGCATCGCCACGATGGCGAACGCAACGAGCTGGATCCTGACCAGTCGTGACCTCACTGTCCACCCCCTATTCCGAACTGCTCCAGCAGTCCCCCGAGCGGGTTCTGCGGCGGCGGCGCTGCACCGTCCGTCGTGCCGTTCCCTGCGCCACCGTTGCCTGCCGCAGGCGCGGTGCCGGGGAGACCCGGGATCCGCAGGCCCGTCGGGGCGGGGATGATCGGCGGAATCGGCAGCAGCGACACCGTCGGCCATCCCGGCTTGGGCCCGTTGCCGTTGTAGTACGGGTTCGAGGGATCGACGATCGGCTTGGGCTCACCGAACTTCGGCGGCACGTACACCGGGTCGCCCTGACCGACGCCGAGTGCGCTGAGCGCATCGCCGATCTGCAGGTCGACCGTGAGGAACAGGTTGACCGATCCGCCGAGCGCGATCTTCTCGACACCGTCCGGGAACGGGACGGTCGGGATGAACGCGAGCGAGTTGGGCAGGTCGTCGCCGGACTCGGCGAGCGCCTTCAGCGTCGGCCGCAGCGCGAGGAGGTCCGCGATCAGATCGTTCTTCGACCGGTTGATCACGTCCGTGCCGACGGTGCCGAGCCGGTCCAGTTGCGTGAGCATCTGGGTGAGCTGCGGTCGCTGCTCGTTGAGCACTTCGGCGGCGATCGGGAGCTGGTCGAGGATCAGCCCGATCTTCTCGTTCTGTTCGTTCACCCGCGTGGTCAGGGTGTCGAGGCCGTCCAGGGCGCGGGTGATGTCGTCGCGCTGCTGGTTGAGACCGTCGATGAGCGTGTTCGCCTGCTCGAGAAGTCCCCGGACACGATCCTCACGCCCGTCGAGTGCGGTGGTCAGTTCGTGCACGATCGGCTGCAGCTGGCCGACGCCGCCGCCGTTGAGCAGCAGCGACAGCGCGCCGAGTACCTGCTCGATCTCCGTGGCGTGCCGGGTGCGATCGAGCGAGATCGTGTCGCCGTCCTCGAGCCGCGCGGGATCCTTGTCTTCCGGCGGTTCGGACAGCTGGACGAACTTCTCGCCGAGCAGGTTGGTCTGCTCGATGGCGGCGACCGCGTTGGCCGCGAGATCGACGGACGAGTCGAGGACGACCTCCACATCGGCTGTCCAGCCGTCCGGGGCCACCTTGATCGATTCGACCCGGCCCACCGGAACACCGTCGACCTTGACAGCGGACTGCGGGACGAGGTCGAGGACGTCGTCGAACTGGATCGTCAGGTGCATCGGGTGGTCACCGACATCCGGGCCGCCCGGCAGCGGAACTCCGTAGATTCCCTCCGACGAGCAGGACGTCACTGCGATGGCGACGGCGCACGCACCGGCGCCGAGGATTACCGACCGCTTCATTCGCCCTCACCACCCGTTGCGCCTTCGAATCGCGGCGACACGACACCCGGCACCGTGCCGGGCGTGACCGTCCGCTGAATGTTGTCCGCACTCATGATCCCGAACGGAAGCACGAGCGACGGCGTCTTCGCCGATTGCGTGATCTGCGACGTGATGTTGGCGCAGTTGTCGATCAGCGGCTGCATCTGACGCCCGAGTTGCTCGAAGCGCGGATCGCCGGGTACCAGCTTGCCGAGGTCGATCAACTTGCACGCGACGCCGGCCGGGTCCTGCAGATCCGGGAACGCCAGGCGCGAGGCCAGGTTGCCGGACTCCGCGTCGTAGGAGTTAGCCAGGTTGCTGATCGCCAGCGGAAGCAGGGTCAGCGAATTGACCAGCGACTCGCGGTTGTCCGCGAGGGTCTGCGTCACCGGAACCAGATCGTCCACGTTCTCGGCGAGGATCTCCCGGTTGTCGGCCACGAACTTCGAGACGTCACCCAGGGCGATCGCCAGCTGGTTCAGGGCGGCACCGAGGTTCTCCCGCTCCCCCGCAAGGAATCCGGACAGGTCGGACAGCTGGGAGTTGAAGTCGCGGACCTGCTGATCGTTGGCCGCCAGCGCACCCACGAACACCTGGAGGTTCTTGACAGTGTCGAACAGATCGCCGCGGCTCTCGTTGAGCGTGCGGGCGGCGTCGGACAGCTGATTGATGCTCTGCCCCAGCGCCTCTCCGTTGCCGTCGAGGTTGGCCGCGCCGGTCTCGACGAACTGTGACAGCGCGCCTTCCTTGTTCGCCCCGTCCGGGCCGAGAGCGGTGGACAGCTTCTCGATGCTCGCGTACAGCTCGTCCACCTCGACGGGGGTGGCAGTGCGGTCACGCGAGATGACGGCGCCGCTCTGCATCGTGTCGCCGCCCGTGTAGGCAGGCGCGAGCTGGATGTAGCGGTCGGACACCACGGACGGCGTGACCTGGGCTGCCTTGGCGTCGGCGGGGATGTCGACGCCACGGTCGACGCGCAGGTCGACCTTCACCTGGTCGCCCTGCGGTTCGACACCGTCGACGGATCCGACCTTCACACCGAGGATCCGCACGTCGGAACCCTCGTAGATGCCCACCGACTTGTCGAAGTACGCGGTGATCTGCGTGGTGCCTGCGCGGGTGAACAACCACCACAGGGCCCCGGCGATCACCAGCGCGACGATGACGATTCCTGCGATGAGGGCGACCCCGCCGCGTCCGCCGCGTTCGGCTCCGTTCTCGACGTCTGCCATCAGTTACCCCCCAACGTGCGGACGGGATCGCGCGGACCGGGAATGTCGGGCAGACCCGGCGGCAGGAGGTTCACCACGACCTGGTCGAACCAGCGACCGTTACCGACCACGTTCGTGTACAGGCGGACGAACGGCTCGTACAGTTTCATCGCCTTGTCCAGGTTCTCGTTATTGGCCTTGAGGATCTCGACGACACCGTCGAGCTGTTCGAGTGCGGGACCGATGGCGGCCTCGTTGTCGCGCACGAGTCCGGTCAGCTGCTGCGACAGCCGCTGAGTTCCGGTGAGCAGCTGAGAGATCGACTGCTGACGGCTGTTGAGCTCACCGAGCAGCAGACCGGCGTCGCTGATCAACCGGTTGAATTCGGCATTGCGGTCGGCGAGGACCTTGGTGGTCTTGCCCGTCGCGTCGAACAACTTCTGCAGTTCCTGATCGCGGCTGGCGATGGTCTGCGACAGCCTGCTCACACCGTCCAGGGAGGCTCGGATCTCCGTGGGAGTTCCCTCGAACGCCTGCGACAGCGTCACCATGCTCTGTGCGAGCTGATCGGAGTCGATGTCACCCACCGTCTGTGCGGCGGCCGAGAACGCCTCGATCACGTCGTACGGAGACGTGGTGCGGTCCAACGGGATCACGTCGCTCGGATTCAGCGTGTCCGAGCCACGGGGGTCGAGGGCCAGGTACTTCTGACCCAGGATCGTCTTGATCTGGATGGACGCCGACGTCTCGTTGCCGACCCACGCGTCCGACACCTTGAAGGCGACGTCCACATGGTCGCCGTCGAGTTCGACGGACGTGACCTTGCCGACCTTGACACCGGCGATCCGGACCTCGTTGGAGGGCTTGAGCCCTGCCGCCTCGGTGAATTCGGCGTGATAGGTCGATCCGGCGCCGATGAACGGCAGCGAATCGAGGAAAAAAGCCGACAGGGTGGCCAACAGCACCACGAGAATACCGAGGGCACCAGCCACTGCCGGGCTGCGACGTCTGCTCATCGTGTCTGCAACTCCTGTAGGCCGTCCTGCGTGCACCGTTTCGCCGAGTTCGTATAGAGCGGCTGGTTGACGGTGGGCAAGCCCGTGGGCAGGTTCAGTTGGGGCGCGGTACCTGGTCCTGCGACGATGTCGACTCCACAGAGGTAGAACTGGAACCAGGATCCGTAACTGGCTGCCCGGCCGAGCTTCTCGAGCTTCACCGGAAGCGTCTGGAGAACGCTGTTGACCGTGTCGGAGTTACGGTTCAACGTCGTCGCCAGCGTGTTCAGCGACGTGATGGATTCCTGGATGGACGGTCGGGTGGGTTCGAGCAGGTCGGCGGTCGCGTCGGTGAGTCCCGCGAGGGACGTCACCGCAGAACCGACGGTTCCCCGCTCGTTCGCCAGGCCCGTGACGAGTTGCTGGGTGTTGACGATCAGCGAATCGAGTTGATCGTCACGCTGATTCACCGTGGCCAGCACGTCGTTGAGGTTGTTGATCACCGCACCGATCACCCGATCCTTGTCGGCGACCGTGTTGGTGAGGCTTGCCGTGTTCTTGACCAGTTCCGTGATGGTTCCCGACTCACCCTGGAACACCTGGATGATCTGGTACGACAACTTGTTCACGTCGTCGGCGCTGAGGGTCTGGAACAGCGGACGGAACCCGTCGAACAGCGTGGTGAGGTTGACGGCAGGCTTAGTCCGCTCCATCGGAATGGTGTCGCCGCCGCTCATCTTCATTCCCTGCTGCCCCTCGCCCTGTTCGAGCGCGATGTAGCGCTGCCCCACGAGGTTCCGGAAGCGGATGGTCGCGGTCGTGCTGGCGGGCAGCCAGTCCCGTTCCGACACCGTGAACTGGACCTCTGCCTCGCGGTCGTCGTGGATCGCGATCTTCTCGACCTGGCCCACGCGCACACCGGCGATGCGGACCTCGTCGCCCTCGTTGAGCGAGGTGACGTCCGAGAAGATCGCGTTGAACTTGGTGCCACCGCCGCCACCGAGGTTGGCGATGGTGGCGGCCAGCAGACCGGTCGCGAGGATGGTGACCACGGCGAACACGATCAGCTTGACCAATGGTGCGGCCAGGCCCCTCACTTGAAGCTCACCTCAGTCCCCCTCATGGTCGGCGCGCCGACGAGTGTCGTCCAACTCGGCACGTCCTCCGGCGCCATGCCCCCGGCCTCGCCGTAGACGACGTCCAACGTGTCCTGCTCCATCTTCGAACCCGCGTAACTCGCGGGTGTGACCTCGGCTCCGTAGCCCGGGACCTGATCGGGGACGCCGGCGGGCGCCGGGAGGAAGTCGATGGTCGACGGGCCGGGATTCCGCGAGGGCACCTGGTAGGCACCGTCGTTGTAGGACGACCCGCCCGGGTACTGCGGGAACTTTCCACCCGGAGCGGTGACGTTGTCATAGCAAGCCGGTCCGCGGTTGTCGAGCAGTCGCGGCTCGTCCTGGTTGGGCACGTAGCGACCCTTCGGATTGACGAACTGCACGCTGGCACGCACGCCCGGGTACGGATCGTCCGGTGCCAGCAGTTCACGGGCGACGGGAGCGGACTTGGCGAAGCCCGCGAACGTGCAGCCGAAGCTCGGCGAGTAACGGCCGAGGATCTGCAGTGCCTCACGCGAATCGGCGGCGATACTGACGATCGATTCGGCGTTGGTCTGCAGGAGATCCGCGGTGCTGGACGCGGTTCCGGTCAGCGACGCAAGCAACGTGGAGATCTCGCCCTGCTTCTCCACCACGGTATTTCCGGTGGTACGCAGGTTGTCGAGGGCGTTGACCAGGTCGGGTGCCGCCTCGGAGTACGTCTGCGAGAAATCTGCCAGACCGCGCAGATCCTCCTGGATGGCAGGAAGTTCAGTGTTCAGCCCGCCGAAGATCTCCTCGAGACGGTCGAGCGTCAGGCCGAGTTCGGCGCCGCGGCCGCTCAGTCCCTGGGACAGCGCGCCGAGCGTATTCGCCAGGTCCTGCGGCGGAATCGCCTGCAGCAGCGGCAGCAGACCGTCGAGAACCTCGCCGACCTCGACGGCGTTGCCGCTCTTGTCCTGACGCAGCGTGTCGCCGGCCTGGATCGGCGGAGCCATGTCGCCCTCGGGAACGATCAGCGACACATAGCGCTCACCGAACAGCGTCTTGGGCAGCAACCGCGCCGTCGTGTTGGACGGAATCAGCTGCGCCTTGTCGGGCTGGATCGCGAGAGCCAGGGTGACCTCGCCCTCCTGGGAGGATGCCGAGCGCACCTCGCCGACGATGAGGCCACGGACCTTCACGTCAGCGTTGGGCGGCAGGGCATTTCCGGCGGTATCGGTGAGGAGGTCGATCTTGACGACCTTGGTGAACGTCTTGTTGAACATGCCGATGGTGAAGACCAGGAACAACGCGAGGACAAGGAAGAACACCAGCCCCAGCACCCGTCGACCCACAACAGATGTCGTGTTGCTCATCCGGCCACCCTCACTGTGGTCGTCGTGCCCCAGATGGCGAGGCTCAGGAAGAAGTCGAGAACGGCGATGGTGACGATCGCGGTGCGGACCGCCCGACCCACGGCCACACCGACACCGGCGGGACCACCGGAGGCGTGATAGCCGTAGTAGCAATGGATCAGGATCAGCACGAACGCGAAGATCAGCACTTTCGCGAACGAATAGAGGACGTCCTGCGGTGGCAGGAACAAATTGAAGTAGTGGTCGTACGAGCCGGTCGACTGGCCGTTGAACACGGTACTGATGATGCGGGACGCGAGGTAGGCCGCGAGCAGACCGACGATGTACAGCGGGATGACAGCGACGAATCCCGCGATCATGCGGGTGGTGACGAGGAACGGCACACTCGGCACCGCCATGACCTCCAGCGCGTCGATCTCCTCCGAGATCCGCATGGCGCCGAGCTGCGCGGTGAAACCGCAACCGACGGTGGCCGAGAGCGCGAGTGCCGCAACGATCGGCGCGATCTCACGGGTATTGACGTAGGCCGACAGGAAGCCGGTGAGCACCGAGCTGCCCAGCTGTTCGAGCGCGGCGAATCCCTGCAGTCCGACGACGACGCCGGTGAAGCCGGACATCATCGCGATGACGCCGATGGTGCCGCCGATGACGGCGAGCGCGCCGCTGCCGAACGTGACCTCGGCGAGCAGCCGGAGCACTTCCTTGCGGTAGTGCACGAGAGTGTGGGGCGACCAGGCGATTGCCCTGGCGTAGAACGACATCTGCTCGCCGGCCCGGTCGAGCACGTTGAGCGGCGCACGACCGACTCGGCGTGCCGCCATCAGAGTCCGGTCACCACGTCCCTTGGCGATTGTCATGGGGTCACGATCCCTTCGCCGGAACGATCTGGAGGTACACCATGGTCAGGATCAGGTTCGCGAAGAACAGCAGCAGGAACGTGATCACCACCGACTGGTTCACCGCGTCACCGACGCCCTTGGGTCCACCCTTCGGATGGAGCCCCTTGTACGCGGCGATGACACCGGCGATGACACCGAAGACGGCCGCCTTGAGCTCGCCGACCCAGATGTCGGGAAGCTGGGCGAAGGCCGAGAACGATGCCAGGTACGCACCGGGATTACCCCCTTGGAGGATGACGTTGAAGAAGTACCCGCCGGCGATACCGACCACGGACACGAGGCCGTTCAGCAGGATCGCGACGAGAACCATGGCAAGCACCCGAGGCACGACGAGTCGCTGAATCGGGTTGATACCGAGAACTTCCATGGCGTCGATCTCTTCGCGGATCGTCCGCGCACCGAGATCCGCCGTGACGGCCGAGCCCGCAGCCCCGGCCACCAGTAGTGCCGTCACCAGCGGGGAACCCTGCTGGATGACGGCGAGCACGCTGGCCGCTCCCGTGAACGACTCTGCACCGAGCTGCTTGATGAGCGATCCGGTCTGCAGTGACACCACTGCGCCGAACGGAATCGCGACCATTGCCGTCGGCAGGATCGTGACGCTGGCGATGAACCAGGCCTGTTCGATGAACTCGCGGAACTGGAACGGCCGCTTGAACGTGTTTCGTGCAACGTCGACAAAGAGCTCGACGATGTTTCCGGCCTGTGTCAGCGCACCGTTGACCGGCCGCAAGACCGAGCTGCGGGTAACCCCCATCCGATATGCCTACCCTTGCCCGTGAGTGGTGTTTTCGTATCCTTCGCCCCGGTATGCGGGGATGACCTGAGTGTCTTCCTGGCTGTATGCGTAGTCGTAGCCGCCGCCGCCGTTTCCGCCGGAAGTCTCGTCGAGGCTTTCCTGGATGGCGATCTGGGCATTCTCCGGCAGGGTGTGCATGATGTGCCGGACACGTTCCTGCCGGCGCGCGACAGCCTGCCGGAACGGCATCCCCGGCGTCGCCTTCATCTGCGGGACGATGCCCTCGACGTCGTCGACACCACCCGCGTGGTGACCGGCGTCGACCATCGCCTGCTCCTGCGCCATGGTGGCCTCGTCCTTCTCCTCGGACATGCCGATCGGACCGATCATGGTGCCGTTGAGGAACTGCTTGACCACCGGCTCCTCACTGGTGAGCAGCACCTCCCGCGGACCGAACATCACCAGATGTCGACGGAACAGCATGCCGATGTTGTCCGGCACCGTCCGCGCGAGATTGATGTTGTGCGAGACGATCAGGATCGTCGCGTCGATCTCGGCGTTGATGTCGATCAACGTCTGGGAGATGTAGGTGGTGCGCACCGGGTCCAGGCCGGAGTCCGGCTCGTCGACGAGGATGATCTGCGGGTCCAGCACCAGGGCGCGGGCCAAGCCCGCACGCTTGCGCATACCACCGGAGATCTCACCGGGCAGCTTGTCCTCGGCCCCGAGCAGGCCGACGAGCTCCATCTTCTCCATGACGATCTTGCGGATCTCGGACTCGGACTTCTTGGTGTGCTCGCGCAGCGGGAACGCCACGTTGTCGAACAGGTTCATCGAGCCGAACAGGGCGCCGTCCTGGAACAGCACACCGAACAGCTTGCGGATCTCGTAGAGCTCCTTGCTGGAGCACTCGAGAATGTTGGTGCCGTCGATCACGATCGAGCCCTGCTCCGGGCGGAGCAAACCGATCAGCGACTTCAAAAACACCGACTTACCCGTACCCGACGGCCCGAGCAACGCACTGACCTCACCGGCGGGAAGGGTCAACGTGACGTCCTGCCAGATCCTCTGCGAGCCGAACGACTTGGTCAGTCCCTCGACGGATACCTCGACTCCCACCATTACCTCCGCGACCGTTCGATGCACTCACCCCGTGTGGGTTGGGTCACTCTATCGCATCGACGTGTTACCTGTGACAAGGGATGCTACTCATGAGTAAGGAAGCATGCCAACAGCGGGTCCCACTATGCAAAACAACGCGTCTGAACTGGGATAACGGTAGCGAAATTTCTGGTCGCGCGTCCAGCTTTCGGCCAGGAATCTCGACACTCCGAAGACGTCCGCGGACACAAAAAGAGGGTCACTCCCCACGGATGGGGAGTGACCCTCTTCGTCTGCTCGGTGAGCAGCGCGGGAGAGACCGTCTTACTTGACGGTGATCTTCGCGCCGGCAGCCTCGAGCTTTTCCTTGGCGGCGTCGGCCGCGTCCTTGGCAACCTTCTCCAGGATCGCCTTCGGAGCACCCTCGACGAGGTCCTTGGCTTCCTTCAGGCCGAGGCCGGAAACGACCTCACGGACGACCTTGATGACCTGGATCTTCTTGTCGCCGGCCGACTCGAGGACGACGTCGAACTCGTCCTGCTCCTCAGCAGCCTCGGCAGCAGCCGGTGCTCCGCCTGCAGCGGCAACGGCGACCGGGGCAGCGGCGGTGACCTCGAAGGTCTCCTCGAATGCCTTCACGAACTCCGAGAGCTCGAGGAGGGTGAGCTCCTTGAACTGGTCCAACAACTCTTCGGTGCTGAGCTTCGCCATTGTGGCGGTCCTTCCTGTAAGTCCCATGTCGCTGATCCGCGACCGGGCGGGGTTATAGCAGTGATGCGCGGGTGCGGATCAGCTTTCGGCTGCAGCCTCGGCGGGAGCTTCGGCAGCTCCGCCTTCTGCGGCCTTCTTTTCCTGCAGCGCAGCAGCCAGTCGGGCCACCTGCGAAGCAGGAGCGTTGAACAGGCCTGCGGCCTTTGCCAAGTTGCCCTTCATCGCGCCGGCAAGCTTGGCCAACAGGATCTCGCGGGACTCGAGGTCCGCGATCTTGTTGACCTCGTCCACGGACAGCGCAGCGCCGTCCATGTAGCCGCCCTTGATGATGAGCGCCTTGTTGTCCTTAGCGAAGTTCTTCAGAGCCTTCGCAGCATCGACGGGCTCGCCCTTGATGAATGCAATGGCGGTCGGACCGACGAAAAGGTCATCAAGGCCCTCGACGCCCGCTTCAGCAGCGGCACGCTTGACCAGGGTGTTCTTGGCGACGGAGTAGGTGGCACCTTCTCCGAGAGCGCGTCGCAGTGTCGTGATGTTGCCCACCGTCAGACCACGGTATTCCGTGATCACAGCAGCGGTCGAACCCTTGAACTGCTCGGTGATCTCCGCAACCGCGGAAACCTTCTCAGGCTTTGCCATACTTCGCCTCCTCTCATGACAGTCGTTATCCCACTTCGGAACCGCTGCGCACCGCCGGAATCCCGGAGCACACAATCCACGACATGCAAAACGCCCCGGTGCAGGGCACACGGGGCGTGAAAGGAAACGACACGGTCAGGGCGCGAGCCCACAACCGATACGCATCCCCCTACCTCGTCCTCCTGCGTGGGCCGCCGGACATTCCCGGACTTTCAATCACACCCTTGCGGGAGTGATCACCAACGGTCTTGGGTAGAACATGATTTGGGGTGAAGTTCAAATACTGCATTGAACTCCGCAAGACAGATTACGGCATGGCCTGCACAACCGCCAAATCGCGGCGGGACTCCACCCATCGCAGTGACCGGCGTCACTCGGCATGCGGTGTGTGGTCCATCAGACTGAAGCAGCGTCCATTTACCTGTTACGCAACGTTACATATATGAGCTAGCTTTTCCTCATGACAATCCTCGAAGCCCGGGCCGTCGTGACCGGATCCCGGACACGACGCTTCCTCGCGCTCGCCGTGATCTGCCTGGCCGAACTGCTGGTCGTCCTCGACAACACCATCGTCAACGTCGCTCTCCCGTCGATCGGTGTCGAACTCCGCACCAGTGTCAGCGGCTTGCAGTGGGTCGTCGACGCCTACACGCTGACGTTCGCGGGCCTACTGCTGGCGTTCGGCAACCTCGGCGACCGCTACGGTCGTCGACGCGTCATGGTCATCGGTCTGATCGGCGTCGCCGTCATGTCGATCGCCGGCGCCAATGCCGAGAGTCTGGGGCAGGTCATCGCGGCCCGCGCGGCGATGGGTGTCTTCGCGGCCGCAGTCTTCCCCGCGACCCTCGCCCTCGTCATCAACATCTTCACCGACGTGCGGGAACGGGCGCTGGCCATCGCCGCCTGGACCGCGATGGCCGGATTCGCGATCGCCATCGGGCCGATGGCCGGCGGGTGGCTGCTCGAGCATTTCAGCTGGCACTCCGTCTTCTGGATCAACGTGCCGATCGCGGTGGTCGCGGCAGCAGCGACGCTGCTCCTGGTGCCGGAGTCACGCGCCTCCGTCATCGGACGCATGGACCTCGTCGGAATCGCCGCCTCGATCACCGGAATCACCGTCCTCGTGTGGGCCATCATCGAGGCCCCTCACCACGGGTGGACGTCGTTCGTCACCGTCGGCGCCGTCGCCGTCTCGATCGCTGTCCTGGTCGGATTCATCCGCTGGGAGCTGCGCACCGAGCACCCGGTCCTCGACCTGCGGCTGTTCCGCAACCGCAGGTTCTCCCTGCCCGCCCTCGCGATCGCCATCGGGTACTTCTCGATGTTCGGCTTCCTGTTCCTCATCACGCAGTACTTCCAGGGAGTCCGGGAGTACACGCCGTTCGAGTTCGGTGTCGCGTCGCTGCCGTTCGCGGTGTCGGTCGCGGTCGGCGCCCCCGTCGCCACACTTCTGGCGCAGCGGATCGGGACGACCCCGGTCATCGTGTTCGGCCTCCTCCTCACCGGTGTCGGGCTGTACCTCGGCGGTCAGGTGGCCGTCGACAGCAGCTACCTGACGGATGTCCTTCCGTCGATGGTGTCGATGGCGCTCGGCTTGGCCATCGTGCAGGGGCCCGCCACCGAGTCGATCATGGCATCGCTGCCCCTCGACGAGGCGGGAGCAGGCTCGGCTGTGAACGACACGACGAGGGAAATCGGCGGAACGCTCGGTGTCGCCGTGCTCGGATCGATTGTCGCGTCGTACTACGCGACGACGATGAGTCCGCTGCTCGACCGGATTCCGGCCGCATTGATGAACGACGACGAGAAGGGCTTCGCGCGCGCGACGGTCCTGAGTGTGCTCGAGATCCGGAAACGGGAGATCCCGCCGTTCCTCGAACAGCAGCGTGAGAATCTCATCCTCACCATGAAGACGACGGTGCTGCAGGGGTCGCACACTGCGTCGCTCGTCGCGGCGGGCGCCGTGGTGGTCTGCGCGGTCGTCGTCGCGATCTTCATGCCCTGGGCGCCGGCACGCACAGATTCCGTGATGCTGGCGTGGCGGAAGAAGTCCGAATCGGAAACCGGCGACGAAGACTGACCCCGGAAAGCAGTTCGGCCGGTACGGAAGATTTCCGTACCGGCCGAACTGTGTGAAGCGTGACTTACGCGTCGGCATCCTCGAGAAGGTTGCGGGTGCGGTTCGGGTCCACCGGGATGCCCGGGCCGGTGGTGGTCGAAACGGTGACCTTCTTGACGTAGCGGCCCTTCGCGGAGGACGGCTTCGCACGCAGGATCTCGTCCAGCGCGGCGCCGTAGTTCTCCACCAGCTTGGCGTCGTCGAACGATGCCTTGCCGATCACGAAGTGCAGGTTGGCCTGCTTGTCGACGCGGAAGTTGATCTTTCCGCCCTTGATGTCCGCAACAGCCTTCGTGACGTCAGCCGTCACGGTGCCGGTCTTCGGGTTCGGCATCAGGCCACGCGGTCCGAGGACGCGGGCGATGCGGCCGACCTTGGCCATCTGATCGGGAGTCGCGATGGCGGCGTCGAAATCGAGCCATCCACCCTGGATCCGCTCGATGAGGTCCTCGGCACCGACGGCGTCGGCTCCAGCTGCCTCGGCCTCGGCGGCCTTCTCTCCGACTGCGAACACGATGACGCGGGCGGTCTTACCGGTGCCGTGCGGCAGGTTGACCGTGCCGCGGACCATCTGGTCCGCCTTGCGGGGGTCGACGCCCAGACGGACGGCAACCTCGACGGTCGCGTCCATCTTGCTCGACGACGTCTCCTTCGCCAGCTTCGCAGCCTGCAGCGGGCTGTACAGCTTGTCGAAGTCGATCTTCTCAGCGGCGGCGAGATACGCCTTGCTGCGCTTTGCCATTTCTTCTGTCCTAACTTCTCACCGCAGTGTGTGTCTTGTCTGCGATGGTGAATGGTTCAGTAGTGGTCTGGGCCTGGCCGGCCCTCCCACGCTTTCTTCGACGGCGGTGCCGTCAGTCGATCTTCGACGGCGGTGCCGCCGATCGATCAGGGCTGACTCAGCCGTCGACCGTGATACCCATCGAGCGTGCGGTGCCGGCGATGATCTTCGCGGCCTGCTCGATGTCGTTCGCGTTGAGGTCTTCCTGCTTGGTCTTCGCGATCTCGCGCACCTGATCCATGGTCACGGAAGCGACCTTGGTCTTGTGCGGCTCGCCGGAGCCCTTCTGCACGCCTGCAGCCTTGAGCAGCAGCTTGGCAGCCGGAGGGGTCTTCAGCTTGAAATCGAAGGTCCGGTCTTCGTAGACCGAGATCTCGACCGGCACCACGTTGCCGCGCTGGGACTCAGTCGCCGCGTTGTAGGCCTTGCAGAATTCCATGATGTTCACGCCGTGCTGACCAAGCGCGGGACCCACGGGCGGTGCAGGGTTAGCCTGACCGGCCTGGATCTGAAGCTTGATGAGCCCTGCGAGCTTCTTCTTCTTGGGGGGCATCTCGATTTCCTAATTCTTGCTGGGTGTGTTTCTTGCTACTGCAGTGCAAGTATGTGGCGCTAGATCTTCGCGACCTGCGTGAAGGACAACTCGACCGGGGTCTCGCGACCGAAGATCGAGACCAGGACCTTGAGCTTCTGCTGCTCGGCGTTGACCTCGCTGATGCTGGCGGGCAGCGTGGCGAACGGGCCGTCCATGACGGTGACCGACTCGCCGACCTCGAAGTCGACCTCGATGAGCGGCTTTGCGAAGCTTTCTCCGCCGGTCTCGCCGGCCGAGACGGTTGCCGCGGCGGCCTGCTTCTTCTGCTCCTGCTGCGGGAGCAGGAACTTGATGACCTCGTTGAGGGTCAGCGGGGACGGGCGCGACGTCGCACCGACGAATCCGGTGACGCCGGGCGTGTTGCGCACAGCTCCCCAGGACTCGTCGTTGAGATCCATGCGGACCAGGATGTAGCCGGGCAGAACCTTGCGGTTGACCTGCTTGCGCTGACCGTTCTTGATCTCGGTGACCTCTTCGGTGGGAACTTCCACCTGGAAGATGTAATCGCCGACGTCGAGGTTCTGGACACGGGTCTCGAGGTTGGCCTTGACCTTGTTCTCGTAACCCGCGTAGGAGTGGATGACGTACCAGTCACCGGGTGCGCGACGCAGAGCGGCCTTGAGTTCCGCAACGGGATCCTCGGGCTCTTCGGCCGTCACAGCCTCGTCGGCGGGCGCAGCCTCGTCGGCGGTCACAGCCTCTTCTTCGGCGGTCACCTCGTCCTCGACGATCTCGTCGGCCGGGGCGTCCTCTGCACCGTCGTCACCGACGATTTCCGCGGCTTCGGTGCCCTCGTCGGCAGCCTCGACATCCACTTCGGCTGCCGCCTCGGCAGAAACACGCTCTTCGGCCAAAGCCTCATTCGTGTCGTTCTCGGGGGTGCTCACTGGGGCACTCGCTTCCTCTCGTCACTCACATACTTCGGATCCACCGGGGCGGATTCCGTCAACCGAACAACCAGGTGACGCCCTTGATGACCACCAGATCCAACACGCCGATGAACGTCACCATGAACACCACGAAGACCAGGACGACACTGGTGTAGGTGATCATCTGCTTGCGATTGGGCCAGATGACCTTGCGCAGCTCGGCGATGACCTCGCGGAGGAACCGGCGCAGGCGCTTGAAAATGTTTTCCTTGCGCGGCTTGTCGGCGCGATCCTTCTTCGCCGGCTTGACCTTGGTGGTCGTGTCCGACTTCGAGAGTTCCGGTGACTTCACGGAACTCGCGGCGACCTCGGTACCTGCCTGCGAACGACGGCCCTGGCGCTTACCGCTGGGCTTTCCCGAGGGAGTGGCGGAACGCGTGGTGGTGGCGTCGGCCGCGGTGTCGTCGGCACCGTCCGGGCGCGTCGACCCTGAAGTGTCGCCGTCGCGCTTGGCGCGCTCCTCGCTCACGTCGTTCCTCTCAGTCGCTGGCATCCGGGGGCAGGGGCGACAGGACTTGAACCTGCAACCTGCGGTTTTGGAGACCGCTGCTCTGCCAGTTGAGCTACGCCCCTTTGGTCGGGAGACCTGGTCCGAAACTAGCCTCGGACCAATTCTTGACCGACCTCTCTGTGATTACATGACACGCGCGCCACCCTTGCCGGCCATACAGCACCGTAGGGCAGCGCGCAGCGCTGAGTAATCCCAGAAATCTCAGTGTACTTCAAAGCCCCGGAACAAACCCAATCCACCCGGCTGTCAGGCCAGACGGACCGTTGCGGTGGCGCGACCGAAGATCTTCTTTCCCTCGGCACGCGCCACGATCGCGACTACTGCTGTCTTGCTTTCTTCGTCGAGCGATTTCACCTTACCGGTGTACTCGACCTGCGCGGCCTCGTCCTCACGGACGTAGACCGAGCTCGTGAAACGAACGTTGTATTCCTTGACCGCACCCGGATCGCCGAGCCACGACGTGACGAAGCCGCCGCCGAGACCCATGGTGAGCATTCCGTGCGCGATCACGTTGTCCAGACCGGCGAGCTTGACGACCTCGTCGCTCCAGTGGATCGGGTTGGGATCGCCGGACACGCCCGCGTAGTTGACCAGGTCGCCACGCGTGAGCTTCACGATGCGCTCGGGGAGTTCTTCACCCACCGAGACGTCCTCGAACTTACGAAGCGCCATGCATGATCACGTCCTTGACTGCGTGAGCGATGTTCTCGTCGACCTCGCCACCGGTGCGCGCGACGAGCGTCGTCCACGTGGTCTGGACCAGTTCGTCGTACTGATCGGTGACGATGTTCTTGGTGACGATGATGTCGCTGCCGCCCATCTGACGGAACGACTCCAGGTACACGTCACAGACCAGGCGGTCGCCGACCTTGATCGGCTTGTGGAACTCGAGCCGCTGATCGGTCTGGAGAATCTGGCTCGGGTCGTAGCCCGTGACGATCTCCTTGAAGAGACGTCCCTGGGCGATGATGCCGACGAGCGAGATGAACGTCAGAGGAGCGAGGAGACCGTCGTAGCCGAGGCCCTTCGCGGCTTCCTCGTCGTGGTGAGCGGGGTGCCAGTCCTGCACGGCACGCGCATACTCGCGCACCTTCTCGCGTCCGACCTCGTAGAAATCGTCGACGCGGTAGTGGTGCCCGACCATTGCCAGTGCGTGCGCGGCAGGATCAGCAGGAACAGCCTCGGGCACGTATGCCTCTGTCTCTGTCACAGTGTCAGTCACGCGAAAGAACCTCTTCTACCCTTGACGTCAGCGCGTGAGGGCAGCCTAGAGGACTCCCTTCGCGAACGCAGTCCTAGTTCCGGACCGTGTTACTTGGACTCGCGATGCGACTGGTGAGTTCCGCAGTTCGGGCAGAACTTCTTGATCTCCAGCCGATCGGGGTCGTTGCGCCGATTCTTCTTGGTGATGTAGTTGCGGTGCTTGCATACCTCGCAGGCCAAAGTGATCTTGGGCCGAACGTCAGTCGAGGAGGCCACGGGATGCCTTCTTTCGGGTGAATCTGATTACGAACAATCAGGGTGGATCATGCATATTGTGTAGCGGTGACCGGACTTGAACCGGCGACGCAACGATTATGAGTCGTTTGCTCTACCAACTGAGCTACACCGCCTCGGTGTCGAGTGTCGCGCACTAGGCGCTCCACTTCAATCCAGCGAGCCCCCTAACGGAATCGAACCGTTGACCTTTTCCTTACCATGGAAACGCTCTGCCGACTGAGCTAAGGGGGCGTGCTTCGCTCGCACATCGCTGCGCGCTGAAGCCTTGACGAGATTACACAGAGTTCGCGTCCAGAACCAAATTGCCTGGTCAGCGGCTTTCGTATGTCGCTACACCCGGCAGTTCGGGTCGGCAGCCCGCACAGAGCGGGGTGCCGGCCGGACAACCGGTCCCTGCCACGAACGACAGAACCCCGGTGAGCTGGTCGCTCACCGGGGTTCTCTGTGTGGCAGATGTAGGATTCGAACCTACGTAGGCATAAGCCGACGGATTTACAGTCCGCTCCCATTGGCCGCTCGGGCAATCTGCCGGGGTTGCACGAGGAGCGCGAAATCTGTGCGAAATCGCTCTCCGCTGCGGAAAGAAGAATACAACGAACGGCCCCCCGTTTTGCAAACCGGGTGGATACGGGCGGTTGCGAACCGATAGCGTCGAATCTGCTCGTCGGCATTCGGCGGGCCCCCGGCCGGGTCGCGGCGGGGAGAACTAGACGAAACCGGGAGTGTGAAGTGGCTGATTCGTCCTTCGATGTGGTGAGCAAGGTGGAGCGTCAAGAGGTGGACAACGCCCTGCATCAGGCCGGCAAGGAGCTGTCGACCCGGTTCGACTTCCGGAACACGGGAGCATCGATCGAATGGTCCGGCGAGGAAACCATCACCCTGACGGCCGACACCGAGGAGCGACTGCTCGCCGCCCTGGACGTCTTCAAGGAGAAACTGATCCGGCGTGACATCTCCCTGAAGGCGTTCGACGCGGGCGAGCCGGCGCAGTCCGGAAAGATCTACAAGCTGTCGGGCAGCCTCGTCCAGGGCATCACCACGGAGAACGCCAAGAAGATCACCAAGAAGATCCGCGACGAGGGCCCCAAGGGCGTCAAGGCGCAGATCCAGGGCGACGAACTGCGGGTGAGCAGCAAGAAGCGCGACGACCTGCAGGCCGTCATCTCCCTGCTGAAGGGCGAGGACTTCGGGATCGCGCTGCAGTTCGTGAACTACCGGTAGAGGCGCTCCGCGCCCGTGCGCCTTTCTGGTTGTAGGAACGACCAGAAAGGCGCACGGGCGGCGAAGCCGCCTACATCCCCGCCATGCGCTCGAGCCGCTCGATCCGGTCGGCCATCGGCGGGTGGGTGGAGAACATCCGGCTCATCTTCTCGCCGGTGCGGAACGGGTTGGCGATCATCAGGTGCGACTGCGCGGCGAGCTGAGGCTCCGGCGGCAGCGGCGCAGCCTGGGTGCCCTGCTCCAGCTTCCGCAGCGCGGACGCCAGCGCCAGGGGGTCGCCGGTGAGTTCTGCGCCCGACTGGTCGGCCTGGTACTCCCGCGACCGCGACACCGCGAGTTTGACGACCGTCGCGGCGATGGGCCCGAGCAGCGACACCAGGAGCAGCGCGATCGGGTTGGCGCCCTGTCCCCCGCCGCGTCCGCCGAACATGTTGGCAAACATGGCGAAGTTCGCGAGTCCCGACACAACGGCGGCCATGGCGCCGGCGACGGAGGAAATCAGGATGTCGCGGTTGTAGACGTGCGACAGCTCGTGTCCGAGCACGGCTCGCAACTCGCGTTCGTTGAGGATCTGCAGAATGCCGCTCGTGACGCACACCGCGGCGTGGCGCGGACTGCGCCCGGTGGCGAACGCGTTGGGCGCGGACGTGGGGCTGATGTAGAGCCGCGGCATCGGCTGGTGCGCGGTGGTGGCCAGTTCCCGGACGATGCGATAGATGACCGGCGCCTGCACCTCGGTGATCGGCTGGGCGTGCATGGCCTTGAGCGCCATCTTGTCGCTGTTGAAGTACACGTACGCGTTCATTCCCACCGCGAACACGATCGCCAGCAACAGGATGGTGGGGTTGCGGAACAACGCGCCGATGAACACGATCAGCGCCGACATGCCGACCAACAGAACTAGAGTCTTCGCCCCGTTTGCGTAGCGCACGTCACGCCTTCCTTGTCGTTGTCACCCGATCACGTCACCCGAGTTTCGGGATCTTGATCATTCAACGAAACACGGTGGCGGGACGGTTCCCGCTCGGACGACGAGAAATCGGGTGAAGACGAGTTCGGGTACTGACGATACGGCTCAGCCGACGCGCTCGATCGTGTAATCGACGAGCTTCACGAGGGCGTCGTTGGCGGGGCCCTGCGGCAGCTCGGCGAGCTGCGCGCGTGCCTGGACCGCGAACTCCTCCAGCTTCGCCTTGGCGGCGGCCATGCCGGGTGACCGTTCGAGGAGCGCGAGCGCCTCCGCGACGTCGTCGTCGTTGGTGACGGGGCCGTCGAGGAGCACCCGGAGGCGATCGGCGTCGGGTCCCTCGTCGCGCAGCGCGTACAGCACGGGCAGCGTGTGGACGCCCTCACGCAGGTCGGTTCCGGGTGTCTTGCCGGACTGGGCGGACACCGAGGAGATGTCGATGATGTCGTCGGAGATCTGGAAGGCGGTGCCCACGGCGTCGCCGAGGCGTTCGAGCCGCTTCACGTGGTCGGCGTCCGCGCCGGAGAAGGTGCCGCCGAAGCGTCCGCACGCCGCGATGAGCGAGCCCGTCTTCTCCCACACGACCTTGAGGTAGTGCTCGACCGGATCCTGCTCGCCGCGAAGCCCGATCGTCTCGCGCATCTGGCCGGTGACGAGTTCGGCGAACGTCTCGGCGATGATGCGCACCGCCTCGGGTCCCAGCGTCGAGACGAGACGGGACGCGTGCGCGAACAGATAGTCGCCGGCGAGGATCGCAACGCTGTTGCCCCACCGCGAGTTCGCGCTGGGTGCACCGCGGCGCATCGACGCCTCGTCCATCACGTCGTCGTGATACAGCGTGGCGAGGTGGACCAGCTCGACGACGGTGGCCGCCGTGACCACCGACGGGTCGGAGGCCTTCGGTCCGAGTTGGGCGGTGAGCACCGTGAACAGCGGACGGAAACGCTTGCCTCCCGCCTTCGCGAGATGCAACGCCGCCTCCGTGAGGAAGTCCTCCCCGTCGGAGAGCTCACTGACCAGCAGTTCCTCGACTTGCTTCAGTCCTTCACGGACCGTGGCAGCGAGCTGCGGGTCGCCGAGATCGATCCCGGCGACCGTAGTGCCCACTACAGCGTCGGCAGCGGTGTGTGCTGCGCCCTCGGTGCTCACGTTCTCAGTACCCATCCTGTCGTCAGTGACGGCTCGGTTCCCGCGCCGTCGGTGGCGGCTCGGCTACCACGGTAGTGAACCTAGCGGTTCCGCTGCCCGTCGGCCTCGCCGCGGTCGCATAGCGAAGCCTGACAGGATGTAGGTGTGGTCGCAGCAGAACAGTCGCCCGCGGGATCCCCGCTTCCCACCGCCACCGATGTCCTGGTCATCGGTGCTGGTCCGGCCGGTTCCTCGGCTGCCGCGTGGGCGGCCCGCGCGGGACGTGACGTGGTGCTCGCCGACGCGGCGGTGTTTCCCCGCGACAAGACGTGTGGCGACGGACTCACTCCGCGTGCCGTCGCCGAGCTCGACCATCTCGGTCTCGGCGACTGGGTGCGGTCGAAAGGGACCAACCGCGGGCTGAGGCTCAGCGGGTTCGGTCAGGAGCTCGAACTCGAGTGGCCGGGAAGGTCGTTCCCGGCCGTCGGCAGTGCGGTGGCCCGCACCGAGCTGGACGACAAGATCCGTGCGACCGCCGTCGACGCCGGGGCCGTCATGGTGCAGGGCGCCAAGGCGATCGGCGTCGAAGGGGACGGTGACCGGGTGACGGCGGTGACGCTGAAGACGTCCGACGGAACCCACACCATCGGCTGCCGGACGCTGATCGTCGCCGACGGCGTCCGGTCCACACTGGGCAAGCAGCTCGGCCGTGAATGGCACCGGGACACGGCTTACGGTGTTGCCGCCCGCGCCTACATCGCCACCGACCGCAGCGCCGACCCGTGGATCACCTCGCACCTCGAGCTGCGGGACGGAGCGGGGACGCTGCAGTCGGGCTACGGCTGGGTATTCCCCCTCGGCACCGGTGAGGTGAACATCGGCGTCGGCACACTGGCCACCGCCAAACGTCCGGCCCCGGGTGCGCTGCGACCGCTGCTCGACCTGTACACGGCGCAGCGGCGCGACGAGTGGAAGTGGGACGGCGAGCTCCGCGCGGTGGCGTCGGCGTTGCTGCCGATGGGCGGTGCGGTGTCGCACATCGCCGGCCGGAACTGGGCGATCGTCGGCGACGCGGCGGCATGCGTGAATCCGCTGAACGGCGAGGGCATCGACTACGGGCTCGAAGGGGGGCGCCTGGTCGCAGAGATCCTCGACTCCGACGACCTGACGGAGCTGTGGCCCGCGATACTCCGGGAGCGGTACGGCCGGGCGTTCTCCGTGGCGCGGCGACTCGCCGGGCTGCTGACCGTCCCCCGGGTTCTGCCCGCGTCCGGTCCGGTGGCGATGCGGTCCCGTGCGCTGATGACCATCGCGGTCCGGGTCATGGGCAACCTCGTCACCGAGGAGGACAGCGACCTCACCGCCCGCGCGTGGCGGGCGTCCGGTCTGCTGTCGACGAAGGTCGACTCTCGACCGCTGTTCGGCTGAGGTTCAGCGGGTGGCGCGGTGCAGGGCCACCACACCGCCGGTGAGGTTGCGCCACTGCACGTTCCGCCACCCGGCCGCCTCGATGCGCAGCGCGAGTTCCTGCTGGGTCGGCCAGGCGCGGATGGACTCGGCGAGGTACACGTAGGCGTCGGGATTGCTGCTGACGGCGCGCGCGACCCGCGGCAGGGCCCTCATCAGGTACTCCATGTAGACCGTGCGGAACGGCCCGAACACCGGGGTCGAGAACTCGCTCACGACGAGGCGCCCGCCGGGTTTGGTGACCCGGGCGATCTCGCGGAGACCGGCATCGAAGTCGGAGACATTGCGCAGCCCGAAGGAGATGGTCGCGGCGTCGAACACGGCGTCGGCGTAGGGCAGGTGCATCGCGTCGCCCGCGACCATCGGGACGTCGCGTCCACTGCCTGCCTGCAGCATTCCCTTGGAGAAGTCGGTGGCCACACACCACGCACCCGACCGTCCGAGCTCGACGGTCGACACCCCGGTCCCCGCCGCGAGGTCCAGAACGCGCTCCCCCGGCTTCAGCGCCAGGGCCGAGCGCGTCGCCTTGCGCCAGCTGCGGTCCTGACCGAACGACAGGATCGTGTTGGTGAGGTCGTAGCGCTTCGCGACGCCGTCGAACATCGACGCGACCTCGTGCGGATCCTTTTCGAGCGACGCCCGCGAACCGTGTGTAGTTGCCACGCCCGAAACGCTACCAACCGCGCCCGCCGCCGATGTCGGCGCCGGGCGTGGTGGCGAGGCGGTCACTTCTTGGAGACCCGCACCAGCTTCTTGTTGACGAATTCGTCCATTCCCCACGGACCGAGTTCGCGGCCGACGCCGGAGCGCTTGACGCCGCCGAACGGCAACCCGGGAAGCGTCGTGCCGTGTTCGTTGACGAAGGCCATGCCGACGTCGAGCCGGTCGGCGACTTCCCGCGCCCCGTCGAGGTCGGTGCTCCACACCGAACCGCTGAGCCCGTAGGAGGAGGAGTTGGCGAGTTCCACAGCCTCGTCGGCGGTGGCGACCTTGTAGACGACGCCGACCGGTCCGAACAATTCCTCGCTGTATGCCCGCATCTCGGGGGTCACGTCGACGAGCAGCGTCGGTTCGACGTACGAGCCGGGGCCGTCGATCTTCTTCCCGCCGGCGAGGAGCGTCGCACCCTTGGCGACCGCGTCCTCGATCTGCTCGATCAGCGAATCCGCGGCGCTCTGCGAAGACAGCGGCCCGAGGACGGTCTTCGCGTCGAGTGGATCGCCGGTCGGGGTGGCCTTGAACGACTCGGCGAGCTTCGAGACGAACTCGTCGTAGTTCGGCTCGGTCACGATGAATCGCTTGGGCGAATTGCAGGCCTGGCCCGCGTTGGACAGGCGGGCACGGGTCGCGGTCTTGACCGTCGCGTCCATATCGTCGGTGTCGAGGACGACGAACACGTCGGACCCGCCGAGTTCGAGCACGACCTTCTTGAGGTTGCGGCCCGCCGTCTCGGCGACGCTGGTCCCGGCCCGCTCACTGCCGGTGAGAGAGACGCCCTGGACACGCGGATCCGCGATCATGTCCGCGATCTGCTCGTTGGTGGCGAACACGTTGATGTACGCATCCTCCGGGAGACCGGCCTGCCGGAAGATCTCCTCCATCAGCAGTGCCGACTGCGGACAGTTCGGGGCGTGCTTGAGCAGCACGGTGTTGCCGAGCATGAGGTTCGGCGCCGCGAAGCGGGCGACCTGGTAGTACGGGTAGTTCCACGGCATCACGCCGACGAGCGCACCGATCGGCCTGCGGTAGACCACGGATTCGTCCGCGCCCGGCACGTCGAGCCGTTCCGCCTCGAGCAGTGCGGGGCCGTTGTCCGCGTAGTAGCGGTAGATCGCCGAGGAGAGCTTGACTTCGCCCTTGGCCTCGCGGACGGGTTTGCCCATCTCGAGGGCGATCATCCGCGCCAGTTCGTCTTCGCGCTCCGCGTAGAGATCGGCGGTTCGGCCCAGGATCCGGGCGCGTTCCTCGGCGGGGGTGGTCCGCCAGTGGAGATATCCGCGGTGGGCGCGGGACAGCGCCGACTCCACTCCTGCATCGTCCAAGGTCGTGAATTCCCGGACGGTTTCACCGGTCGCGGGATTGACAGTCTTGTACTTCGCCATACCTGGGCAACGACGAGACGACCCCTCGAAGTTCCCGCGGTGTCGATCCCGGTGGTCAGGCCGCCCGGGATTCGCGTAAGCCCTGCCCGCCGGTGACCGCCGCGTAGTGGCCCAGCAGCTCGTCGCAGATCGCAGGCCACGTGCGGTGCAGCACCGACTGCCGGGCGGCCTCCCCGAAGCGGGCCCGCATGCGGCGGTCGCGCAGCGCCTCGACGGCGCTCGGCAGCAGTTCGCCGAACCGGTCGACCGGAAGCAGGTAGCCGTTGCGGCAGTGCGCGACCAGATCGCGCGGACCACCTGCATCCGGTCCGATCACCGGCACCCCGCTGGACAACGCCTCCTGCACCGCCTGGCAGAACGTCTCGTGCTCGCCCGGGTGGACGAAGACGTCCAGGCTCGCATAGGCCTCGGCCAGCTCCACACCGCCGAGCTGGCCGGTGAACACCGCATCGGGCATCAACCTCTGCAGGCGTGCCCGTTCCGGACCGTCGCCGACGATCACCAGCCGCACCCGCTGGTCGCCGGCGACTGCGGCCAGCCGCTCGATGTGTTTCTCGGGTGCAAGCCTGCCCACGAATCCGACGACCAGCCGATCCGAGCCGCCCAGCCAGGAGTCCCGCAGACCGGTGCTGCGACGCGACGGCGCGAATCGAGCGGTCTCCACGCCGCGCGCCCAGCGGTGGACCCTCGGAATCCTCTGCTCGGCGAGCGCCTCGACCGCCGACGTGGACGGCGCGAGAGTGCGCGTGCAGCCCCGGTGGATGCGACGGGTCCAGGCCCACGCCGCACGGCTGGTGATGCCGAGGCCGTAGCTCTCGGCGAAACCCGCCACGTCCGTCTGGTACACCGCGACGGTGGGAACGTCGAGCCGGTGCGCCGCACCGAGCCCGCCCGCCCCGAGGAGGAACGGCGACGCCAGATGCACGACGTCGGGGTCGAACGCCCGCAGCGCGGCGGTGAGCCCGGGCTGCGGCAGGCCCACCGGGAGCGAACTGACCTTCGGCACCATCACCGCAGGCACCCGGTAGACGGGCACGCCGCCGTGTTCGGTCGGCGCGGACGTCTGCGATCCGACCGTGTCCGGGGCGACGACCATCGCCTGGTGTCCGGTGCGCTGCAAATGGTCGAGAACCCGCAGCACCGAGTTGGTCACACCGTTCATGTTGGGAAGAAACGATTCCGCGACGATGGCTACTCTCACGCGCTCAGCGTGGCAGTGCTCGTGGTCACAGCAGCGAGATCGACGTGACCGTCGCGCGAAGTTCCGGGAAACTCAGGATGACACTGCCGGCTGGGCCTCCGCCGAACTTTCCCGCCGCCGCAGGTACCAGATCACCGGTCCCGCGATCAGCCAGGTCACGACGATCAGCGAACCGGCGGGGACGACGGCCACGCTGGCGTCGCGTCCGGACACCCGCACCAGGTCAGGGTCGCTGCGCGCGTACTCGACGTCGATCCGCTGCCCCACCGTGAGCTTGGTCGGGTACAACACGCCCAGTTCGGGGTTGTGCGTCACCCCGTCGGGCGTGACGAAGCTGATGGCGGACCTCAGCGATCCCGCCGACAGCACCTCCGCCGTGGCCACGCCCCGGTCGGATTGGATGGTGTGGTCGTTGCGCCAGGCGGCCAGCACGAGAAGCACTGCGAGAACCGAGATGCCGATCGCCGTCACCAGCACCCCCCGCCGGACGCGCCGCGACACCCGCGCATTCACAGTTGTGCCCGCACCGCGGCGTGCAGTTCGCGCAGCCCGGAACGTTCGGTGGTCACCTCGAGCACCCGGATGCCGCGGTCGCCGGGCGCCTCCGGCGCACTCAGCCGTGTCGAGAGCTCACCCAACCCCACCAGGTGATGCTCCACCCGGTAGGCAGCGCAGAGTGCGGCGAGATCCATCCCGTGCGGAGTGCCGAAAACCCGCTCGAATACCCCGGCATACTGGGGATCGCCCTGTTCGAGCAGTTCGAAGATGCCGCCACCGTCGTCGTTCGCGACCACGATGGTCAGGTCCCGGGGACGCGGTTCGCCCGAACCGATGAGCAGCCCGGACGCGTCGTGCAGGAACGTGAGGTCGCCCAGCAGGGCCACCGTCCGCCCCTCCTCGTAGGCCAGGGCCGCCCCGACGGCCGCGGACACGGTGCCGTCGATGCCGGCGACACCCCGGTTGGACAGCACCCGGATCTTCGGCGCCGGATAGCTGACGAGCGCGGCGTCCCGCACGGGGTTCGACGCCCCGAGCAGCAACTGGTCACCGTCGGCCAGGGCGTCCATGACGGCGGCCGCCACGTGCAGTCCCGTCGCCTTCGGGTGCGCGGCGAGCTGCGCGCGCACCGCCTTGTCGGTGTGCTCGGACAGGGTGCGGCACCGATTGATCCAGGCCCGGTCGGGTTCACCGGACACGACCGCGCGGGTGCCGGTGGCCAGCACGTTGCCGGACACGTCGGGCCAGCGGGGGCCGGTGGTGAGCGCGTAGACGGCCACCGACGGATCGGCGAGGACCTTCGACACGGACCGGTGGAGGGTGGGGCGCCCGGTGATGACGGCCTGCCGCGGTTTGAGCTGCGGCAACGCCATCGGATGCACCGGGATGCCGTGCAGCGGCGCGGTCGGCTCGGCGACCGTCGGAAGTCCGGCGAGTTCCGGCCGCAGCGCGGACCCGTGCCCGGAGATCACGATGGTGTCGGGGGTGAGGTCGAGGTCCATCGGCACGTCGAGCGTCGCGTGCTGGGTGGTGGTCCACGCCGCCCCACCCGGTCGTCCCTGCGGGACCGGACCCTGCGCGTGGACGTCGGGAACGAGCGGTTCCCGGAGCGGGATGTCGAAGTGCACGGGACCGGCGTTGCCCGACCTCGTGCCGCGCGCTGCGGCGAGGACCCGGCACACCGCCGAACGCCACTGGCTGTTCTGCCCGGCATCGTCCTCGGCCAGGCCCAGGCTGATGGTCGCGCGCACCTGGCTGCCGAACAGTCCGAGTTGCTCGATGGTCTGGTTGGCACCCGTGCCGAGCATCTCGTACGGGCGGTTGGCGCTGAGCACCACGAGCGGCACCCGGGCGTAGTTCGCTTCGAGCACCGCGGGTCCTAGATTGGCGACCGCGGTGCCGGACGTCATGACGATCGGGACGGGGCGCTTGCCGGCCACAGCCAGGCCGAGCGCGAGGAATCCCGCGGTGCGTTCGTCGATGCGCATATGCAGACGCAACCGGCCCTCGAGGTCGGCGGCCTGCAGGGCGAACGCCAACGGCGCGTTGCGCGAACCCGGGCAGAGCACGACCTCGCGTACTCCCCCGCGGACCAGTTCGTCGACGACCGCGGTGGCTTGTGCAGTGGACGGGTTCACGACATCAAGAGTGTCAGATACTCCGGCAGGTCCGTCCGGCGACCTCGCCGGGTGAGTTCACGGCCACATCGCGGGCGCTGACACCATGAACGCATGCGCACTCTCTTCGATCCCGCCGAGCTTCCCCCACACCGCATGTATCAGGTGCTGACCGCCTCGATCGTGCCCCGGCCGATCGCGTGGGTGTCCACCGTCTCGGCGGACGGGGTGGCCAACCTGGCCCCGTACAGCTTCTTCTCGGTGTCCAGCACCCACCCGCCGGTCGTGCAGTTCACCTCGGTGACCCGCAAGGACAGCCTCCGCAACATCGAGGCGACGGGAGAGTTCGTGATCAACGTGGCGACCGAGCCGCTGATCTCGACGGTGAACGCCAGCTCCGCCACGTTCGACAGCGAGGTCGACGAGTTCGCCGCGCTGGGCATCGACACCGAACCCAGTGAGCGGGTCCGTCCCGCCCGGGTCGCGGGTTCGCCGGTCGCCATCGAGTGCACCCTGCACCAGGTGATACCTGTCGGTGATTCGTTCGTGGTGATGGGCGACGTCGTCACGGTCGCGGTGCGGTCCGAGGCGCTCGCCGACGACGGACTTCCGGACTTCGGGGAACTCGCCCCGCTCAGCCGCCTCGGCCGCAACGAGTGGGGTCTGCCGCCGAAGGTCGTGATGCTCGACCGCCCGCGTCGCCCCGCATAACCGATCGATTGGTTAGGCTTACCTGACAAATCGCACCGATACCGGGGGAGAAGCCGACGCCATGGCTCAACGCAGCAAGTTCGTGAAACCTCAGAGTCGCCGGATCGCGTCCGCACGCGTCGTCGCGGGCAAGCAGATCAGCCCGAACTTCGTCCGCGTCACCATCGCGGGCGAGGAACTCGACTCCGTCAGCCCGATGGGGTTCGACCAGTGGTTCCGGATGTTCATCCCCCAGCGGGGACAGAGCACGCTGCGGCTTCCGACCAGCGCGAGCAACCTCTGGTACGCGCAGTACAAGCTGATGTCCAAGGACACCCGGCCGGTCGTGCGCAACTACACGATCCGCGAGATCCGGGTGGCGGGATCGGGAACGTTCGGCGACAGCACCGAGATCGACATCGACTTCGCCTCGCACGGCGACCTCGGTCCCGCGTCGGCGTGGGCGAACTCGGCCGCGGCCGGTGACGAGGTGGCGATCCTCGACGAGGGGCTGATCTACAACCCGACGCCGGATGCTGAGTGGCAATTGCTCGTCGGTGACGAGAGCGCGCTTCCCGCCATCGTCGGGATCCTGCGGTCGGCGCCGCCGGACCTGCGGGCCGAAGTGTTCGTCGAGATTCCCGATGCCGAAGACGCTCAGGAAGTTTCGGTGGGTGACGGCGTGAACGTGCACTGGCTGGTGCGCGAGGACGCCGATGCCCGTCCGGGAGTGCTCGCGCTGAACACCGTGAAACAGGCGCAGTTGCCGACCGGACCGTCCTACACGTTCGTGGCCGGTGAGAGCGAGCTGACGACGGCGTTGCGGCGCCACCTCGTGAACGAGCGCCACATCCCGAAGGCGAACATCTCGTTCACCGGGTATTGGCGCCACGGCCACGCTGCCAACTGACCACAGGTGAGTGGCACGGCACGCCGGGGCGCGCCGGGCCACTCACCTGGGTTCTCAGTTGGCGTGCTTCTGAACGAGGGCGCCCAGACGCGGAAGTGCCTCGATCACATTCTTCTTCGCCGACGGACGCAGCGACGAGTACACCTTCTTGACAGCACCGCGGTCGCTGCCCTCGATGCGCTCGTCGGTCACGCCGAGGAGCGAGTCCGCGACCTCGTCGCTACGCGCGACCAGGTACTCGGAGAATCCGGCCTCACCACTGGCGATGAAGGCCTGCCAGTACGGCTCGAGCTTGGTGACGAATGCCGGCAGCAGGCCCTCGATGGCGTCCGGCACGATCGACGGTCCCACCTTCTTGACGGCGCCGTATCCACCCTTGAGTGCCAGTCCCGAGGCCCCCGACTTGTCCGAAACCTCCGCGTCGATGAGAGCCTGGACGTCTGCGATGACCGCAGGAACGCGCGACTCGTCGAGCAGGGTTTCGTTCAGAGCTGCAACCACTTTCAATGCCTCCGTATTGACTGAGCGATCAGGTCCGGCCAGACACTATACGAAAAACCGGACTCCGCGTTGTTCGAGCAGGCCATGGCACCGGCGTGCCCGCTCGATCCACCAGCGCGAACGCTCCGCGGACGCGGCGAGGGCCGTGACGCGTTCGACGTCGGGTGCCACCGCTTCGACGGTGAGTTCGCCGTCGACGGGTTCGCGGGAGCGGGCCACGTCCGCCTCGAAGAGGCCCCCGGTACCCAGACCGCACGCGAACTGCAATTCGGGGAGGGCGGCGGCAGCGGCGACACCGGCGGCGATGCCGACCGCGGTGTCCAACGCGCTCGACACGACCACCGGCACACCGTACGAAGACAACTCGTCCGCAAGCGACAGCAGTCGCCGCATACCCCCGAGCGGGGCGACCTTCACGACGGCCACATCGGCACCACCTGCCCGCACGACCTTCAGCGGATCCTCGGCGCGCCGGATGCTCTCGTCGGCGGCCACCCGCACGTCGGGCAACCGCCTGCGAACCTCCACCAGCTCGGGCACGCTCGCGCACGGCTGCTCGGCGTATTCGAGCGGACCGTCGACGGTCAGGGCCCGCAGCGCGGTCTCTGCCTCGTCGACCGACCATCCCCCGTTCGCGTCGACGCGCACGTTCGGAACGAGTGCGCGGACCGCCCGCACCCGCGCGACGTCGTCGTCGAGGGTCTGACCACGTTCGGCCACTTTCACTTTCGCGGTCCGCGCGCCGGGGTATCGCTCGAGCAGGGCGGGCACCCGGGCGGCGTCGACGGCGGGAACGGTGGCGTTGATCGGCACCCGCGTGCGCACCGCGGGCGGCGGCCCCAGCCAGGCGTCCTCGATCGCCGACTGCAACCAGTGCGCCGCCTCGTCGTCCGCGTACTCGGGGAACGGCGCGAACTCACCCCACCCCGCGGGACCGCGCAGCAGCAACGCTTCTCGCGTCGTGATGCCGCGGAACCGCACGCGCATGGGCAGACTCACCACGACGGCGTCGGCCAGGACCTCCTCCACCGAGGGCAGGGACGTCACGACGTCAGGGCTGCCCGGGCAGCAACTGGAGCATCAGGGCCTCGCAGTCGGCGAGCAACGTGTCGTCCTGCATCAACCGTGCGGTGATGAACGTCTTGCGCCCCTCCACGCGGTCGACGCTGCCCTCGACGGTCAGACGCGTGTCGAGCGGTGTGATCGCGCGGTAGTTCACATGCAGGTAGGCGGTGCGGCTGATGGGCCGCCCGTACGCGTGGACGATCATGCCCATCAGGTCGTCGAACAGCAGCGGCAGCGTGCCGCCGTGCGCGGCACCGTTGCCACCGAGGTGGTAGCGCCGGAACATGCCCGCACTACGCACGCCCTCGGGCCCGAACTTCTCGATGTTCCACGGCGGCATGAGGAGACTCCCCCGGCCCGGCAACTCGATCGTGCGGCCCGCCGGCGACCGCCCCTCGGGGACGACGTGCGGTCCGAGCAGTTCGGCCAGCTTCTCCACCTGGTCCGCGGCCTGCGCGAGCACGTCGTCCGGGGCGTCGACCGACACCGCGAGGTCCTGCAACGTGCGCATTCCCTCGACGAACCGCGGCCAGTCCGGGCCGGGTGTCACCGGCTCGTATTTGGGGAACCCGCCGTGGTGCTCGTACTCGTCGTCGCCCTTGCCGTCGAGACGGGTGACGTCGGCAGCCTGTTCGCTCATACCTGCACGGTAAACCCGGGCAAAGTCCTGCGCGCGCGGACACCCGTCAACCGCACCCGATAACCTCGGAGCCGTGACTTTCAACCCGCAGCACTGGCGACCGGTTCCCGGTTTCGAGAACCTGACCGACATCACCTACCACCGGCATGTCACCCAGGGAATCGTCCGGGTGGCGTTCGACCGTCCCGAAGTGCGCAACGCGTTCCGCCCGCACACCGTCGACGAGTTGTACCAGGCGCTCGACCACGCCCGGATGACGTCCGACGTGGGCGCCGTGCTGCTCACCGGCAACGGTCCGAGCCCCAAGGACGAGGGCTGGGCGTTCTGCTCCGGCGGCGACCAGCGCATCCGCGGACGCAGCGGATACCAGTATGCGGAAGGCGAAACCGCGGACACCGTCGACAAGGCCCGCGCCGGACGTCTCCACATCCTCGAGGTTCAGCGCCTGATCCGGTTCATGCCGAAGGTCGTCATCTGCCTCGTCAACGGCTGGGCCGCGGGCGGCGGTCACAGCCTCCACGTGGTCTGCGACCTGACCCTCGCCAGCCGCGAACACGCCCGTTTCAAGCAGACCGACGCCGACGTCGGCAGCTTCGACGGTGGATACGGCAGCGCCTACCTCGCCAAGATGGTCGGCCAGAAGTTCGCCCGCGAGATCTTCTTCCTCGGTGAGACGTACACCGCAGAGGAGATGCACCAGATGGGCGCCGTCAACAAGGTCGTCGACCACGCCGAACTCGAGGATGTGGCAATCGACTGGGCCACCAAGATCAACGGCAAGTCCCCGCAGGCCCAGCGCATGCTCAAGTACGCGTTCAACCTGCAGGACGACGGACTCGTCGGTCAGCAACTGTTCGCCGGCGAGGCAACCCGCATGGCGTACATGACGGACGAGGCCGTCGAGGGCCGCGATTCCTTCCTCGAAAAGCGCGAACCCGACTGGAAGCCGTATCCCTGGTATTTCTGAGCGCCTACGTGTACTCGACCGCCATGCGGTCGATGGTGCCGTTGAACGGGAACGGCGCCCGGTCGTAGTAGTCCAGCGACACCGGGGAACCGAGGCAGGTGCCGACGTCGAGACAGTCGTTGGCTGTGAACAGCAACGGCACACTCACCGGCACCTGCCCCTCCCCGACGACACTGCCGTCGACACAGAGCTTCACGTTCAGCGGGCCACCGGGCCGCGCCTCGATGAACTCCGTGACCACCTGCACCGTGCGGGCGCCCGGCGGGATCGGCACGGTCGAACGAATCTTGGTGCGCATCAGGATGAACAGGTTGTACTCGTAGCAGAGGTAGCCGTCGTCGACGAAGCACGTGAGTCCGCCGGCGTTGCTTCCCAGTGCGTAGAGCACTCCGCTCGGATTCTCCGGCGCGGAGAGGTCGAGGGTGACCCGGTTGTTCTTGTTGCCCAGCGCGGGAGCGCAGAACTCGGGCATCCGGATCGTGTCGCCGGAGAACTCCCAGCTCGTGTACGGCGTCGTGATCCGCTGCTCGGGATGCAGCGCGATGACCCACAGCCCGCCCCCGACGGGGAGCACGTTGTTCTTCGCGGCCTCGATCGCGAACAGTTCCCGCAGTTGCGCCAGCTTCTGCGGATGCTGCTCGGCGAGGTCCCGATTCTGAGTCCAGTCCTCGTCCAGGTTGTAGAGCTCCCACACGTCGTCGTCCGGGCTCCAGTCGCGGATGCCACCGGGCACACCCGCCGCCCAGGGTGCGCGTGGCCCGAACGCGGACGCCATCCATCCGTCGTGGTAGATCGCCCGGCTGCCCATGATCTCGAAATACTGGGTGAGCTTTCCCCCGGTGGCGCCGCGTTCGACGAGCGTCTGCGCGAAGCTGGCGCCGTCCACCGGGTCCTGCGGAACACCGTTCACCGTCCGCGGCGGGGTGATCCCGACGATGTCGTACAGCGTCGGCACCACGTCGTTGCAGTGCAGGAAATGCGTGCGGGGTGTCGGGTCCGGTGTCACCTTCGCCGGCCACCGCACGACCATCGGGTTGCGGGTGCCACCGAGATGGGACGCCAGCAGCTTCATCCCCTTGTAGGGTGCGCTGCCCGCCCACGCCCAGCCCGCGTGATACATGTTGTCGGTCTTCGGCGACCCCAGGACGTCGAGGCCACCGAGTTCCTCGAGGGCCGCGATGTGCTGCGCCGGTGTGGTCGGAATGCCGTTCTGCGCCAACAGTTCACTGATCGTGCCGTTCTGCCCCTCACCCGACGAGCCGTTGTCGCCCCAGATGTACAGGATCAGCGTGTCGTCCCGGTACCCCAGACGGTCCAGCTCGTCGAACAGCCTGCCCACCTGGACGTCACAGTGCTCGGCGTACCCGGCCGCGACCTCCATCAGCCGGCGCTGGAACGGTTTCTCGTCGTCGGGGATGTCGTCCCAGGCGGCCATCGTCGGGTCCCGGTCGGTCAGCTCCGCTTCGGGGGGAATCCATCCCTTCTCCTTCGCCCTCGTGAAGACCCGCTCCCGGTAGGCATCCCAGCCGTCGTCGAACTTCCCGGCGTACTTGTCGGCCCACGGCTTCATGATGTGGTGCGGTCCGTGCAGGCAGCCGCTGGCCCAGTACATGAAGAACGGTTTGTCGGCGTCGAACGCCTTGTGCCTGCGCAGCCAGCCGATGGCGTCGTCCGCGAGATCCTCACTGAGGTGGTAGCCCTGCTCCGGGGTCTTCGGCGGCAGCACCACCGTCGTGTTCCGCACCAGGTTCGGCTCGTACTGCGACGCCTCGCCTGCGAGGAAGCCGTAGAAGTACTCGAACCCGAGACCCGTCGGCCAGTTGTCGAACGGGCCGGCGGCCGTGGTCTCCTCGGCCGGCGTGTTGTGCCATTTCCCGAAAGCGGCAGTGCTGTACCCGTAGTGGCGCAGCACCTCGGGCCCCGTCGCACTCGACCTCGGGATGTGGCCGGAGTAGCCGTCCCAGTCGTTGGCCAGCTCGGCGATCTGCCCGTTGCCGACGCGATGGTGGTTGCGTCCGGTCAGCAGCGACGCCCGGGTCGGCGAACACATTGCGGTCGTATGGAATCGGTTGTACCCGACACCGTCCTGCAACATCGCGTCGAGCGTCGGGGTGTTCACCTCACCGCCGAGACCACTCGGCAGGCCCGGCCCGGCGTCGTCGATGAGGACGATCAGAATGTTCGGGGCGTCGCTGGGGAGCCGCCGCTCCTTCGGAAGTGGGCTGTACACCGACTCCTGCATGGTCCGGCCGGCGATGCTTCCCGACGGCGTCGGCGGGAACGGTAACGATTCGCCACCCGGTATCGGCTCACCTGTCACGCTCGATTTCATGGCCCGGTCCCCTCGTCGTCCGATGCTGTCGATCCAGTCCAGCACCGGGCGGCCGGGCGCGAGTACACCCTCGGAGGGTGAAATACGCGGACGGATTCGTCGCCTCGGCAGGAGAGGGCACGCGAGGTCTCCGATTCGGGCACACTGACCCACATGAGCATCGACCGCGAGCTCCCCGCACCGGAACATCGTCGTCCGCCCGGAGTGAGCGACGACACCGTCGCCGCGCTCGGGAAGTTGTCGGAGGCCCTCGAAACGGTCGAGCGTGCCCGCGGGCACCTCTACTCGTTCCATCAGCTGATCGGACACGCCGACCTTCAGCTCGGCGAAGCCGTCGACGCACTCCGCGACGCGGGACACGCGGCCGTCGCGGACCGGGTGCAGTCCGAACTCGTGGGACGCAACGTCGTCGAGGGCCGATGGACGTTCCAGCTCGTCGAGGAGTTCGACGACCACTACTGGTCGCCGCTGCGCGAGCACGAGCGTGGCGCACGTCACGAACTCGCCGACGGACGGCGACACCTGTTCGAGGCGGAGATGAAGGAAGATCGACGAACACACGGCCGGACGGGGCACGAAGCCCGGCCCGGCGAAGGAGGGTGACGGGTGGAGATCCTCAGCAGCAGGACGATTCTGCGGCCGCGCGACTACACGACGACACTGGGCTTCTACCGCGACATCCTCGGACTCGCGACCGCCCGCGAATACCCCGGTGGCACGGTGTTCTTCGCCGGTCAGGGCCTGATCGAAGTGGCCGCGCACGGCGGAACGGGCGAGTCGTCCTCCTTCGACGGCGCCCTGTGGCTGCAGGTTCGCGACCTCACCGCGGTGCAGACCGAGCTGGTTCTCGCCGGGGTGAAGATCGACCGCGAGGCCCGGCAGGAACCGTGGGGACTGTTCGAGATGTGGATCGCGGACCCCGACGGAATCCCGATCGTTCTGGTGCAGATCCCGGAGGATCACCCCATCCGCCGCGACTCCCGTCCGAAGGGTGAGAACTGACGGAAGGCCATACGCAGGAGTGATCCTGTACACCGGACGTCAGCTGTACATTTTCGGTTGAAATCCGCACAATCTGGGTGTGACCGCAGAGCTCGTAGTTCTCCTGGTGGTGGTCGTCACCGCCCTCGCTTTCGATTTCACGAACGGCTTTCACGACACCGGCAATGCAATGGCAACCTCGATCGCGACGGGAGCTCTGCGACCCAAGGCCGCTGTCGCGCTCTCCGCATCGTTGAATCTGGTCGGCGCGTTCCTGTCCGTGGAGGTGGCGGCGACAGTCGCCAAGGGCGTGGTGAACCTGGGAGAAGTCGGCGGCGAGGATCTGCTGCTCATCGTGTTCGCCGGCCTGGTCGGCGGCATCATCTGGAATCTGGCGACGTGGCTGCTGGGCCTGCCGTCGAGCTCGTCCCACGCACTGTTCGGCGGACTGATCGGTGCGGCCATCGCGTCCATCGGCATGAGCGGTGTCGAGTGGGGCGGCGTGCTCAGCAAGGTCGTCGTTCCCGCCGTCCTCGCCCCGGTGGTCGCAGCGCTGGTCGCCACTGCGGGCACCAAGCTGGTCTACCGGATCACCTCCGGCGTGCCCGAGGACACCAAGGAGCACGGGTTCCGCATCGGCCAGATCGGTTCCGCGTCCCTGGTGTCGCTGGCCCACGGAACCAACGACGCCCAGAAGACGATGGGCGTGATCTTCCTCGCACTCGTCGCGCACGGAAGCCTGTCCGCAGACGACGAGATGCCGTTCTGGGTGAAGCTCAGTTGCGCCATCGCCATCGCGCTCGGCACCTACCTCGGCGGCTGGCGCATCATTCGCACGCTCGGCAAGGGACTCGTCGAGATCGCCGCTCCCCAGGGCATGGCCGCGGAGTCTTCGTCCGCCGCCATCATCCTGACGTCCAGCCACCTCGGACTGCCGCTGTCCACCACGCACGTCGCAACCGGTTCCATCCTCGGCACCGGTCTCGGCCGCAAGGGCGCCGAGGTCCGCTGGGGCATCGCCGGGCGCATGGCCGTCGCGTGGCTGGTCACGCTGCCGTCCGCGGCGATCGTGGGAGCCGTGTGCTGGGTCATCGCCCACATGATCGGCGGTCTGCCCGGTGTTCTCATCGTGTTCGCCGCCCTGATCCTGCTCGCCGGGTTCATGTACCTGCGCTCCCGCCTGCAGCCGGTGACGTCCGGCAACGTGAACGCCGAGTGGGAGTCGGGCGACGCCGACGTTCCCGCCGAACCCACCGAACCGGGTGTGGCCGAGACCGCGGACTCCGCCGGTCCCGCCGCGAACCGCTGAGGGGCTCGCCATGACACTGCTCACCACCACCGTCAACTCGCTCTGGCAGGTCATCCTCGTCGGTCTGCTGTTCGGTGCCGGCCTACCCGCGATCTTCGCGCTCGGACTGCGCTCGCTCGGCGGCACGGACACCGGTGAGGGAGTCTCGCAGCCGACCGTCGCAGGCCGGATCGGCGCCTGGACCTGTTTCGCCGTGGTGCTGATCGCGATCATCACTGGGATACTTCTCTTGATGCAGGGCTTTTTGGCCAGCAGCTTCGGTATCCACATCTTCTGAGCGGCGACCACGAGTCCCGTTCCCTCGACGAAAGAAGCCGAACGCGTGCCCAAGAATTCACTTCGCTCCGTGCTCGACTGGCTACGCGCCGGGTACCCCGAGGGAATCCCGGCGAAAGACCATTTCGCGTTGCTGGCCGTGCTGCGTCGCCGTCTCACCGACGAGGAAATCGAACAGGTCGTCGCGCTGTCCATCGAGACGGCCCACGAGACACCCGAACGCCACGTCGACTACGACAACATCCGCCGCCTCATCAGCGAGATCACCCACGAGGAACCCTCCGAAGAGGACGTCGCCCGGGTGACGGAGAACCTCGAGGCCGGAGGGTGGCCGGTCGGACCCGACGCCGAATGCGGCGACGGTTCCGGCGACGGGGAAGAAACCCGCGACGCAGGCTAGCCATGAGCCTTCCACCGTTTCTCTCCTCCATCATCGGCTGGCTGCGAGCCGGCTACCCCAACGGCGTACCCGAGCAGGACTACATTCCGTTGTTCGCGCTGCTCACCCGCCGTCTGTCGGAAGACGAGGTGGACGCCGTCGCCGACGCCCTCGTCGAGGAGGGCGACATTCCCATCGAGAAGACCGACATCCAGGTGCTCATCACCAAGGTCACCGACGAGTTGCCGCTGGAGTCGGACGTCGACCGGGTGCGCAGCAACCTCGCCGCCGGCGGCTGGCCGCTGGCCGGGCCCGCCCAGTGAGCGAACTGCAGGTCCTGCCCGTCCCGTCCGGTGTCGGGATTCTCGGCCTCCTGCCGCAGCTGTCGGCGATCCTCGACGGAACCGCCCCCGCCGCGCTGCCCGTCCCCGCCGCGGACGAGCGGGAGACCCGGCGACTGACGGACGCACTGCACCCCGGGGAGCCGATCGGCGACGGTGTCGCCCTCGTGGTCGCGACGTCCGGGACGACGGGAGTGCCGAAGGGAGCCATGCTCTCCGCGGCCGCGCTCCGCGCGAGCGGTGACGCGACGCACGCGCGGCTCGGGGGTGCGGGCTCCTGGCTGCTGACCCTTCCCGCCCACCACATCGCGGGCATTCAGGTGTTGCTGCGCAGTGTCCTCGCCGGCACCGAGCCGGTGGTGATCGACGTGGCCGACGGCTTCGACCCCGGTGCACTGCCTGCCGCAGTCGCGTCGATGAGCGGCCCCCGCCGCTACACATCGCTCGTTCCGACCCAGCTGGTCAAGGCCCTCGACCACCCTGACGCCGTGGCGTCGCTGGCCGCACTCGACGCCGTCCTCCTCGGCGGAGCCGCCACCCCCGCCCCCGTCCTACGTCGCGCAACCGACGCCGGCATCACCGTCGTCCGTACGTATGGAATGAGCGAGACGTGCGGTGGATGCGTATACGACGGGGTGCCCCTCGACGGGACCCACGTACGGAACGACGGTGACGGCCGTGTCCTCCTCGGCGGACCCATGCTCGCGTCCGGTTACCGCGGACTCCCCGACCATCCGGCGTTCGCCGAACCCGGCTGGTTCCGCACCGACGACGCCGGCGCAGTCACCGACGGCGTCCTCAGCATCTCCGGCAGGCTCGACGAAGCCATCTCCACCGGCGGTCTCACCGTCGTCCCGCAGGTGGTCGAAGCGGCTCTCGTCGCGCACCCCGGCGTCCGGGAATGCGCGGTGATCGGCCTCCCCGACGAGCGACTGGGGCGCCGCGTCACCGCCGTCGTCGTCGCCGAGCCCGGCACCGAACCGACACTCGCCGAACTCCGCTCCTTCGTCGAACGCACCCTCGACCCCACCGCCGCCCCCCGCGAACTGCACCTCGTCGACACCCTCCCCCTCCGAGGTCCGGGGAAGATCGACCGGCGCGCGCTGGAATCGCAGTTCGGCTAGCGGGTCCGCCCGTCTGCGGAGTTGCACACCGATTCGCCAGATTCCCGGGCAACTGCGTGTGATTCCAGCCATTCGGTGGGCGGGAATGGGTCACCGGCGCCGCGAGCGGGCACACGCGCGCTCGAATCGCGCCTTCACGACGTCGAACCGCCCTAGGTCCGCCCACACCCACCGGATCACCTCGAGGCCCGTGTCGCGTATCGCATCCTCCCGCAACTTCTCCTTCGCCACGATGTCACCCGATTGCCCGGACCCAAATCTGTACTTGCCCATGCCGTCGAACTCGCCGACGACTCCCCAGCGTTCCCAGAAGAAGTCGACGCGGCCGACGAACGCACCTCCGTCGGTGCGCACTTCGTATTGCAGGTCGGGCGCCGGCATCCCACACTCGCGCATCCTGATTCGACTGAGCGACTCACCGGGGCTCTCACTGCGTCCGTCCAGCAGACCCACCGCGCGACGCGCAGCCCCGATGCCTTTCCGGCGCCCGTGACACTCCACCACAGCCTGGACGTCGCCGATCGACACACCGCCTCGATTCAGCGCGGAATCGCCGATCACGACGGCCTGGTCCAGCGATTCCGATCGCGCCACGTCCGCCACGGTCCGGGCGAGCGAGGTCACTGCCACGCCGTCGATCTCGGTGACATCGTCCGGGCCTAGTGGAGCGATGTGAAAGTGCAGTGTCGCGGTCCGTCGGCCGCCCGATCGACGCTCCCGGCTCAGGTGCACCCGATCGAGGTTCACCGCACCGACATCGAGTCCGTGGAGGACGGGAGCGTACGCATGGCTGACCACGACCTCACCCCCGTGCGCCACGACGGCCGCCGCGACCCGGGCTCGGTGCATCCCGAGCGCGTCCAAGGATTCCGAGCTGCCGCTGTGGAGGTAGGCACCCGCTGCCACGGCGACCAGTTGTCCGGTCGTCCTTGCGCGCCGCAGTTCCGGGTCGGTGATTCCGTCGGCCAATGCATGGCGGCGAAAGATCAAGTCCTCTGCTCTCATAGCGAGCATCGTGCACCCTTCTCGACGCCGGCCGTCTTCGCCGACCAGGGAAAACAGCCCACCTGTGGATAACCGACTGGCTGTGGAAATCCAGATCCGCACACCGATTCGCCGGATTCCGCCGCAATAGCCCCTGATTCCCACCAGTGTCTGAATCCGCAGGACAACGGCGTCCGCAAGCCCGTGCAAGAGGCGTGCAAGCCCGCTGCAAGGGGTGGGCTGCATCGTCTACGGCATGAACCTCACTGCAACTCCCCCAGCCATCGAGGCCGACGGGCTCGTGAAGCTCTTCGGCCGTCAGCGCGCCGTCGACGGCGTGAGCCTGTCCGTCCCGACCGGGTCGGTGTACGGAGTGCTCGGCCCGAACGGCGCCGGCAAGACCACGACGGTGCGGATGCTTGCGACGCTGTTGCGTCCGGACGGCGGCGAGGCCCGCATCTTCGGCCACGACGTGGTGCGCGAACCCAACGCGGTGCGCTCGCTGGTCGGTGTCACGGGCCAGTACGCGTCCGTCGACGAGGACCTGTCGGCGGTCGAAAATCTGGTGATCTTCGCCCGACTGCTCGGTCTGAGCCGGGGCGATGCCCGCCGCAAGTGCACGGAACTGCTCGAGGAGTTCGACCTCACCGAGGCGGCGACTAAGCCGCTCAAGAATTTCTCGGGCGGCATGCGTCGACGTCTGGACCTGGCGGCCAGCCTGATCGCCCATCCCCCGCTGCTGTTCCTCGACGAGCCGACGACGGGTCTGGACCCTCGGACGCGCGCCCAGATGTGGGACACCATCCGCAGGCTGGTCGCGGACGGGTCGACGGTGCTGCTCACCACGCAGTACCTCGACGAGGCGGATCAGCTGGCCGATCGGATCGCCGTCATCGACCGCGGAAAGGTGATCGCGGACGGCACGGCCGACGAGTTGAAGGCGTCCGTCGGCGTCTCCTCACTGCAGTTGACCCTGGTCGATCGCGGGCAGACCGACGACGCGCGGTCGGTGATCGCCCACACCCTCGGTGTGGAGGTCGCGATCACCCCGGAGATCGGCCGTCTCACCGCGCCGATGACCGATCCGTCGCTCACTGCGGAACTCCTGATCCGATTGCGCGACCACGGGATCGCCGTCGACGAGATCACCGTCCAGAAGCCGAGTCTCGACGAGGTCTTCCTCACCATCACCGGCCACGGCGCAGACGCCATCGAGGCCGACACCGAACGGAGCGTCGCATGACCACCACCCTCGAATCCCGCACTCACGCGGGCCCCCGACCGATTCCGGAGGCCCGGAACCGGATCAGCCTCGAGCAGTCCGTCGCGAACACGCTGACCATGGCGTACCGGGGACTGCTCAAGATCAAGCACAACCCGGAGCAACTGTTCGACGTCGTCGTCCAGCCGATCATCTTCACGTTGATGTTCACGTACATCTTCGGTGGCGCCATCTCCGGCGACGTGGCGTCGTATCTGCCGATCATCATCCCGGGCATCCTGGTCCAGACGGTGATCACCACGTCGATCGTGACGGGCACCCAGTTGCGGGAAGACATGGACAAGGGCGTCTTCGACCGCTTCAAGTCCCTGCCGATCGCCCGCATCGCGCCGCTGTCCGGTGCGCTCCTCGCCGACGTCGTGCGGTACGGCATCGCCACGACCATCACGTTCGCCGTCGGTATCGCGATGGGGTACCGGCCCGGCGGCGGTGTCGTCGGGGTGGTGTCGGCCGGCGCGCTCGTCATCGTCTGCGCCTTCTCGATCAGCTGGATCTTCGCCCTGATGGGTGTCCTGATGAGCAAAGCGTCGTCGGTGCAGGGCATTTCGATGCTCATCCTGTTCCCGCTGACGTTCATGTCGAACGCGTTCGTGCCCGCCGACACGATGCCGGGCTGGATGCAGGCGTTCGTGAACGTCAACCCCGTGTCGCACGTCGTGACCGCGGTGCGTGAACTCGTCAACGACGGACACTTCGGTGTCCACGTCGTGTGGTCGCTGCTCGGCGCCGCCGTGATCGTCGCGATCATGGCACCGCTGACGGTCCGGACGTACATGCGTAAGGCCTGACACCCGAAGAACGAAGCGAGCCGGTGGACGCGGGGTCCACCGGCTCGCTTCGTCTATTTCTCCAGTTCGGGGGCGTCCGCCTGCAACTCCCCCACCTCGGTCTTGAGGATCCGCATCGACCGGCCCAGGCCGCGGGCGGCGTCCGGAAGTTTCTTCGACCCGAACAACACCACGAGCACGAGCGCGATGATCGCCCAGTGGCTCGGGCTCAGCGCCCCCACTACTGGGGCTCCTCACCGTCGGGGTACACGGCGTCCACCTCGACTTCGACGAGCCAGCCCGCGGCGGGCAGGCTCGCGACCTCGAGCGCGAACCGGCTGGGACGCGCGGAGTTCCGTTCCATCGGCGCGGCCGGTTCCGCGGTGCCGAGCGGGACCAGTTCGGTGTCACCGGTGTCGAGGTTGGTGTTCGCAAAGAACTGCCGGTAGGCGCGGTTCCAGCCGGCGTAGTCGGCGCGGTCGGTGCCGGGGGCGTTGTCGAGGAACACCCGCATGGTCACGACGTCCTCGAGCGTCAGCCCCTGTGCCTCGAGATTGTCGCGAATCCGCTTCAGCGCGTTGATGCCCTGCGCTTCGGTGATCGTGACTCCGGCCGGGAGTGCGCCGCCCGCAAACACGTCGGTGTCGATGTACGACTCGGGGGTGCCCTCGGGTGCGGCCTTGTTGGACGCGCCCGGGCCGATGCCGCTCGACTTGTAGACGGCGGTGCCTCCACCGATGGCCACACCCTGCGCGATCATCGGATTCGCCTCGCCGGCTTCGAGAACGGACTTCGACACGAACGTGCTTCCGGGCGCTTCCGCCGCCGCCTCCTCGGAGGAGCACGACGTCGCCCCGGCGATCAGAGCGGACGCTGCGAGCGCGGCGGTCACGGCCTTGGTACGAAAAGACTTCACAGTTCACAACTCCTTGTTCGAGGGGAAGGTCAGGCTTCCTGGGCCACGCGCTCGTGGATGTGGGTGACGACGTCGCGGGCGGACGTCAGGGCGCCGTGCTGCCACGCGATCGCGTTGGACAGGTGGTCGCCGGCGAAGTAGATCTTGTCGACGGGTTCGAGCAGCTTCTCGTACTCGGGAGTGGCCGCCCCGCCGTGCGAGCCGCCGCTGCCCGCCCAGTTGGCCCAGGCACTCTCGGAGTACTTGGTGCGCCGCCAGCTGCCTGAGAACGACGAGGAGATGTCGCGGGTGTACTTCTCGCCGTGGATCTCCGAGCCCTCCGCGATCGCCTTGGCGAGCCGCTGGCGGTGGGTGAGGGACTCGAACGCTTCCTGACGCTTGCCGCTGCTGTAGTAGGCGACGACCACACCCCGGTCGGAGTTGTAGTGGTCGTACGGGAACATGATCTGCGAGATGTCCTTGTCGGTGTTGGATGCGCCGCCGTAGATGCGGTCCTCCGTCTCCCACCACCGGCGCGAGTACTCGATGCCGAGCTTTCCGGACGACGACGGCTTGGCCGCCTTCAGCGCGGTGAGCACGTCGGCGGGCAGATTGTTCTGCAGTCGTCCGACGAGGTGCGGCGGGATGGTGCAGATCGCGTAGTCGGCGGTGATCGACTTCTTCGCGCCGCCGGCGGTGTATTCGACGGTGACGCCCTCGGACACGTTCTTCATCGACGTCACCTCGGCGCCGAAGACGATGTTGTCGGTGCCGATCCGGTCCTGGAACGCGTAGTAGATCCGGTCCATGCCGCCGACCGGGGTGAACATCATCATCGCCTGGTCGTAGCCGAAGTCGAAGCTGAAGTTGCGGCCGATGCCGCTGCGGATCACTTCCTGCATCGCGAACGGCTTCTTCTCGGTGCCGAAGTTCAGGCCGGCCCCGGGTTCGGAATCGTATCCGCGACGGGAGGATCCGAGGTAGCGTCCGTCGTCGGACAGGTCACCGAAGTCGCTGAGGAACTCCGACAGCGCGTCCTTGTCCTCCCGGCTCAGCACCTGGTCCAGGGCGCCCTGATCGGTGGCCTTCTTCAGCAGCTCCGACATGTAGCCGAACGTGTCGGCCTTCGCGGCCCGGTAGGTGACGGACTGGCCCGACAGCGACGTGTCGCTCTGATAGTTCACGAACGTGTTGGCGTTCTGGTTTCCGAAACCCTGGATCTCGACGCCGAGTTCGCGGCAGTAGTCGAGCGTGATGTGGCTCTGCGGGATGCGGGTGGCGCCGACGTTGTAGAAGTGCCCCTCCGAGAACGTGCATTTCTGCGTCTCGCCGTTCAGGTCGGTCTCCTCGGTGCCGCCCCGGGCGGTCCAGACGCGGCCACCGGGCCGGGTGCGGGCCTCGAGGACCGTCACCGTGTACCCGGCCTTCTGCAGTTCGAACGCCGAACACAGGCCGGCGGGGCCGCCGCCGAGCACGACCACGGAGTGGCTGCCCTTCACCTTCCCGATCAGGTCGCCGGCCGCGAGCGGCTGGAACGCGCGGGCGGGAGCGGCGGTCGACGGTGCGAGCCCGAGCGTCGACATCGCGCCGTACGCGAGTCCCGCGCCCCCGGTGGCCCCGAGGCCCTTCATGAAAGATCTACGTGTGAATGCCAATTCGCGCTCCCATTCTTGCGCCCGGCGACCCGGGTAACTTGTCCGGATTCATCCTGGGAGGAACGCGAGTCGGGAAGTTGTCGGCGGCGAAACAGTCTGAGGCCGGCGAGCGAGAACGGACGCGGGCCGTTCTCACTCCCGAAGCGGAGTTCGACCCGAAACCGAAACTTTTCGGCAACACGACCCGGCTAGTTTCACGCGCATGTCAGCCCTTTCCGACGCCATCGCGCGTTCGTTCGCCACCGGCGAGCCCGAACGTCAGGCCGTGTCGCCGCTGCGTGCGCTGGGCCGGCGGCAGTTGTCGGGCTTCGAGGTTCTCGCCCAGTCGGTGGCCACGACGGCTCCGGCGGTGTCGATGGTGGTCCTGCCCGTCACCATGTTCACCCACCAGATGCTGCTGAGCGGTCTGATCACGATCGTCGTCGCCACGGTGGTGGTGTCCCTGATCGCGGTGTGTGTCTCGCAGTTCACGCGACGCATGGCGGCCGCGGGCGGCCTCTACAGTTTCGTGTTCCAAGGCCTCGGCACGCGTGCCGCGCTGACCGCCGGGGTCGCCATGCTGACCAAGTACGTGGGCAGTGCGGTGATGACGCTGTACCACGGTGGCCAGGCCGTGATCGCGACGCTCGGCTTCTTCGGGCTGGAATTGCGCGAACCCGCCGAACGTCTCGTCGTGTACGCCGGGATCGCGATCGTGATCCTCGGCTGCCTGGTCCGCGGGGTGCGGTTCGCGGCCCTCGCCATCCTCGCCGTCGAATCGTGCTCGTTGCTGTTCATCGTCGGTCTGATGATCGTGACCGGTGCGGGCGGCCAGCACGCCGCGGTGCCGCCGTCCGATTCCGCGTACGGGCCACTGCTCATGACGCTGGCCGCGGTGTTCGCCCTGGCCGGCTTCGAGAGCGCCACGTTTTTCGGTCCGGAGGCCAAGCGCCCGCTCGCCACCGTCACCCGCACCGTGATGCTCACGCCGATGATCTGCGGCGGCCTGTTCATCTTCTCGGCGTGGGCCGCGTGGTCCGGTCGCACGGATACCCTGGTCAATGCGTATCTGCACGGCACCGGCACCGGGGTCGCCCCGGCCGTGGTGATCGCCCTGAACCTCGGGTTGGGCACGTCGTGGCTGGCGTCGGCGATGGCGTCGTCGAATGCCGCGTCGCGCCTGCTGTATTCGATGGGGATCGAACGAGTCGTGCCGCGTCTGTTCGCCCGGGTGCACCGGAGCTACCGCACCCCGTACGCGGCGCTGGCGGTCATCGTGTGCGCCGTGTGTGTCGGTGCCGCGACATTCGCCGTCGTCGGCAAGTCGACCGGATTTTCTCACGTGCAGTTGATCGCCAGGACCGCGGTGGTCGCGGCGTACGTGCTGGTCGCCGTGGCGTCGGTGCGGTTCCTCAGCCGCATCGGGGAACACACCCCTCTCGTCCTGTCGGCGGGAGTCGCGGGCAGCGCCGCCGGCGGAATCGTCCTGGCCTACATGCTGTTCGTGAACGTGGCCCACGGCTTCGCGATGGTCCCCACCGTGGTGCTGACCCTGTTGCTGTCGGGTTCGGCGTGGCAGCTGTACCTGCGATGGCGCCACCCGGCGAGTCTGCGGTCGATGGGTGTGTTCGACACGGCGGAAACGGATGATGTGCTGCCGGGAGCCGGGGTGTTCGCCACGGACGCCGCCGGAAACCTCGCGTTGACGGCGGCTGGACGTACCCCCGGGTCCCGGTGATGGGCGCCCGAGCCGGGGAGATCGCGGGCCACGAACCACGCGCCGTGCAGAAGGCACTCGCCCTGCTCGAGGCCGTGGCTCAGCTCGGGTCCGGGGCGACCGCGCGAGACATCGCCGCACACGCGGGGATCCCCCAGGCCACGGCGTACCGGCTGCTCAATCTCCTGACCGCCGACGGCTATCTGGTGCGGATCGCCGACCTGTCCGGGTTCGCACTGGGCCGCAGGACCAGACAGCTCGCGGGGGCGGAGGCGGCACCGGACCCGGTCGACCACCACGCCGTGCTCGAGGAACTGCGGGGGCAGGTGCGTTTCGGGATCCATCTGGCGTCGTTCACCGGCGGCCGGGTGCGACTGATCGACCGGGACCCCGACCACGAACTCAGCGGCGAGAACACGATCGCCGCGCACCTACACGCGTCCGCCATCGGCAAGATCCTCCTCGCGTCCCGTCCGGACCTGGTGCCGCCGAGTCTGCGCCGGGTCACGTCGCGGACCGTCACCGACATCGCCGCGCTGCGGGGCGAACTCGACGCCGTCCGTCACACCGGCTCGGCCCGAGAGGTCGACGAGGTGCGGGTGGGCCGCAGCGCCGTCGCCGTCCCGGTGCACGATGCGCAGAACGCGGTGGTTGGATGCCTTGCGGCGATCGGCAAGACCGGACGCCTGGCCGTCGACGATCCCGAACTCACCGACCTCCTACGATCGTGTGCGGCCCGGGTGAGCGGCCGGGTCCCTGCCTGAGGCCGGCACTCACCTCGAACCGGCGAGCATGTCCAGGATTTCGGCGCGCACCGCGCGACGCGACCAGCCGCCGAACCGCTTCTGCGCCGCCTCCCAGCGGTCCTCCCCCACGCGCTCGACTGCGAACGCGACGTGCCGGGGGTGTCGCAGCGACGCGATGTCCTGCCGGGCCCGGGCCCGGACCGACAACGCCAGCAGGGCGAGGCCCCGATCCTGGTCACCGGCAGCGAGTTCGAAGCACCCCACACCGGCCGCAACGGTTCCGGTGACCGGCAGATCCTGGTAGGCATCCTGTCCCAGCCTCGACAGCGCCGCCTCCGCGAGCTTCGGCACGAACTCCATCATCATCTCCGACCGGCCGTGCAGTACATGTGCGCACACCACCGACGCCGCCAGCATCATTCCGAACGGGTCGGCGTACGGCTCGGACAGCATCCGGGGATACACCATGTCCAGCGCCTCACGGTAACGGGCGAGTCCGCGTTCGACGTCGCCGTCCGCGAGATCGATTTCCGCGAGACTGCCGGTGGCGGCGGCCCGCCATTCGTCCGGCTGGTGGTCGTCGGTCCCGGTGCCCGCACCGCGATGCTCGAGTACCGTCTCGGCCAGCACCTTCCGGCCGGCCTCCACGTCACCGGCGGCGATCAGCGCGGAGGCCTGGAAGCCCCACAGCTGATCCGCCTCCTCCTGCGCACCCAGCTTCCGCATGCCCTCGACAGCATCCTGATAGTGCCGCACCGCGTCCCGGTACTCACCGGACTGGCTCTGCAGTGAACCGAGGAACTGCGACGCCATCGCCGTGCCCCACACGTCACCGATCGCCCCGCACAGTCCGGACACGGTCGTGGCATCCTTCATCGCGCCGCGGAAGTCGCCGAGGTTCTCCCGCATGCTGGCCCGCGCGGAGAGGGCGGCCGCGCGGGTCTCCGGATCCTCGGACCGCACGCCTTCCGCGACGATCCTCGCCAGCCGCCGACCCGAACCCAGCGACAGGATGAGCCGCACCGCGAACCCGGTGACCGACGGTAGGTCGGGGCGCTCCCGGAGCACGTGACGCAGCCGGATCCGGGCACGGGCGAGCGTGCGTGTCTGGCCACCGAACACCAGGTGCATCGCCGCGAGCAGGAAGGTGTACGCCACCAATTCCGAACCGACGTCCGTCAGGTCGGCGTCCGCCGTCGACCCGAGAATCCGCGGGGTCCAGTTCATCACTTCCGAGTGCGCACCCCGGATGGCCCACAGGCCGCCCAGCACCGGGAACACGGTCGCCACCGTCTCGGCGTCGTCGCGCTCGACCGCCCACCGCAGGACCGCGAGCAAGTTGTCGTGGTCGGCGTCGATGTCGTCCGCGAGCGCAACCTGGTCGGCGCGGCACCGGCGGAGCGCCTCGGACGCGAACTGACTTGCCCAGACTCCTTGGCGAGCAAACACTTCCGTCCCCTCGCCGGCCGCCGCGAGCTGTTCCTCGCCATACTCGCGCACCGTCTCGAGCATGTAGTAGCGCAGCGTGTCCGACGTCTCCGATACGGACAGCAGGGATTGGTTGACGAGGCCCTCGACGGCGTCCACGACATCGTCGACGCCGTCCCACTCCGCGATCGTCCGGGCGGCGTCGAGGGTGAACCCGGCCGGGAACCGGCAGAGTCTGCGCAGCGCGATCTGCTGCTGCTCACCCAGAAGCTGCCAGCTCCAGTCGATGACGGCGTGCAGGGTGCGGTGCCGCTCGGGCGACGTCGGGTCGTGGGATCGCAGTAGCGCGAACCGGTGCTCGAGCCGTCGGCCGATGTCCTCGACGCTCGTGCTGCGCACCCGGGCGGCGGCCAGTTCGATCGCGAGCGGGAGACCGTCGAGGGTGCGGCAGACGCTGCGCACCGTCTCCGGGTCGAGGCGCGCGGTGGGCCGCACGGCGCGAGCCCGCGCCGTGAACAGTTGCACGGCGGGCGCATCGTCGTCGTCGATCGCGAGCGGCGGCAGCGGGTACACGGCCTCGGACGCGAGCATGAGGGGTGACCGGCTGGTGGCGAGGACGGTCAGCTGGTCGCCGGCCGCCACCAGGTCGGCCACGACCTCGGAGCACGCGCCGATGACGTGCTCACAGTTGTCGAGGATCAGGAGCATCGGCCCCGCCGACAGCGCTTCCCGGAGCCGTTCCCGCGCCGAGTGGACGCGGCTGACGGTGAGCCGGCCCGGCGCGATGTCGACCTCGCTGAGCCCGAGCGTGCTGCTGATCGCCGCGACGACGTCCTCGCTGCTGCGCAGCGACGCGAGTTCCACCAGGGCCACCGACGTCCCCGTGGCTGCCCGCGCACCCAGTTCGTGCGCGAGTCGCGTCTTGCCGGCACCGCCGGGCCCCAGGATGGTCACCACGCGCGAGGACGTGAGCGACCGCTCGATCTCGGCGATGTCCGAGTCGCGTCCCAGGAGGGCGTTGGGTGCCGCGCGGAGCCCGATCGCCGTCCGATCCGGCGACACGAGGGGCGGAGCCGCCACGGCACCGGGACGTCCGCCGCGCAGGATCTCGGTGTGCAGAGCGACGAGCGCGGGCGACGGATCGGCCCCCAACCGGGACACCATCCGCTTGCGGAAGGTCGCGAACACGTCCAGCGCCTCGTTGTCCCGCCCGAGCCCGGCGAGCGCCCGCATCAGGTGCGCGTGCCCCTGCTCGTCCAGAGGTTCGGCGGCGACGTGGGCCAGCGCCTTCGGGAGGGCGGCGTCCCAGTCTTCGACCGCCACCAGCGCCGCCAGTTCCGCGGCCTCGAGTTGCCCCCGGATCCCTGCGGCATCGGCGGCGAGTTCCGTTGCGGCGGCACCGCCGGGAAGGTCCGCGCCCGGGTCGCCCCGCCACAACGCGAGGGCATCGCGGATCTCGTCCGGCCCGGCGCTGCGACCGTTCCCCCGGCCCTGCAGCCGGCGTACCACGTCCTCCGCGCGCGCCAGATCGACGGCATCCCTGGGCACCGCCAGCCGGTACCCGGCCGGGCCGATCTCCAGCGCTCCGTCCGGCAACGCCGCGCGCAGACGGGAGACCTGCGTGTGCAACGCATTCATCGGGGACCGCGGCGGATCCTCGCCCCACACCTCGTCGATGAGGGCCTGCGCCGACCGGCTCCGGCCGGGATCGCGGGCGAGAGCGACCAGCAGGCTGCGCGCGCGGGTGCCGGGCAGCGGCGCGAGCACGCCCGATCGCCACGTCGATATTTCACCCAACAACGCGACCTGGATCGGTGTGCTTGCCGGTGCGACTCTCTCGTCCACGCTCATGTGCTGGTCCACCGCGTTCGATGGTATTGCACGGCGTGGGTGCGGGCGTCTTCTCGCACGGTGCAAAGATCGGTGCATGGCAACGGCTGCTCAATGGATCGAAGGCGCTCGTCCGCGCACCCTCCCGAACGCGATCGCCCCGGTGCTCGTGGGCACCGGCGCCGCGGCGTCGCTCGGCGGCGCGGTGTGGTGGAAGGCAGTACTGGCACTGGTGGTCTCTCTCGCGTTGATCGTGGGCGTCAACTTCGCCAACGACTACTCGGACGGGATCCGCGGCACCGACGACGAGCGGGTGGGCCCGCTGCGGCTCGTCGGGTCCAAGCTGGTGAAACCGTCGGCGGTGAAGGCTGCGGCCATCGCCTGCTTCGCCGTCGCCGCGGTGGCCGGTCTGGCCCTCGCCGCCACCACCGCGTGGTGGCTCGTGCTGATCGGCGCCCTCTGCATCGTGGGCGCCTGGTTCTACACCGGCGGCAAGAAGCCGTACGGGTACAGCGGGTTCGGCGAGGTCGCCGTCTTCGTGTTCTTCGGTCTCGTCGCCGTGCTGGGCACCCAGTACGTGCAGGCCGAGACGGTGGACTGGGCCGGTCTCGTGTCCGCGATCGCCGTCGGTTCGTTCTCGAGCGCGGTTCTCGTCGCCAACAATCTGCGGGACATTCCCACCGACACCGAGTCCGGCAAGCGCACGCTCGCCGTCCGGCTCGGCGACTCGCGTACCCGAATCCTGCATCTCGTCACGCTGACGGTCCCGTTCGTCGTGACGCTGGTCCTGGTGCTGCGCACCCCCTGGTCGCTCGTCGGACTGCTCGCGCTGCCTCTCGCGGTCCGGGCGAACGCGCCGGTCCGCTCCGGCGGCCTGGGCCTCGCACTGATTCCGGCGCTTCGGGATTCGGGGCTGGCGATGCTGATCTGGGGCGCCGCCACCGCCGTGGCCCTCTCGGTCGCCTGAGCGGCCGCCCGGTCAGTCGCCGTCCGGGAGGACGATGCCGAGGATGAAGTTGACGATCGAGATGATCAGGCCTCCCCACACGGCGGTCCAGAAGCCGTCGACGGTCAGGCCGTAATCGGTCTGGGAGCTCAGCCATGCGGTGAGCAGCAGCATCAGGGCATTGATCACCAGGGTGAACAGGCCGAGCGTCAGGATCAGCAACGGCAGCGACAGCAGCTTCACCAGTGGTTTGACGAAGATGTTGACGACGGTGAACACCGCCGCGATGCCGAGCAGCACCACGATGTCCCATCCGGTTCCGTTGCCCGAACTGGAGATGTCGATGCCCGACACCCAGGCTGCCGCCAGCCAGATCGCGAACGCGTTGATGACGAGGCGTACCAAGAAGGTCATGGGTGCATGCTGGCACACCGTTCGGACAAACGGGAACCGGATAACCCGGGACCGGGAGGGTCAGGCGGCGCGGTCGTCGAGTGCCGCGTGCACGCGACGGCGGAGTTCGCCGACACCGACCTGGACCTCGAGGATCTCCCGCGTCGTGCCGTCGGCCACTCGCAGCACTCCGAGGAAGATGTGCTCGGCGCCGATGTGATCGTCCTTGCGCGCCAGCGCCTCCCGCAGTGACAGTTCGATCGCCTTCTTGGCGTCGCGGGTGAACCCGATGTGCCCCGACTTCCGGCCGAACCACCCGCGCTTCTCCGACGGCTCCTCGGGATCGAGGACGCCCTTGCCGAAGTTCTGCTCGAGGCTCTGCCGCACCGCGTCGAGGTCGATGCCGATCGATTCGAGCGCTTCCGCGTCGGCGTCGCTCAACGCCGTGCCGCGCGTCGCGACGGTCGATCGCGACTTCTCCTCCTCGATGCCGGCGTCGGCGAGGATGCCGTGGACGGGTTCGGTTTTCACGGACAGCAGCGCGAGTACGAGGTGTTCGGGCCCGATCTGGGGCGACTTCAGTGCGCGCGCTTCCTGTTGCGCGCCGATCACCACGGCCCGGGCGTCCGTCGAGAATCGTTCGAACATGCGCCGTTACCTCCCTCTCCGGTTGTGCTTCTGATGGACGGCCTGCCTGCTCACCTCGAGGGAGTCGGCGATCGCCTGCCAGGACCAGCCCTGGGCGCGGGCGTTGGCGACCTGGATGGCCTCGAGCCGTTCGAGGAGACGCCGCAGCGCACGCACGGCCCGCAGCCCCTCGGCGGGGTCGGGGCTGCCCGCGGCTGCGGCGAGCGTGGTTGCTTCGGTCATGCATGTCAATTTAGGTTGACACCGACCGGGTGTCAACCCTCCTTGACAGATCCCGGGGGGCCGTCAGTACGCGGCGACCGCCCCGTCGACAGCGATCTGCAGTTCCTTCTGCACGACGTGGGCGATGTCCATCGGCTTCGCCGGGAGGTCGAACAGCGGTTCCCCGACGAAGACGCTGGCCGACTTCACGTTCTCGGGGTCGGGCCCATGAGCGTCCGGCCCGTAACTGAGGCCGATGGACAGCAGGACGGGTGAGACTCCGCGATCCGCCGCACGTTTCGCGATGTGACCGATGCCGCTGTTGATGTGCTGCAGGCGGGTCGGGTCGCCCTCGTTGCACGTGCCCTCGGGGAAGATTGCCAGGTTGTCACCGCGACACAGTCGTTCGGCGGAGACGTCCATCATGAGCCGGCCCGCGTCGGCGACCGCCCGGAGTCCGTAGTTCTTGCTGCGGAACACCGGGATGCCGCCCATCATGTCGACCTTCTTGTGCAGGTCGGGGTCGACGAACAATTCATCCTTGGCGAGCACCCGGGTGCGTCCGATCGCGCGGCGCAACGGCGTGTTCCATGCCGTGGCCGCAAGCGTGTACTGATCGCTGTGGGTGATGTGATTGGCGGCGACGATCAGCACCCTGCCGGACTTCACCAGCCCCGCCAGCTGCGCCTTCGCGTCGTCCGCGTACACGACCCGCGGCCGGTACTTCGCATACAGCGACGCGTACGCCAGCTTGGCGAGCATTCGATTCTGCTGATGGTCACGGTAGTACGCGTACACCGCTTCGTAGTTCTCGAGAGTTACCTCGGGCTTGTCCATCCTCGTCCCCGCTCCGTCGTCCTATCGCCAGGCTACCAACCTACGGTTGCGTAGCCTACGGTGGAGTAAGTTTTAGGAAAGTGCAGGGAAACTGTGCGAACAGCACGATTTCGGGTACAAAAGACCTGTGATCCGCCCGGCCATTTCCACCGACCTGCCCGTTCTGCAAGACATCGAAATCGCGGCGGGTGCGCCGTTTCGTGACATCGGAATGGACGCCGTCGCCGACGATCCCCCGTTCACACTCGACGAGTTGACCGAATACCTCCAGCTGGAATGCATTTGGGTTGCGGTCGACGCAGACGATGCCCCGGTCGCATACGCACTCGTCGCCGTGGTCGACGGGGCCGCCCACATCGAGCAGGTGTCGGTCCACCCCGGCCACGCCCGCCAAGGGCTCGGCGCCCTGCTCCTCGACGAGATCTCGTCGTGGGCGGCCGTCCGCGGACTGCCCGCCCTCACCCTCACCACGTTCGTCGACGTCCCGTGGAACGCCCCCTACTACGAGCGGCTGGGTTTCCGCCCCTTGCCGGAAGACACCCTGACCCCGGGCCTGTCGCGCATCCGCGCCGACGAGGCCCGGCACGGCCTCGCCGCATGGCCGCGGGTCACGATGTCCCGCCCGGTGACGGCGCCGGTGCGGACCGCCGCGACCGCGCCTCAGCCGGGCTGACCCGGCCACTCCCCCGTCGAAGCGAAGCGGTCGAGCACCGCGGCCGGACCCATGAGGTCGATACCCTCCCCGGCCACCCAGTCGTCGTCGAAGTAGGTGTCCGCGTAGCGTTCGCCGCCGTCGCACAGGATCGTGACCACACTGCCGGACCGTCCGGCCGCGAGCATCTCCGCGACGACGGTGAACGCACCCCACAGGTTCGTGCCCGTGGAGCCGCCGACCCGGCGGCCCAGCACCGAACTGGCGTGCCGAGCGGTCGCGATGGACGCGGCGTCGGGCACCCGCATCATCCGGTCGATGACCTGCCCGACGAACGACGGCTCCACCCGCGGCCTGCCGATGCCCTCGATGCGCGAGGGCATCCCCGTCGCGTAGTCGCAGGAGTTGGTGTCGTAGCCGCCGAAGAACGCCGAGTTCTCCGGATCCACCACGAGCAGACGGGTCGCGTGCCTGCGGTAGCGGATGTACCGGCCCAGCGTCGCGCTGGTGCCGCCGGTGCCGGCGCTCATGACGAGCCACTCCGGCACCGGGTGCTCTTCACGAATCATCTGGTGGTAGATCGACTCGGCGATGTTGTTGTTGCCCCGCCAGTCGGTGGCCCGCTCCGCATGCGTGAACTGGTCCATGAAGTGACCGCCCGTTTCCGCGGCGAGCCGTCGGGCCTCGCTGTAGATCTCCGGCGGCCGGTCGATGAAGTGGCAGCGACCGCCCTGCGCCTCGATGAGGGCGATCTTCGCGCTGCTCGTGCTGCGCGGCATGACGGCCACGAAGTCGAGTCCGAGCATCTTCGCGAAGTACGCCTCGCTGACGGCCGTGGACCCCGAGGACGCCTCGATGACCGTCGTCCCCTCGGTGATCCATCCGTTGCAGATCGCGTAGAGGAACAGCGACCGGGCCAGGCGATGCTTGAGGCTGCCCGTGATGTGGGTCGACTCGTCCTTCAGATAGAGCTGCACACCCCATTCGACGGGCAGCGGGTACCGCAGCAGGTGTGTGTCGGCGCTGCGCTGCGCGTCGGCGTCGATGAGGCGGACGGCGTTGTCCACCCAGTCACGCGGAAAGCTCCGGTCGATGACGACGCAGTCGCCGTCCGTCACCGGGACGTGCCCTCACCGCGGAGCCTGGCACGCAGGTCGGCCTGGTCGGCGCGACGCTGCGCGTCGAACGCGGCGATCCCCTCGTTGACCCGCCGGCGGAGTTTCGCGAACAGCAGCAGCGACAGCGGGAGGGCGATGAGGACCGCGAAGATGGCCGCGACGAGCAGCGGCACGGCGACTCCGACGAGTGCGGCCACCCCGAGGATGATGGCACCGATGACGACGACCAGCAGTAGCCGGGCGATCGAATAGATCGCGACGTCGCGCGCCAGCTGCCCCTTGGTCACCCGCCCGTCCGGCTTCGCCGGTGCGCTCGAATCGGCTGCGACGGGGCGCTCGACCTGGTCTTCTGGCTTCTCGGATGACTCACTCACGCCCCCAGGTTACCCATCGCCGAGGCCACCCCCCACACGTCCGACTTATCCGATTTGTCTATTACCTCCCCTTTACCAACATTAGATCGTTCGAGTACCCGGGGTGCCAGATGTCACGATGACCGAGTTCAGTCGCAACAGCGGCCGGCTTCAGCACAGACCAGTCGAAAGCAGTGGAGGACCGTCGATGAGCGCACCCACCTACAACGGACCCGGATTCAGCGGATCCAACGAAGCCCTCATGACCCCGGGCCAGGTGGCTGCCCTGTTCCATGTCGACCCGAAGACCGTGACGCGATGGGCGCACGCGGGCCGGCTCGGATCGCTGCGCACCCCCGGCGGGCACCGCCGCTTCCGCGAGGCCGAGGTCATGCAGCTGCTCCGCTCCCTCACCACGGAGGCGGGCCGACCCTGACGCTGGGCGGGCCGACCCTGACGCTGGGCGGGCCGACCCTGACGCTGGGCGGGCGGCCGTAGGGCTGACCGCGACCGCACTACCCGGGACGCACTGCGACCGGGTAGATGCCCTCTGCCGCCGACGCGGCTACGCTCAGGGATACCGGCTACCCTCGAGCGGTGTAAGGAGGTGCGCGGTGATCTATCTGTTGGCACTCATCGGGCTCGTGACAGTGGCGGTCCTGCTCTGGAAGGCGTTCGGCCCGAACACCAGGCCGGTGCTCAGCAATCGGGTGCAGGGACCCGACGACGATCCGGATTTCCTCTGGAAGGTGGATCGGGAGACCCGTCGGAAGAAGTCCGACGAACCCGAGGCTGGTCCGGCGGACCCCGCCGGGTGAGCCGAAGCCGGGGTGCCGGTCGATCCGGCACCCTCGGCGTCATTGCCTCAGCGACGATCCTGTAGCGCGAAACTGGACGCCGGGAAGTCCGACGCCACCGCGGCCGCCAGTTCGAGAAGAGCGGTGCGCGTCTTGGGACGCAGCCGCTCGAGTTCGATCTCGGCGCCCTCTTCGAGGTGCGGATCGAACGGAATAAGCCGGACCAGGCGGCACCGCTGCTCGAAGTGCTCGACGACCTTCGGCAGATCCACCTTGCCCGACCGCGGTCGGACCGCGTTCACGACGGCCACCGACCGGGACACCAGTTCGCGGTATCCGTGGGCGTCGAGCCAGTCGAGGGTCGCGGAGGCGCTGCGGGCGCCGTCGACGGAGCCCGAGCTGACCACCACGAGCGCGTCGGCCTCTTCGAGGATGGTCTGCATGGCGGAATGCATCAGTCCGGTGCCGCAGTCGGTGAGGACGATGCTGTAGAACTTCTCGAGCATCGTGACGGTCCGCGAGTAGTCGTCCGCGCTGAACGCCTCCGACACCGCCGGGTCGCTGTCGGACGCGAGCACCTCGAGCCGGTGCCGGCTCTGCGACGTGTAACTGCGGACGTCGCTGTACTTTTCGATGCTCTGCTCGTCGCGCAGCAGGTTGCGCACTGTGGCCGGGGTCTCGAGGGGAATCTTCTGACTGAGCGTGCCCCGGTCGGGGTTGGCGTCGACGGCGATGACGCGGTCGCCGCGCAGTGACGCGAACGTGGAGCCGAGGGTCGCGGTGGTGGTGGTCTTGCCCACTCCGCCCTTGAGGCTCAGCAGCGCGATCTTGTAGCACCCCTGCAGCGGCTGGTTGACCTGCTTGGTCAGCTCGATCCGACGCTGTTCCTTCGCGCTGTTGCCGACGTTGATGTAGCGGCCGGACAGTTGGTACAGCGCGTTGCGCCACCCCGTGGTGGGGGCCGGCTTGACCTGCTTGAGGAGCAGCGACGTCGACAGGTCACGCGCCGACACCGCGTATTGCTGATCGGCATTCGTGTTGTGCGGGCGGGGATGCTGGGGCGCGTGCTGGACCGGCGCCTGCTGCGGCGGCGTGAACGTTCCCTGAGCGGGCGCCTGCTGGGGAGCCGGAGTCTGCTGCGGGGCCGGGGCCTGCTGAGGGGCCGGGGCCTGCTGCGGGACGGGAGCGGTAGCCGGGGCCTGGGTCTGCGGCCGCGCGGGTGCGGCGGAGGGGGCCTGGGCACCGGGCTGCGCGAACGGGTTGGGACCCTGCGGCTGAACGTACGGGGCCTGCCGCGCGGCGTTCCACGCGGCGGCCGATGCGTGGTCGTCCCCGGGCGGATTCGATGCAGGCCGTACCGGCTCCCACATGCCGGCGTTGTTTTCGGACATGGCTGAACATCCCCCTCGTGAAGTCTCCATCGTCTCCACCGAATCACACCGGTCGGAGACGTCGCGGCGGAAGGATATCAGTCGGTGACTACCGTCAGTTGAGGCCCGCGTATGAGTGCAATCCCGACACCACCATGTTGATGATGAACAGGTTGAACAGCATCGCGACGAAGCCCGCCACGTTGATCCATGCGGCCTTGGTGTCGCGCCAGCCCGACGTCGCGCGGGCGTGGAGGTAGGCGGCGTAGATCACCCAGGCGATGAACGACACCGTCTCCTTGGGGTCCCAGCCCCAGAATCGGCCCCAGGCGGCCTCGGCCCAGATGGCGCCGAGGATGACGCCCGCGCCGAACAGCGGGAACCCGATGATGGTGGTCTTGTACGCCAGCCGGTCCAGGGTCTGCGCGTCGGGCAGCCGCTCCGCGATCCGCGCGAACACGCCCGTTCCCTCCTCGCCGCGCGGGTACCGCATGCGCAGCAGGAACAGCAGGCTCGCGATGCCCGACACCAGGAACACACCGGAACCGACGCTCACGATGGTGACGTGGATGGGCAGCCAGTACGACCGCAGTGCGGGCACCACGGGCGCCGCGTCCGCGTACAGCACGGTGGCGGCGAGGAACATCAGGATCAGGACGGGGACGAGCAGGAACACCCACATCGACCGGTACGCCGGCTTCGACAGGAGTGCGAGACCGACGACGAGTGCGGCCGCGCAGGCCATCGTCACGAACTCGTACATGTTGCCGAGCGGGAACCGTGCGGTGGCGAATCCGCGCAGCACGATCGACGCGAAGATCAGCACCGTGCCAACGACCAGCACGGCCGCGCCCATGCCGCCGAAGCGCTCGGCCGTGGGCTTCTTCGGCTGCTCGACCACTCGGCCGGGAACCGACGCCGCATCGGCCGGACGGGCGCCGGAGCCTGCCGACACGAGTTCCCGGTCCTGCACGGCCTGCGCCCGGGTGGACGCGTACTGCACGATGAGCAGCACGAGTGCCAGCACCAGAACGGTGAAGGCTGATCGGAAGGCCCAGTCGCTGTACTGCGCCAGTGTCTCGTTGGTCGTCATCGTTGGCTCTCCTGCGCGTCAGGCTTCGTGTCGTCCGTGAGCAGACGGGTGCAGAGTCGGCCGAACTCGTCGCCCCAGCCGGCCTGATCGGTCCGGGCGAGTCCACCAAGCTCTACTACAGTACGTCGTGGGTCAAGATCGGAAGCGTCCGCGGGGTAGATGCGGGCCCAGACGCGGCGACGCTTGACCAGCAGCGAGACGAGCAATCCGGCCATCATCGTCAGCGCCGACACCAGCACCCACTGCTGCGCCGGGTCGTGCGAGACCTGCAGGTTCACGAAGTCCACGGCACCGTCGAACCGCACCTGGGTGCCGTCGGCCAGCGTCGAACTCTCCCCCGGTTTCAGATTCACCCGGTCCTGCTTCACGAGCCGGCCCTGATTGATCAGTTCGGTGTTCAGCGAGAACAACGACTGCGGATTGCCCGTGTCGAGGCCGGTGTCGCCCTTGTAGATGTCGATGGCCACGGCCGGGTCGTTCATGGCCGGGTAGCTCGACGCCAGCAGATTGCCGTGGAACAGCGCGGTCGGGGCGAACAGTCCCTCGATCGCGATCTGATTCTTCCGGCGCTCGTCGGTCTCGGTGTACATGCCGCCGGGCGGGTCGAACCGCATCGCGCCGCTGCTGAGGAACGTCGTCGCGTCGTCGGGCCGCCACTGCAGCGTCTCCGTACGGGTTTCCCCGTTCGGGAACGTCACGGTGAACGTCGGCGCGTACCCGTGCCCCTGCAGGTAGACGCGGTCACCCTCGACGCGCAGCGGGTGGTTGACCTGCAACTGTCCGTCCCGCCACGTGTTCGTCTCGAGGTCGTCGCCGGCCTGGTAGGCGATGTTGGATGTGAACATCTCGGCCTGACCGCTGTCGAGGTAGTCGGCCGCGAAGTCCTTGACCTTGACGCACAGCGGCGTCATGCCGGTGCCGTCCTGCGTGTTGCCCGCCTTGAACGAGTCGAAGACCGCGGGCGACGTGGTGCAGAAGCCGGGGCCGTTGTTGGCGACCACGATGACGTTGCCCTCGTAGCCGAACAGCTTGCCGACGGCGATCGCGACGAGCAGCGCCACGAGCGACAGGTGGAAGACCAGGTTGCCGAGCTCGCGGAAGTAGCCCTTCTCCGCGGAGATGGTGATCTCGCCGTCGTGCGCGGCGCGCTCCCCTCCCGCGCGGGTCTCGATCCGCCACCCTTTCAGGTGGGTGCGGATGCGGGCGGCGAGTTCCTCCGGCGTCTCGTCGACCCGGTCCTCGTGGTGGTGCGGAAGTCGCGCGAGGTTCCGCGGGGCAGGCACCGGACGGGTGCGCAGCGCCTTGGCGTGGTCGACGCAGCGCGGCAGGATGCAGCCGACGAGCGAGATGAAGAGCAGGACGTAGATCGCGGTGAACCAGAAGCTGCCGAACACGTCGAACAGCTCGAGCTTGTCCATCCACGGACCGAGGGTCGGCCGGTTCGAGATGTACTCGTCGACCTTGCCCGCGTTGAGGCTGCGCTGCGGGAGCAGCGCGCCGGGAATGGCCGCGAGGGCCAGCAGGAACAGCAGCACCAGCGCCGTGCGCATGGACGTGAGGCCACGCCAGGTGTTGCGGACGACCGCGAACGCGCGGCCGGGCAGCGATTGACGGGGCACCGGTGTGGCTTCCGGGGCCTCGGGGGTCTGGGTGTCGCTCATATCGGCAGAGTCACTTCCGAGATAAAGGCGTCGCGAACCCAGCCGACGAACTGGTCCCACGCGCCGGTGACGAGGGCAATGCCCACGGCCACCAGCATGATTCCGCCGAAGATTTGAATGGTCCGCGCGTTCCGGCGCAGCCAGCCGACACCGCGCAGCGCGCGGGACGAGCCGAGCGCCAGGATCACGAACGGCAGCCCGAGGCCGAGGCAGTACGCGACGATCAGGGCCACTCCGCGGGCGGCGGTGGCACCGTCGGTGCCTGCGGCCAGGGAGATGACACCCGCCAGGGTGGGGCCGAGGCACGGGGTCCAGCCCAGCGCGAACACGGCACCGAGCAGCGGGGCCCCGGCCAGACTGGAGATACGGCGCGGCTCGAGCCTCGTGTCGCGCTGCAGGGCCGGGATCAGGCCGATGAACACCAGGCCCATGGCGATGGTGACCACCCCGCCGACCCGCATCAGGATGTCGCGGTTGATCGCGAGCGCCGAGATGGCGCCGAACACGGACGCGGTGGCCAGCACGAACACCACGGTGAAACCGGCGACGAACAGGGCCGCGGCGCCCGCGACCCGCAGCCGACCGTCGGCGACCGTCTTCGTGCGGGTGGCCGCCTCCTCCGCGGTCACGGCCGGGGCGTCCGCGCCGACCACACCCGCGAGGTAGGACAGGTATCCGGGCACGAGGGGCACGACGCACGGCGACGCGAACGACACCAGACCTGCGAGGACGCACGCACCGAGCGCGAGCAGCAGCGGTCCGGATGCCGCGGTGGACTGGAAGGCGTCGCCGACGCCGCCGGCGAGAAGGGTAGTGCTGGTGCTCACGATTCCTGCGCCACCCGTTCGACCACCGGCTTGAGGTCCTCGGCGAGCAGTTCCTTCAGGAACACCGCGGCCACGCGGTGGTCCCGGTCGAGCACGATCGTGGTGGGGATGACGCTCGTGGGGTAGTTCTGCCCCAGCGCGATCATCGTCCGCATGGCGGGGTCGTAGATCGACGAATACGACACCTTGTTGTCGATCACGAAGTCCTGCGCCTTGTCCTGCTGGTTGTCCCGCACGTTGATCCCGAGGAACGACACTCCCTGATCCTTGGTCTCCTCGTACACCTGCTCGAGGTCGTTGGCCTCACCCCGGCACGGGCCGCACCACTGCCCCCACACGTTGAGTACCACGACCTGCCCCTCGAAATCGTCGAGCGAGGTGGTCTTGCCCTCGGTCATCAGGTCGGGTCCGGACACCGTGCCGATGGTGCCGCGGTCGGCGGGCGGGTCGTAGAAGATCTCGGTCTGCCCGCCCGGCGACACGAAGTCGAATGTGCCGCCCTGGGCCACGGCGTCGTCGCCGGACGCACACGCCGACAGCCACACCGCGGCCGTACAGATCACCGCGAGAAGCCCGGCGAAGCGCCCCCGACTCATGCCCCGGTCACCCTCGGATCCGACGCGCCCGCGGGCTCCGAGTACACGATGTCGATGAGGGTATCGCCCTCGTAGACGAGGGAGGTCAGCGACGCGAGACCGCACTGACGGTGCCGCGGGTCGTGCCACAGCCGCTCCCCCTGCAGGAATCGGCGGAGGGTCCAGACGGGGAGTTGGTGGCTGACGACGACGGCCTCGTGGCCCACCGCCGACACGCGGGCGCTGTTGACGGCGGCCAGCATGCGGTGCGCGATCTGCAGGTACGGCTCGCCCCACGACGGTGTGAACGGGTCGCGCAGTTTCCACCAGTGCCGGGGACGGGACAGCGCGCCGTCGCCGACGGACACCTTGAGGCCCTCGAATTCGTTGCCTGCCTCGATGAGGTTCTCGTCGGTCGCGATCTCGACGCCGTGCGCGTCGGCGATCGGAACCGCCGTCTCCTGCGCCCGCTGCAGCGGCGAGGACACCACGTGGGTGATGTCGTGCTTGGCCAGCACCGACGCCACCGCGCGGGCCTGCGCCTCACCCGTCACCGACAGCCGGAACCCGGGGAGCCTGCCGTAGAGGATTCCTCGCGGGTTGTGCACCTCGCCGTGCCGGAGCACGTGCACGATGGTGCGGGTCTGTGTGTGGTCGGGATGATCGGCTTCGGTCACGTTGCGATTCCTCGGGTCGGGACGGGAGGGCGGGTGGGTGCCGGCGGCAAGGCTGCCGGCCGCGAGGGGGGAGGACACGTCAGGGCTGGACGGCCGCGGCGGCGGCCTTCGCGGCGTGCGGCAGGGCGTCGGCGATGATCGAGAAGGCTCTGTCGTCCATGGCGGCGGAGACGAACCACGCCTCGAACGCGCTCGGCGGCGGGTACACACCGCGTGCGAGAAGCCCGTGGAAGAACGCCGGGAAGCGCCAGGTCTGGGCGGCCTTGGCCTCGGCGTAGTTGGTCACCGGGTCCTCGCTGAAGAACACGCTGAGCATCGTGCCTGCGGTCTGCACCCGGTGCGGCACGCTCTCGGCGGTCAGCGCGTCGGACAGCAGGGTCCGCAGGGTGGCGCTGTTGCGCTCGAGTGCGTCGTACACGCCCTGGTCCGCGGCGCGCAGGCTGGCGAGCCCGGCGGCGACGGCGACAGGGTTCCCGGACAGGGTGCCCGCCTGGTAAACGGGTCCGGCCGGGGCGAGATGGGCCATGACGTCGGCGCGGCCACCGAATGCGGCGGCGGGCAGACCGCCGCTCATCACCTTGCCGAACGTGTAGAGGTCACCGGCGACGCCGTCGAGCCCGAACCAGCCGGCGGAGCTGACGCGGAATCCGGTCATCACCTCGTCCATGATGAGCAGGGCGCCGTTGTCGCTGGTCAGCTTCCGCAGGCCCTCGTTGAATCCGGGCTGCGGCGCCACTGCGCCCATGTTGCCGGCGGCGGCCTCGGTGATGACGCACGCGATCTGGCCCTCGTTCGCGGCGAAGGCCTCGGCGACGGCGTCGAGGTCGTTGTAGGGAACGACGATGGTGTCCTCGGCCTGCGCGCCCGTCACGCCGGGCGATGTCGGAAGGCCGAAGGTGGCGAGCCCCGAGCCGGCGTCGGCCAGCAGCGCGTCGACGTGTCCGTGGTAGCAGCCGGAGAACTTGAGGACCTTGGTTCGGCCGGTGAATCCGCGGGCCAGGCGGACGGCGCTCATGGTGGCTTCGGTGCCGGAGTTGACCAGGCGCACCTTCTCCACCGGCGCAACCCGGCCGACGATCTCCTCGGCCAGTTCGATCTCACCCTCGGTGGGCGCGCCGAACGACAGGCCGGTGGCGGCCGCCTTCTGCACTGCCTCGACGACGGCGGGGTGCGCGTGCCCGAGGATCATCGGTCCCCAGGAGCAGATGAGGTCGACGTAGTCGTTGCCGTCGACGTCGGTGAGCGTGTAACCGGACGCTTCCTTGATGAACCGCGGGGTGCCGCCGACCGAGTGGAAGGCTCGCACCGGGGAGTTGACGCCGCCGGGAATGACCAGATCAGCCCTCTCGAAGAGCTGGGCGGAGCGGGATGCGTGCACGTCGGGGTCACCGGAGGAAACAGTCACGGCCTCCAGTGTCCCAGTTCTGTCGAATTTGCCAACGACAGGGTGTAGTGGGTGGCCAGGATCACTCTGCCCGATCCGTCGCGCCGGGTGGTTCCGGGACGAGCGAGGCGAACATCGCCCGCATCTCCTCGGACAGTTTCAGCAGTTCCACGTATCCGCCGAGCGGGCCGCCCTCGAGGTACGCGAACTCCATCCCGGCGCCCTCGAACCGGCCCCGCTGCACCACCGGCAGTCCCCGACGTCCGGCTTCGGCGAGGGTGGCCTCGAAGTCGTCGGGGACCCAGGCCACGTGATGGACGCCGGGACCGGTGGTCTCCAGCTGTTCCGTGTAGAGGTTGCGTCCCGACACCGGCTGGATCAGTTCGAGCTGCTGTCCGCCGGCGTATCCGAGGGACACGTGGACCACGTAGTCGGCGGGCTGCCCGCGGTACGTGCAGTGCTCGGGTCCGAAGTGCACGTCCGGGAGCCGCAACCATCGCGCGACGCCGAGCTGCTCGGTGAAGTGCCGCTCGGCAGCCTCGATGTCGTCGACGACCCAGCAGATCTGGAAGATCGGGCCGGCGACGAGGCTCATGCCATCTTCCCGTTGTCCACCGAGTACACGGCTCCGTGGATGGCGGACGCGTCGTCGGATGCGAGGAAGGCCACCGTCTTCGCCACGTCCTCGGGTTCCATCAGCCCTCTCGGGGAGGCCGACTTCAGGACGAGCTCGAAATCGACGCCGTCGGGGAACGCGAAATTCGTGACCTGCGGTGTCATCATCCCGCCCGGGCAGACGGCGTTGATCCGCAGCGGTGTGCCGGTGAACTCGAGTGCCATCGCGCGGGTGAGACCCACCAGTCCGTGCTTGGCGGCGCAGTAGCCGGCCGAGTACGCCTGCCCCTGCAGTCCGGCGACGGATGCGACGTTGACGATGTTGCCTCCGCGGTCGAGCAGATGCGGCAGCGCTGCCCGCGACAGGTAGAACGGCCCGTTCAGGTTCACGGCGAGATCGTGTGCCCAGTCCTCGTCCGTGACGTCCGCGGTGTGCCGGAGGGTGTGCGAACCGGCAACGTTGATCAGGACGTCGAGACCGCCCAGCCCGGCGACGCAGGCTGCCACGGCCGCGCTGCACGCTTCCGGCGACGCCACGTCCGCCGGTGCACAGCGCCCCGCGGCCTCCGGCCCGGCGATCTCGATCATGGCCTGCCGCAGCGCATCCCCGTCCCGTGCGACCCCGAAGACGAGGGCTCCCCGGTCGGTGAGGAGCCGGGCCACGGCGTGCCCGAGCCCCGAGGAGGCCCCGGTGACGAGAGCGACTTTCCCTGCGAACGTTCCCCGATCCGTGTCATTCATCTGTCGATGATGCACTGCGTGCCGATCGGAGGTTCACAGATTGCCGCGCGCCGCCTGCTCACGCTCGATGGATTCGAACAGGGCCTGAAAGTTGCCCGCCCCGAATCCGAGCGAACCGTGCCGTTCGATCAGCTCGAAGAACACGGTCGGCCGGTCGCCGAGCGGCTTGGTGAAGATCTGCAGGAGGTATCCGTCCTCGTCGCGGTCGACGAGGATTCCGCGCTTCTGCAGTTCCTCCACCGGCACCCGGACCCTCCCGATCCGGGCACGCAACCGCGGGTCCTCGTAGTACGCGTCGGGTGTGTTCAGGAATTCGACGCCCTCGGCCCGCAGCGCGTCCACCGTCGCGAGGATGTCCCCGGTCGCGAGGGCCAGATGCTGGCAGCCCGGCTCACCGTAGAACTCGAGATATTCGTCGATCTGCGACTTCTTCTTTCCCACCGCGGGTTCGTTGAGCGGGAACTTCACCCGGTGGTTGCCGTTCGCCACGACCTTCGACATCAGCGCCGAGTACTCCGTGGCGATGTCGTCGCCGACGAATTCGGCCATGTTCGTGAATCCCATGACGCGGTTGTAGAACCGGACCCAGTGATCCATCCGGCCCATCTCGACGTTGCCGACGGCATGGTCGAGCGCCTGGAACAACCGCGGGGGTTTACCCGGTCGCGCCGCGAAACCGCTGGAGCGCGCGACGAATCCGGGGAGGTAGGGGCCGTCGTACCGGCTGCGGTCGACGATGGTGTGCCGGGTGCTGCCGTACGTGGCGATCGCCGCGAGCCGCACGGTGCCGAACTGATCCGTGACGTCGCGCGGCTCCTCGAGAATGGTGGCCCCCTGCGAGCGGGCGTGCGCGATGCAGCGGTCGACGTCGAGCACTTCCATCGCCAGGTCCACGACGCCGTCGCCGTGCGCCCGGTGATGGTCCGCGAGCGGGCTCTTCGGATCGACGGCGCCGTGCAGCACGAACCGTGCCGACCCCGACTCGAGGACGAAGGACTTGTGCGAGCGCTGACCGGTCTCCGGCCCGGCGTAGGCGACGAGGGTCATGCCCCAGGTGGAGACGAAGTACTGCATGCTCTGCGTCGCGTTGCCGCACGCGAATACCACGGCATCCATCGCGACCACGGGAAACGGATCCGACGCGTCGTCGTGTTCGACGAGCCCGACCAATTGCCGGAGCTCGTCGGTCTCCAGATGTGCGGCCACCTCGCGGGGCGTCAGGCGAATGTCGGCGGTAGTCATATCTCACTGTGATCCAGCACACATCACTGCGCAACGGTGCCTCTTGACGCTGTTCAATCTGTACAGAATGCTGGACGAAAAGACGGTTGGACCCTACATATTGACCAGGGACGCCATGAGTATCGATCAACTCGACGCCACACTGCTCGACCTGCTCCACGCCGAGCCGAAGGTCGGGGTGCTCGAGGCGTCGAGACGCCTGGGAGTGGCGCGTGGCACCGTTCAGGCGCGTCTCGACCGGCTCGAACGCACCGGCGTGATCACCAGTTCGGCACCGACCCTCGACCCGGAGGCACTGGGGTTTCCGGTGGTCGCGTTCGCCACCCTGGAGATCGCCCAGGGCAACGGGCACGCCGCGGTCGTCGAGCATCTGACCGCCATCCCCGAAGTTCTCGAAGCGCACACGATTACCGGAGCCGGCGACGTCCTGGTCCGCGTGGTGGCGCGCACCCACGCCGACCTGCAGCGGGTGATCAACTCGATCGTGGACGGGCACAACGTTCTTCGCTCGTCGACCGTCATCGCGACGCAGACCCAGATCGCCCTGCGTCACGAGCAACTCGTCCGCGCGGCGGTCCCTCCGCCCACGGTCAGCGGTCCTCGGGACTCAGCTCGTCCAACAGTGAATTGAGCACGGAGCAGGCGTCGTCGAACCGGTCGTGGCCGACGATGCCGCCCCAGTGGTGCTCGATCTCGGCGACCCGTACGGCGGCGTCCTGCAGCGCCTGCCGTCCCCGCGCGGTCGGGACGACCAGTTTCGCCCGCCTGTCCCGCGTGTCCGGAACCCGCTCGACGTACCCGAGGTCCTCGAGATCGTTGATCAGTTCGGACGCGGCGGACAGACTCAGTTCGGCCCGGGAGGCGATCTCCGTCAACCGCCGGCCCTCCCAACCGATGTTGCCGAAGATCTGCAGATGCGGCGGGCGGATGTCGCCGTAACCGCGTTCTGCCATGGGCTCGCTCAACTCCCGGCGGAACTCGTGCAGCAAACGAACCAGCAACTGCCCCACCGCAGGGCGATCGGACGGCAGACCTCTTGACCGTTCCATGACACAGGAGAATACTACGGTTACCGAAGTTTCGGTTTCCGAAGCATTACTCGACACAGCACCTGGGGCATCCCATGGACACACAATCGATCACCCGGACCGTCCCGACGAGCGTCGGGAACCTCGCCGTCCACGTCACCGGCAGCGGACCGCCGACCGTGCTCTGGCACAGCCTTTTCGTCGACTCGACGACGTGGGCACCCCTGCGCAGCCATCTGGTCGGATACCGGCAAGTGATCTCGATCGACGGACCCGGCCACGGAGCGAGCACCGCCGTACCGCGCCGGTTCACGATGGAGGAGTGCGCGGAGGCGGCGATCACCGTCCACGACGTACTCGGCGTCGCCGAGCCCGCCGACTGGGTGGGAAACGCCTGGGGTGGACACGTCGGACTCGTCGCGGCCGCCGACACTCCCGACCTGTGCCGCACCGTGGTCACCATCGGGACACCGACCCAAGCCCTCACCCGCAGGGAACGCGCCAGGATCGTGCCGATGGTGTGGGCCTACCGCATCGCCGGGCCGATTCCACCGCTCACGAATGCGGTGATGAACGTCCTTCTCGGCACCGAGCTTTCACGAACGCACCCGCAACAGTTCCAGGCCGTCTCCCGGACCTTCCGGCAGGCACCACGCCGCGGCATGCACCAGGCGATGCAGTCGATCATGCTGCACCGCAAGGGCCTCGGCCCTCTCCTCCCCCGGATCGGAGCGCCGACGCTGATGGTCGTCCCCCGCGCAGACACGATGATCTCCCTCGAGCAGGCACGGGCCGCCGCGGCGACGATGCCGCACGCCGCAGCCACCACGGTGGACGGCGCCGGCCACATCACACCATTGATCGCCGACCCGGCCGCACTCGCCGACCTGATCACCGCCTTCTGGCGCGACCCCGTGGGATATCTCGCGATGATCAGCACCTCGGCCTGACTCGGCTGGTCCACGCATGACGAGCGGCCACCCGAACCCGGACCCCGTCGGTCCGGGACAGGAATCGGTGTGGGATTACCCGCGGCCACCCGTGGTCGAGCAGAGCGGCGAGTTGGTGGAGGTGCGGTTCGGCGGCCAACTCGTCGCACGCACACGCACCCCGCTGCGTCTGCTCGAGACGAGCCACCCGCCGACGTACTACCTGCCGCGCACGTGCTTCGCCGAGGGGGTCCTGCGTCCGGTTGCCGGGAGCACAGTGTGCGAGTGGAAGGGGCGCGCGGATTATTTCGACGTCATCGCGGGCGGACACGTCGCCGAGCGTGCGGCGTGGCACTATCCGCGGCCGGTCGCGGGGTACGAATCTCTCGTCGGGCACGTGGCGGTCATGCCGGGATCGATGGACGGCTGTTTCGTCGACGGCGAGCGGGTTCGGCCCCAGACTGGGGGTTTCTACGGCGGGTGGATCACCGATCAGGTGGTCGGCCCGTTCAAGGGCGGGCCCGGGAGTCGCTTCTGGTGAACGCCTCACCCACTGCCGTGGGACTCGTCCGTCTCCCACGGCGGCAGGTCGTCGACGATCAGGGCGACGAGCCACGGCAGGGGCAGCGACACACCGATGATCGCCACGGCCACCCACGGGTTACCGGACAGACCGTAGACCACCGCGGACAGCACGAACGCGAGAATCCTGAACGACGCCACGATCACGTACTTGCGCACCCGCACCCGATGCTGTTGTTCGAGTGACACCGATGCCGTGGTGATACTGATCGGGTGGCGGGCGGTGCCACTCGGTGCGGACGTCCACCGGAAGGTCGGGCCCGTGACGAGGGACCGTAGTGCGTGGGAAATGCTCACCACACCGGAATACCCAGAGCATTGCCGCATGCAACGCCCATCACCGGTGTTACGGCCGGCCGGAGGAAGGCTTCGGCACCTTCGGTGTCCCCTGATCGCCGGACCTGTTCCTCGACCGACATCACGCGCCTCGGAGCGACCGCTACTGTCGAGTCATGGCCACCACAGCTGACCACCTGAGAAGCACCCTCGACGGACGCTGGCGGGAGGTACGCGAGCGCGTCAGGGCGGAATTGTCCGGATCCCCCGACTTCGCACCGCACTACACCCCCGACCTCGACGAGGCCCGCGCCAAGACGCTGGCGCAGTTGCGTCTGCTCGCGAGCAACGGCTACGCCGCCGACGGATTCGCGAAAGACCACGGCGGCACCGGTGACGCCGGCGCCGCAGTCACAAGCATCGAGATGCTCGCGATGTCGGACCTGTCCCTGATGGTCAAGGCGGGCGTGCAGTGGGGACTGTTCGGCGGCGCGATCGAGAACCTCGGTACCGCGCGCCATCACGAGGCGTACGTGAAGCGTCTCGTCGACCTGGATCTGCTGGGGTGTTTCGCTATGACCGAGACGGGTCACGGCAGCGACGTGCAGGCCCTCGAGACCACCGCGACGTACGACGCGGACGCGGGCGAATTCGTCATCCACTCCCCCACACCGTCCTCGCGCAAGGACTACATCGGCGGGGCGGCGCAGCACGCGACGATGGCGGCCGTGTTCGCGCAGTTGATCACGGGCGGCGAGTCGCAGGGCGTGCATTGCTTCGTGGTGCCGATCCGGGACGAGGACGGCAACGATCTCCCCGGCGTCCACACGTCGGACTGTGGGTACAAGGGTGGACTTCCCGGCGTCGACAACGGCCGAATCACGTTCGACCAGGTCCGAATTCCGCGGGAGAACCTGCTCAACAAATACGCAGACGTGGAACCCGACGGCACGTACACCTCGCCGATCGACAACGCGAACCGCCGATTCTTCACGATGGTGGGCACTCTCGTGCGGGGACGCGTCACGGTGGGCGGGTCCGCCGGCGCCGCCGGCCGCGTCGCATTGTCGATCGCCACCCGATATGCGTTGCAGCGCAGGCAGTTCAATGCCCCGCAGGCCGAGGACGAGGTGCTGCTCATGGACTACCTCGTCCACCAGCGCAGGCTGTTCCCGTTGATCGCACGCTCCTACGCTCTGCAGTTCGCGCAGAACGAGCTCGTCGCCAAGATGCACGAGATCCAGAGCAGTACCGACGCCGACCCCCAGGAACAGCGTGAACTCGAGGGCCGCGCCGCCGGGCTCAAGGTTGCGAACACCTGGCACGCCACCCGTGCGATCCAGGAGGCCCGTGAAGCGTGCGGCGGCGCCGGGTACATGGCCGAGAACCGTCTCACGGCGCTCAAGGCCGACACCGATGTGTTCACCACGTTCGAGGGCGACAACCACGTCCTGACGCAGCTCGTGGCCAAGGAACTGCTCACGTCCTACGCGGACGAGGTGCGCGGCATGAGCCCCGTCGAATGGATGCGCTTCGCGGCCACCACGGTTTCCGACGTCGTCAAGAAGCGCACCGCCGCGCAGCAGATCATCCAGACGATCCTCGACACGCGGCAGGACAACGAAGAGGACGGCAGCCTCTTCAACCGCGGCACGCAGCTGACGATGTTCGAGGACCGCGAGCAGTACCTGCTCGCGACCGCCGCCCGTCGCCTCCAGGCTGCGCAGAAGCGCGAGGAGAACCCGTTCGACGCCTTCAATTTCGTGCAGGATCACGTGCTGCACGCCGCGCAGGCGCACATCGACCGGGTGGTGCTCGAGGCGTTCGTCGCCGGCATCGACGAATGCGAGGACGACGACGCCCGCGACCTGCTGAGCGATGTCTGCGACCTCTACGCGCTGAGCGTCATCGAGGAAGACAAGGCGTGGTTCATGGAGCACCGGCAGCTGTCGGTGGAGCGGTCGAAGGCGGTGCAGCGGGGAATCAACGAGCGCTGCCGGTCGCTGCGGCCGCACGCCCAGACGTTGATCGAGGGTCTCGGGGTTCCCGAGGCGCTACTCGGCTCCGCGATGCTCGACGGTCCCGGGACCGACACCGTCCGCAAGACCCAGATCTTCCGATGACGAGGACGGCTCGGCGGGTTCGCCCGCCGGGCCGGACCGGAGCCGGCGCACCGAATCGATCACCAGCAACCCCGCGACCGTCAGCAGTCCGGCGGCGACGGCGATCCACGACCCCGAGTACGCGGTTCCCTCGAAGGAGGGTGCACCCGGCGCCACGGGACCGAACTCCGATGTGACCTGGGCATGGTTCCAGCACCACACTGCGGCGACGACACCGGCCACGGCACCGATCCACTCCGCTGTCACCACCGCGGTCCGGCGGTTCATTCCGCCGACCCGCCCGCCGACTTCGCGAGCAGCGATTCGAGCTGCGCGCGCAATGCCTCGTCGTCCTTCGCCCACGCCTGCACCAGGGCGCCGCCCCGCAGTCGCAGTCCGATGCCCGTCCGCCGGCGGGGAACCGCGGACAGCTCCCCCAGACTCCGGGCGGTTTCCCACGGCTGCTGCTCGTACGACTCCGGGTCGGCGGGGGGCATGATCTTCACGATCTCGGTGATCGGCACGTCTTCGGTGCCCTGCCGCAACGACGACGTCGTGAGTTCGACGCTGGCATGCCTACGGGCGGCCACCACCTGCACGTAGACGAAACCGCTGAGCAACACTGCGAACAACGACAGCGCGAACCAGTGCACCACCGGGCCGGTCAGTAGTTCGATGATCAGCGCGATCAGGCAGAAGACCGGGCCGAACGCCACCATCCGCCAGCGGGCGCCGGGCTCACTGAACAGGACGGCTGGTTCGCTCACACGCTCATCCTGCGACATCGTGGCGCGCGAGGAAAACGTGGGGCACGTCAGGAGAGGGCGCCCGGGATCACGACGAGCAACAGAGTCAGCAGCACGAAGGCCACGATGATGGCGAACATCAGTGCTTCTTTGCGAGACCCGTGTGCTCGATCGTCAGCGCGCATGGAGAAAAGTCCTTCGGTCGAAATGAAGTCTGCGGTCTGCCCTTGTGACGTACTTCACGGTACATCTTTATATTTCACGAGCAAATCGAAGCTACTCGTCGGAGGGGGGCAACCTCAAAAAGTAGCTGTTGGAATCCTTGCGGTGCATCAGCACGACGGCTCCGACGGCCACCACGGCCTGGAGGATCTGCACGCCGCCGAGAGCGAGCGCGGTGCCGCTTCCGTCGGATCCGATGCCGAAGAGCACCGGGACGGTCCACACCACCATCATCACGCACGCGATGGTGAGCAGCATCCTGGCCCAGTTCCGGCCCCTGCGCATGAAGTGCACGAACAGGAGGAACAGCCCGGTGAGGATCAGGATGAGGACGACCGTGAACCCGATACCCACGTAGAACAGTTTCTCCACGCTGTCGCGGCTCATGTCGACCTCGCCGGATGTGACGCTGGGGTTGTTCATCAGTTCGTCGACGAACGTCGACTTCTCCCCCACCACCAGAACCATCGCGGCCAGCGCCTGGATCAGCCCGAGCCCGGCCACCGCCCACAGCAACTGGGCTGCCGTGCCCACGTCGACCGGTGCCGGACGTTCGGGCTTCGGCTGCGGCACCGGCGGGGGGTACGGGAAATCGTGCGGAGACGGGCTCTGCTGATGCGGAGCCTGGTGCGGCGGTGTCGGTGGCCACTGCTGGGTCATGGCACTACCGTATCCGCCGACGAGACGATCACAACCAGCCGGCCGCTTCGGTCGCCCAGTACGTCAGCACGACGTCCGCGCCTGCGCGGCGGATACTGGTCAGCGATTCGAGGATCGCGGCGTCCCGGTCGATCCAGCCGTTCTGCGCGGCGGCCGTGATCATCGAGTACTCGCCCGAGATCTGATACGCCGCAACGGGGACGGGAGAGCGGTCCGCCGTCTCGCGCAGGACGTCCAGGTAGGACATCGCCGGCTTCACCATCACCATGTCGGCGCCCTCGTCGATGTCGAGGTCCACCTCCCGCAGCGATTCCCGGCGATTGGCCGAATCCTGTTGGTACGTGCGGCGATCACCCTGCAACGAGGACCCGACGGCCTCCCGGAACGGGCCGTAGAACGCCGACGCGTACTTAGCCGAGTACGCGAGCTGACCGACGTCGGTGTAGCCCGCGTCGTCGAGGGCCTTGCGGATGGCGGCGACCTGGCCGTCCATCATTCCGCTCGGACCGAGCAGGTGCGCGCCGGCCTCGGCCTGCGCGACCGCCATGTCGACGTACCGCTGCAGCGTGAGGTCGTTGTCGACCGCACCGCTCTCGTCGAGAACTCCGCAATGACCGTGGTCGGTGAACTCGTCCAGGCAGGTGTCCGCCATGATCACCGTCGCATCGCCGACTTCGCCTGCGAGCCAGCGCAATCCGCGGTTCAGGATGCCGTCCGGGTCGGACGCGCCGGACCCCTCGGCATCCTTGTCGTCGGGACGGGGCACCCCGAAGAGCATGAGTCCACCGAGTCCCGCCTCGACCGCTTCCGTCGCCGCCCGACGCAGCGAGTCGGGTGTGTGCTGGAAGACGCCGGGCATCGACGAGATCTCACGAGGCTCGTCGATACCGTCCGCGACGAACATCGGCAACACGAGATGCCGTGGCTCGAGCGAAGTCTCGGCGACGAGACGACGCAGCGCCGGTGTCCGGCGGAGGCGTCGCGGTCGGTGGGTCGGGAACAAGGACATGCCCTCCTTCGTCGGGCCCGTGCGCCTTTTTGGTAGTGGGAACAACCAAAAAGGCGCACGGGCGCGTAGCGCCTATCGCCGAGCGCGGGACTTCTTGCGCGGCGGGGGCAGTGCGCCCTCGGCACGCAGACGCGCGGCGTGCTCGGCGAGAGCTTCCACCAGCGGGCCGACCTGAGCGGTCTCCGGCTGCACGTCCACGCGCAGGCCGAATTCGATGGCCGTCTCGGCGGTCTTCGGACCGATGCAGGCGACGAGGGTGCGCGCGTGCGGCTTTCCGGCGATGCCGACGAGGTTGCGGACGGTCGAGGACGAGGTGAAGCAGACGGCGTCGAACCCACCGGTCTTGATCATCTCGCGGGTCTCGGCCGGCGGCGGCGCGGCCCGGACGGTGCGGTAGGCGGTGACGTCGTCGATTTCCCAGCCACGTTCGCGCAGGCCCTCGGCCAGCGTCTCGGTGGCGATGTCGGCGCGGGGCAGCAGAACCCGATTGACCGGGTCGAACACGTCGTCGTACGGGGCGAATTCGGCCAGCAGGCCTTCGCTCGACTGCTCACCGGAGGGCACGAGTTCGGGGTTGATTCCGAACGAGCGCACCTTGGCGGCCGTGGCCTCACCGATGCAGGCGATCTTGACGCCGGAGAACGCGCGGGCGTCGAGCCCGAACTCCTCGAACTTCTCCCACACCGCACGCACCGCGTTGGTGGACGTGAAGACCACCCACTGGTACCGGCCGTCGACGAGGCCCTTCACGGAGCGCTCCATCTGCGCCGGGCTGCGGGGCGGCTCGACGGCGATGGTGGGCACCTCGATCGGGATGGCGCCGTGCGTGACGAGGCGGTCGCTCATTTCGCCTGCCTGATCCTTGGTGCGCGGCACCAGGACCTTCCAGCCGTACAGTGCGCGCGACTCCCACCAGGACATCTTGTTGCGCTGGGCGACGACCTTGCCGACCGTCACGACCAGCGAACCGACCAGTTCGGAACCGGCCTCGTTCAGCGTCGCGAGGGTGGCCTCCACGGTGCGCTGCTGCCGGGTGGTGCCGCGAACCGTGATGGCGGCCGGGGTCTGCGGAGCCAGGCCGTGCTCGACGAGGGCGCTCGCCGTCTCGGCGAGGTGACCCGACGTGGCATGCAGGACCAGCGGTCCGGGTGCGGCGGCCAGGGCAGCCCAGTCGACCTCGCCGCGGACGTCGGCCTCGGTGTGTCCCGACCCCAGTGCCATACCGGCGTAGGACGGGACGGCGGACGCGGACGGCAGGCCCGGCAGGACCTCGAACTGCACCTGGGTACGGGCGACGGCGGTGACCTCGGCGATCACGGAGTCGGTGGTCAGCGGGTCGCCGGACACCAGACGCACGACGTCGTGGCCGTTCCTCGCCTCGTGGACGAGGGTCTTCGCGACCTCCGCCGGCTCACCCAGAGCGGGACGGACCTCGGCGAGCGGCTCACCGGTCTCGGCGTCGACGCCCAGGTCGGTGCCCACCAGGACCGTGACGCCCTTGTCGACGTCGGGGTCGGTGAAGGCGAGGGTCGCTGCGGCAAGGACGTCCCGTGCGTGCACGGTGAGCAGTGCCGGATCGCCCGGTCCGGATCCCACGAACAGGATTCGTCCGGGGGTGTTCTTACGGACTCGGCTCATCGGTAATTCTCCAGTGCGATCATGTGTCGAGATGGGTACAGGAAGCGGATCGGCCGATCAGTCGGCCTTCGCACATCAAACATCGGCATCACCGGCCTCGGTGACATTCATCAGCTCCCGCGCACCGAGCTCGAGAAGCTCCCGCGCGACGGAGCGGCCGAGTTCTGCGGCGTTCTCCGGGGAGCCCACGGCCCCCGTGCGTATGACGTCGGAACCGTCGATGGCTGCGGCGCAGCCCCGGACGGACAGTTCGTCGAAGATGCGGCCGTCGTCGTCGAGTGATTCGACGACCTCGGCGATGGCGCCGACGGGCGCGGTGCAGCCGGCCTCGAGCTCGGCGAGCAGTGCGCGTTCCGCGGTGACGGCGGCGCGGCTGTTCGGGTCGTCGAGCTCCGACAGGATCGCGACGAGTGCTGTGTTCGCGGACAGGCATTCGACGGCGAGCGCGCCCTGCGCGGGTGCGGGCAGCATCTGGACCGGTTCGATGGACTCGGTGATCAGGTCCAGACGTCCGATCCGCGCCAGGCCCGCGCGGGCCAGGACGACGGCGTCGAGTTCGCCGGACTCGACCTTGCCGAGGCGCCGCTGCAGGTTGCCGCGCAGCGGACGGATGTCGAGGCCGAGGCCCAGCGCCCGGAGCTGCGACGTGCGCCGCGGTGCGGACGTGCCGACCTTCGAACCGGCGGGCAGTTCACCGAGGACCAGTCCGTCGCGGGCCACGAGCGCGTCGCGGGGATCCTCGCGCGGCGGAATGGCGGCGATGGTGAACCGTTCGTCGGGGGCGGTCGGCAGGTCCTTGTAGGAGTGGACGGCCACGTCGACGCGGCCGTCGGCGAGCGCTTCCCGGAGTTCGGCGGTGAAGACGCCGACTCCGATCTTCTCCACCGATTCCATGGACTGGTCGCCCTTGGTCTTGATGATGACGAGCTCGGCGTCGTGCCCGGCCGAGATCAGTGCGTCGCGCACGGTCCCGGCCTGGGTGGTCGCGAGCTCACTCCCACGGGTTCCGATCCGCAGCGTACGGGTGCCGACGGCGCTCATGCCTGCGATTCCTTCCCATGGTTGTCGTCTGTGACGAAGCGGCGCAGGCGCGGGTCCTGGCCGGCGATGAAGCCGTCGGTGATGTCGATGGCGCTCAGGTCGGTGGCGCCGCCGAGGTCGGTGGGCTTGGCGACGGCCTCGACGGATCCGGGGCTGAGTTCGAACAGCTCGCGCAGGGCGGCGGCGTAGGAGTCGCCACCGGGTGCGGAGGCGAGCTGCTTCACCCGGACGGTGGGCGCGTGGAGAAGCTTGTCGACCACTCGCCGCACGGTGCGGGCGACCTCGTCGCGCTCGGGGTCGTCGAGTCCGGGCAGACGCGAATCCAGTCGCATCAGCTCCGCCTCGACCACGTCCGCGGCGCGCTGGCGCAGGGCGGTGACGGTCGGCGTGACCTCCGCCAGCCGCTGGCCGGCGAGGTAGTTGGCGAGCTCGGCGGCGACGATCGTCCGGGCGGCATCGGCGTCGGATGCGGCGGCGCCTGCGGCGGGATCGCGCTGCAGCGATTCCATGTCGAGGACGGTGACCCCGGGCAGACCCGACACGGCGGGCTCCACGTCGCGGGGCAGTCCGAGGTCGCAGATGACGAGGGGGCGTTCGGCGTCGCGGCCGGGCTGTGCCAGCGCGCGGTGGGTGTCCGCGAGCGTGACGACGGCGCCGACCGCGCCGGTACAGGTCACGAGGACATCCGCCTGGGCCATCGCGGCGGGGAGTTCGCTCAGTTCGAGGGCTTCCGCCTCGACGCCGTTGGACCGGGCCGTGTCGGCGAGGTGCTCCGCACGCTCCTTGGTCCGGTTCACGACGACGATGCGGCCGATCCCGGCCCGCGTGAGGTGGGCGACCGACAGGCCGCCCATGGATCCGGCACCGACCACGACGGCGGTGCGTCCGGTCAGTCCGCCGTCGCCGACGATGCCGGCGGCCCGGTCGAGGGCCACGGACACGACGGACGCGCCCGCCGAATCGATACCGGTCTCCGAATGCACCCGCTTGCCGACGCGCAGCGCCTGCTGGGCGAGTTCGTGCAGGGTGCGGCCTGCGGCCTGCTGCGCGTCGGACGACGCGTAGGCGGTCCGGATCTGCCCCAGGATCTGCTGCTCGCCGATCACCATCGAGTCGAGGCCGCTGGCCACGGCGAACAGGTGCTCCGCCGCAGCCTCGCTGTAGCGGACGTACGCGTGCCGGTGCAGATCGGTGAGATCGAGCCCGGAGTGGTCGGCGAGCAATTCGCCGACCTCGGCCAGAGCACCGTGGAACGCATCGACGACGGCGTAGATCTCCACCCGGTTGCAGGTGGAGACGATCATCGCCTCCGAGATGTGCGACGACGCCAGAAGCTTGTCCGTCAACTTCGGGCGATCGGTGTCGGTGACAGCTACCCGCTCGAGAACCGGCACCGGGGCCGTTCTGTGCGAGACCCCGACAAGCAGAACACTCACGGCGCGATCACTGATCCGTTTCTTGGTGCGGTGGACGGGACAGCCGAATGTCCGATGCGGACGCGGGGAGCGGTGGGGACCGACTCCGTGTTGCGTGCGCTGTTGAACGAGAGAACCTGCATTTCGACGGCGAGGTCGACGCGGCGCATCTCGACGTGATCGGGGACGTCGAGCGAGGTCGGCGAGAAGCTGAGGATGCAGCGCAGTCCGGCGCGCACCAGACGGTCGGCGACTTCCTGCGCCGCCTCGTCGGGCGTCGAGATGACGCCGATGGTGGCCTCGAGTTCGGCGCAGGCCTGCTCGAGTTCGTCGACGTGCCGCACGGTGAGGTCGCCTACCGGCGCACCGACCCGCGCCGGGTCGCTGTCGAACAGTCCGACCATGGAGAACCCGCGACGGCCGAAGCCGCCGTAGCCGGCGAGCGCCTGGCCGAGGTTTCCGACGCCGACGAGCACCACTTTGTGTCCGCGGTCCAGGCCGAGCGCGCGTTCGATGCGGGCCCGCAGGCGCGTCACGTCGTAGCCGACGCCGCGCACACCGTTCGGCCCCAGGAAGGAAAGGTCCTTGCGGAGCTTCGCGGAGCCGACACCGGAGGCTGCGGCGAGTTCCTCGCTCGAGACGATGATCGTGCCGCGTTCCGTCAGCACTCCGAGGACCCGCAGGTACGTCGCGAGGCGCGTCACCGTAGCCTGGGGGATGTCCCGCGATTCGGGGAGCGGAGCGGCGCCGGCGACCGAGGGGGCCGGTGACCCGACCATCGACTGCCCGACCGCCCCCGTGACGCCAGGGGCCACAGACCCATGCGTCTGGTGCGTTTCGGTCACGTCGTTGGCTCCTCGTCCGACCGGCATTCGATGCCGTTCTTCACGATGCTCCGGGGAATTGTTCACACCACGGTAACTGCTTGTGAACCCATGCACAAAGTCGCTGCGACTGCGCGACATGCGGTCCTACCTGCACGGCATCGGAAGATCCCACTTTTAGGGTTCCCTTACTTGCGTAAATCCGAGCGAAGGCGCTCTTCGTCGACCTCCCAGTAACTGTGCTCACGTCCGTCGAGCAATACCACCGGCAATCGGTCGCCGAATTCGGCCCGCAATTCGGGGTCCGTGGCCGCCGCCTCGTCGACGTCTATGCACGTCAGTTCCAGCCCGAACTCCTCGCACAGAACCAGCAGCAGCTCGCGGGCCGGCGCGCACGCACCGCACCCCGCCCTCGTGAGAAGCGTCACCTCGTGTCCGCCCGTGCTCATGCCTCGTCACTTCCTTTCGACGCCTCCGGTGGAGTCACTGTGCCGTTTCGGGGTCCGCAGACGCCAATCGGCTCGGAGATGAACGTCACACAGTTCCCTCAGCGCGGCCATCCACCCGCCCCGTCCCCGATTCGGGGGATAGGCTGCTCCCAGAGGCTTCTGCGATACGGGAGGTGCGAGTGCCTGCGCGATCACTACCGAACGGCACGGGTTTCGGTTCAGGTCTGGCGGGGATCATCCTCCCGGGCCGACGCCAGTTCAGGAATCCGCTGGGACCCAGCGAAGCCGAGGTACGTGCCAATGTCGCAGGTGAGGCGAGTGCCGATGCGGCCCTCGCGCTCCACGTCGCGTCCGGCGAGGAAACCGAGCTGGTGGAACACGACGTTCCCCTCGACCTCACTGCGGCCGCGTTCTTCGACGTCGACAACACGATGGTCCAGGGCGCCTCGATCATCCACTTCGCCCGCGGCCTCGCCGCCCGCAAGTACCTGAAGACGTCCGACCTCGTCGACTTCGCGTGGAAGCAGATCAAGTTCCGCATCACCGGCAAGGAGAGCAGCGACGACGTCGCCTCCGGCCGGGAGAAGGCCCTCTCGTTCGTCTCCGGACGGTCGACGGCCGAGCTCGCCCGGCTCGGCGAGGAGATCTACGACGAGGTGATCGCCGACAAGATCTGGCCCGGCACCCGCGCGCTGGCGCAGATGCATCTCGACGCCGGGCAGCAGGTGTGGCTGGTCACCGCGACCCCGGTGGAGCTGGCCCAGGTCATCGCGAAGCGCCTCGGCCTCACCGGTGCCCTCGGCACGGTGGCCGAGAGCGAGGACGGGATGTTCACGGGACGTCTGGTCGGCGACATCCTGCACGGCCTCGGCAAGGCGCACGCCGTGCGCGCCCTGGCCGTCCGCGAGGGGCTCAACCTCAAGCGCTGCACCGCGTACTCGGACAGCCACAACGACGTACCGATGCTGTCGCTGGTCGGCACGGCCGTCGCGATCAACCCCGACACCGACCTGCGCGAACTCGCCAAGAACCGGGGCTGGGAGATCCGCGACTTCCGGACCGGACGCAAGGCCGCCAAGATCGGCGTCCCCACGGCGCTGCTCCTCGGCGCTGCCGGCGGCGCACTCGCCGCGATCGTCGCGCGCCGCCGCGAACAGGCGGCCTGAGCCGCCAGCGGCGGTTCAGCCGAGGAACACGTTCCGGCGCTTCGCGAGGAGCCGGTACAGCGTCTGCTGGATGGTCTCCCGGACGTGGTCGGTGACCTCGAACAGTTCCATCGGGTCGTCGGCCGCCGCCGCGTCGTAGGTGTCGGTGACGATCGGCTTGCCGAACTCGATGTACCACTTCGACGGCAGCGGGACGAGTCCGAGCGGTCCGAAGTGCGGGAACAGCGGGGTCACCGGGAAGTACGGCATCCCCAACAACCGGGCGAGCGTCCCGAGTTCGCCGATCTTCGGGTAGATCTCCTCGGATCCGACGATCGAGCACGGAATGATGGGCGCACCGGTCCGCATGGCGGCGGACACGAAGCCGCCGCGGCCGAACCGCTGCAGCTTGTAGCGTTCGCTGAACGGTTTGCCGATGCCCTTGAAGCCTTCGGGGAACACGGCGGCGACCTCCCCGTCCTGCAGGAGGCGCACGGCGTCCGGGTGGCATGCGAGGGTGTGCCCGGCCTTGCGGGCGACACCGCCGACCAGCGGCATCTCGAAGGCCAGATCGGCGGCCAGCATCCGCAGCGGGCGGTGCGCGGGGTGATGGTCGTGGACGGCGACGGACGTCATCAGACCGTCGATGGGCAGGACACCGGCATGGTTGGCGACCACGAGCGCGCCACCGGTAGACGGGATGTTCTCCAGACCGCTGACCTCGACGCGGAACCACTTGTCGAACAGTGGCCGCAGGATGGGGAGCCACACGTTCTCGGCGAAGTGCGGGTCGTATCCGAAGTCGTCGACGTGATAGTCGCCCGACAGCCGGCGGCGCACGAACTCGGCGGTGTTGACGATCTGCTCGGCCAGGGCGTTGCGGACGGCGTCGACGGCCGAAGTCTCGGTGACGGGCTCGGGTGGGGTGATCACGGCGGGTGGAGGCATCGCGGACGGATGTCGGCTCTCGCTCTGCTCACGCCTCGAACGTCCGATAGCGGCCCCGCGCGCGGCTGTCGCACCGTGCAGCGGAATGACCTTCGCCACTTCGTTCACCTCTCTCCTTTCGCCGTGCCGGTAAGAGCGAGTAGTGCGTTTTCTGCTGCGTCGACCCATTCGTTCTTGATGATCGCCTTGACGCCTGCCGCGCGAGCGAAGTCGTCGAGCGCCTGCATCGAGGTCCACCGTGGCTCGAAGGATAGTTCGCTTCGCATGCGGGTGGTGTCGAGTCCGCAACCGAAGTGGAAGTACTCGAGTTGCTCGGTGGTGTACGACCGCATTACCGGACCCATCAGCGCACGTCCGACGTTGCGGAACAACCCGAACGGCATCGGGACCTCGATCCGCCCGGCGCGGCGGATGGCCTGGGACATCATGACCACGCCGTCGCCGGCGACATTGAACGTGCCCGCCGGGCCCGATACCGTGGCCCGTTCCAGGGCGGCGAGCGCGTCCTCCTCGTGCAGCACCTGCAGGCGTGCGTCGCGTCCGAGAATGGTCGGCACCACCGGTGAGGTGAGGTACTGCGCGACGGTTGCGTTGAGGCGGGGCCCGACCAGTGGTGCGAGGCGGAGAATCGACACCGCGATGTCGGGGCGCCTGCGCCCCATTCCCCGCAGATATCCCTCGATCTCGATGCAGTCCCGTGCGTAGGCGCCCGCGGGACGCCGCCGGGCGCTCATCTCCTCGGTGAACTTGGCGGGGTCCTTGGCGCTGCAGCCGTACACCACGGAGGCCGACCGCAGCACGACTTTCCGGACGGTCGGCGCCTTCTGGCAGACGGCGAACAACTGCATCGCGCCGATGACGTTCATGTCCTTCATGGCCGCGCGACTGCCCGACTTCGGCGGGCGCGCCAGCGTCGAGGCGTGCACGACGGTATCGACCTCGGCGTTGCGAATGACCTTGCCTATCAGGGGATTCCGAATATCGGCGCGCACGAACTCGGCGCGGCCCATGCGGCGCAACATGTCCTTGCTCGGCGACACCGCGTCCACCGCGATGACTCGCTCGATGTCCGGATTCTGAGCGAGCCGGGTGACCAGGTACCCACCCAGAAACCTGCTTGCCCCAGTGACCAGCACGACGCGCGGCACCGCCGTCCGCGTAGTACTGTCTCCGTCACTCACAACCACTAGGACCCCCGATCACGTAGCGAGTGACGTCAACGATACGTGCAGGAGGGGGATGGCGCTCCGCACAACGACAATTGGTCGGTCGCCCACTACGCGGAGGGTGCCGGGTAAACGACGGATGCCCGCCACCGGAGGTGACGGGCATCCAGACGCAACTCTTTACTTACCGAGTTTCCTGCGCTGCACTCGGGTGCGGCGAAGCAGCTTGCGGTGCTTCTTCTTCGACATGCGCTTGCGTCGCTTCTTGATCACTGAACCCATAGCGGGTGTCCCTCACGTTCTTCTCTAGCGTTCCTGCGCACGCCGGTCACGTACGCCTGCGCCGCTCTGGCGCCTGGGCCTCGTTTTAACTAGCTCAGCGCCTTACGACACCAGCTGGCTGGTACGACAGTCGCTAATCGTACCGGTGCGGGTCCGCTCTCTGAAAACTAGGTCGCACCGTTGCCGGCGAAACCGAGGTGACCCTCTTCGTGCCGATCGGTCAACCGGCGTCGAAGTACGAGGTTTCGAGGTAGTCGTGCACTGCTTTCGCATGCACTCTGAACGAGCGGCCCACACGGACGGCGGGCAGTTCGCCGCTGTGCACCAACCGATACACAGTCATCTTGGACACTCTCATCAGCGTCGCTACCTCGGCGACGGTGAGAAATTGCGTTCCGGCCAGGGCCGGTTGTCCGTCCGGGGCCGAGCCCTTGGACGGCTTTTTTGCAGACGTCATCAACCACTTACCTCCGGCACGTCTCGCGCCGCCGGCTTCCCCTCCGGCGGAACAGACACGCACGTGCTACTTCGAGCTTAGCGGGACGGATGGGGTTACTGCGACGGGTGTGGGCAATCGAATATTCATTCGGTCGACGTGCCGAGTTCGGCGGAACGAATCCTCGCGGCTTCGAGAGCGTCGAAAAAGGCTGTTCGGAGCCCGTTTCCCTCCAGTCGGCGGATCGCGGCCGCGGTGGTTCCGCCGGGCGAGGTCACGGCGGCACGGAGTTCGGTCGCGCTCTCCCCCGACCTGTCGAGCATCGCCGCGGAGCCGACCATGGTCTGCACGACCAGCTCGGAAGCGGTCGCCCGGGTCAGTCCGAGCCCGACGCCCGCGTCGATCATGGCCTCGGCGACCAGAAAGAAATAGGCAGGACCGGAGCCGGAGACGGCGGTGACGGCGTCGATCTGCGATTCGGGGACGACGACGACCTTGCCGACCGACGACAGGACGCCGCGCACCAGTTCGAGGTGCTCCTTCTTCACGTGCCTGCCGGGGGCGAGCACGCTGACGCCCTCACCGACCAGCATGGGCGTGTTGGGCATGACCCGGACCACCGGGAACCCGGCGGGCAGTCTCGTCTCGTAGAAGGCGGTGGGGATACCCGCAGCGAGTGACACGAGCAGCTGCTCGCGCTCGCCGTCGAGCTCCACCTTGGACACCTCGGTGAGCGCGGCCTCGACGTCGCCCGGCTTGACGGCCATCACGATGACGTCGGCGCCTTCCGCGGCGTCGGAGGGGGTGGTGACCCGCACCGCGTACGCCGCGGCCAGCTCGTCGGCGCGCGCCGGATGCTGCTCGGCCACCACCAGATCCTTGACGGCGTGACCTGCCTGCAGAAGCCCCGAGATGAGGGCCTCGCCGATCTTGCCGCCTCCGATTACCGCAATTCTCGTCATGCCGAACAGCCTGCCACGACGCTCCGCGGCGCCTTCCTAGCGGGGGATCATCGCCAACTGCCGGCTCTGCACGACGATCGCCCCGGTCGAGTCGAGCACGGTGTGATCCTCCTCGAACCACGCACCGCCGAGCACCGTGCTGCTGGCCATCACGCGCAGCCACCCCGGCGCCGGCTGCCTGCGCAGGTACGTGGTCAGCTGCACCGTGGGCGCCCAGCCGAACATGCCGCGGTTCATCGTCACGGGGGCGCTGATGTCTCCGGTCATGATCGCGAACAGGGCAGCCGTGTCGGGGTCGTCCTCGTCGCCCGCGCGCGGTCGCACCCACATGCGCACCTCGGGTTCGCCCTGGTTGCCGGTCAGGAAGTGCGCCGACGTCCCGTCCACCCGCATGTCGCAGCCCTGCGACACGTGGACGATCTTTCCCATCGGATGGTCGGCCGTGAGCACGACGGCGTCGGTGGGCGGTTCCACCGGGAGCTGGGACAGGGCGTGGACTCCGCTGTACTGCGGCTCCCCCGCGTCGGGGACGCCGAGCGTGACCGACGCGTGCACGGCCACTCGGTCGCCCTGCTTCAGCTCCACGTCGACGAACGACACCTGCTTGCCCTGCTTGCGGACCGTCGTCGACAGCGTCACCTCACCGGGGTCGGGGGCGGACAGGTAGTTGGCACCGACCGCGAGGGGCTGCACCCGGGACAGCTCGGCGTCGCCGCTCTCGTCGAGCAGTCGTCTGCGGGCCGCGGCCGCGCACAGCGACATCATCGAGCCGCCGTGCACCTTGGGGCCGATCGTCCAGATCGGGTCGATCGACGCCTGATAGGTCCCGTCACCGGCAGCGGTGAGGACGTTGAGGTCGCGGAAGGGAGTTGAGCTCACTGCTGATCCTGTTCTTCGGGGTTCCGGAGGCGCTTCTGCGCGAGGTCCTGGTGTGCGAGGCGGCGCATCGCGGCGATCACCGGCTCGTAGATGGCGGTGCCGAGCACCGCGTAGCGGATCGCGTCCTCGGTCGATTCGGTGGGCATGAGTCCGATGTCGATCTCGGCGATCCCGCGCACGTGCCGCCCGTAGGCGTCGAGTCGCTCGTCGGTCATCGGGATGCCGGCCTCTTCGAGCCCCTCGAGCGCACGTTCGAGCTGTCCGACCGCGACGTACCGCGGGTCGTACACCTGCCCGAGCCTGTCGAGGACGGCGCGTGCCCGCGGGAACTCGTCCCCGTCGTCGACGGCGGCGTCGAGGTAGGGCGGGAGTTGCGCGATGGCCTCGCCGAGCACCTCGAACAGCGAGCCGTCGGGATGGTCGACGAGCCGGAGGATCTCCCGGATGCGCGGAATCGGGAGTCCGGCCCCGGCGAGCGCCTTGACGAGGCCGAGTCGCTCGACGTGCTTCTCGCCGTACCGGGCCTGGGTGGCGCTCGTCGCCTCGCCGGGCATCAGCAGACCTTCGCGCAGGTAGTACTTCACCGTCGCGAGTGGAATGCCGGTACGGGCGACCAACTCGGAAACGCGCACGGCCCCTCCTCCGGCTCATCGACTGTCGACCTCGGATACCCAGCACTAGATACTGAGACTATCCAATATGGCGACGAGCTTACCGCAGCAGGAAGGCGGCAGATAGGTCAGGTGTCGTCGTGATCGCCACCGGAGTGGCTGCGGGGCGACCCCGAGGCGGCGCGGCCCGGCTCGAGGTGCTCACGGGCGAAGGCCAGCGCCTGCGCGAGCATCGACGACCGTTCCCGCTGCGTCCGGGCGTTCTGTGTGTTGATCTCGATCACCGCCTGCCCGTCGAATCCGGTGTCGACGAGATGCCGGCACAACTGCGCGCAGGGCTGGGCTCCGTGGCCGGGGATGAGGTGCTCGTCCATCGACGCGCCGCGGCCGTCGGCGAGGTGGAGATGAGCGAGGCCCTCCCCCATACGCTCCGCCAGCTTCATCGCATCCATGCCTGCCGTCGCCGTGTGCGACAGGTCCAGGGTGTAGTGGGCGTGTCCCGAATCGGTGGGGTCGTAGGACGGGCTGAACGCCGACAGCGCCGCCCCCGGTCCGCCCCGCCTCCGGAGCCGCTGCGCGGATCGCTCCTTGCTGCCGAAGAAGCCGTCCGCCCGCATGGGGAACATGTTCTCCACCGCGACGATCACGTCGCTGCGCTGTTCCAGGTCGGCCACCTGATCGGCGAAACCCTCGGCGTACCGGCGCTGCCAGCGGAACGGGGGGTGCACCACGACACTCGTCGCCCCGAGCGACTCGGCGGTGCGCACGGAACGCTCCAGCTTCGCGACCGGGTCGGCGCCCCACACCCGCTGCGAGATGAGCAGGCACGGCGCGTGGATCGCCTGAACCGGAATCGCGTACCTGCGCACCAGCCCGGCCACGGCCCCGACGTCCTGGCTGACCGATTCGGCCCACACCATCAGTTCGACGCCGTCGTACCCCAGATCGGCTGCGTACCGGAACGCCGCCTCCGTGTTCTCCGGGTACACCGAGGCCGTCGACAGGCCCACCAGCACCTTCCGCCCGCGCGGTGACCGTCGAACCTGCCCGTGCCCACTGTCCCCGACCATGAGCAACTCAGCCCGACGCAAGCATGAAGGCTAACGGCCCCAGAGTGACGATCATCCCGACCACGACGGCGATCACAAAGCTGGTGATGTCGTCGGTGCGACGCAGGATGCGGACCATCGCGACCAGGCCCACGATGACGAGCAGCGCCAGGATCAGCGCGACCCACGGAAAGACGTCCCACAGCTTCTCGAAGCCCTTGAAGAGCAGGGCGCCGGCGATCACGGCTACGACACCCTGACCGATGAGGACGGCCCACTCACGAGTGGAGTTCTCGCCTGCCTCGTCCTTCTTGCCTGCCTTCTCCGCTTTCGCGGCCTCGGCCTTCTCGGCCTTCGCCTCCTTGCGGGAACGGCGAGGGCTCTCGGGCTTCTGAGTGTCGCCCTCGTGCTTCTCCGTGTCCGCGTCGTCGGTGGCGGCCTCGATGAGTTCCGTCTCCTCGCCCGCGTTCGCCGCCTCCGAGTCCCGGGACTGCCGCATCAGGTCGCCGGCCAGCGTCGAGCCGGACAGCAGTGCGGGTTCCGGCTTCGCCTTGGCGGAAGCCTCGGGCTTCGGCGTCTTCACGAACTTCGACGCGCCGTTCGACGGTGCCGCGGCACCCGCCGTCGCGGGGGTTCCGGGCTTCGCCGGCGCCTCGGGCTTCGCCGGGACCGCGGGCTTCGCGGGCGCGTCGGACTTCGCCGCCGGTGCGGTCTCGGCCGCCGGGGTGTCGGTCTTCGGCGCCGGCTTCACGCGGGGAGCGGCGACGGTCGGGGCGGGCTCCGCCTTCTTCACGGCCGGGGCGGCCACGGTGGGCGCCGGTGCGGGCGCGGCTGCCTCGGGCGCCGGCCGTTCCTTCTGGACGGATCGGCTGACCCAGGTTCCCTGGTGATCACGCGACGTCCCACCCGCCACCACTCCGCGGCCGCGGCCGGCGGGGCGACTGGCGATGGGCTCGTCGTCATCGTCGTCGTCGTCGACGGGAGCCTTGAACGCTGCGGTGCGCTCGTCGGCGCGCGCGGACGGCGCCGACGGTGCGGACGCGCGGGGCGGCTCGGGCGCGGCGGGTTCCGGTTCGGGTTCGGGTTCGAGTGCCCGCGAATCGGACGGATCCCGGACCACCGGAATTTCACCGGTCAGCTCGGCGACGGAGATTCCCCCCTTGACGCCGCGACGACGCCGCCCGCCCCGGGACTCCACCTGCTGCCCGTTGCGTTTGAGCAGCTCTGACACAGAGATCTGCTGACTGTCCTCGGTCATCGAGCACCCACCATCAATTCACCGCCCATTTCCGTATCGAGCTTGCGGAGGATCAAACCCTCACGCAGAGCCCAGGGGCAGATTTCCAGTTCCTCCACGCCCAGTGCTCTCATGCTGGCCTCCGCAACGAGTGCTCCGGCCACGATCTGCTGCGACCTGTCGGAGCTCACCCCTTCCAATTCTGCACGGTCCGAGGCCGTCATCCGCGAAATGAAAGCTATGAGTTGCCTGAGACCGCTGGCGGTGAGGGTGCGCTTGACCCGCGGGCCGGCGCCGGACGGCGCTGCGCCCGTCAGCCGGGCCAGCGAGCGGAACGTCTTGGACGTGCCGACCGCCCGATCCCACTGTCCCGCCGCGCGCAGTTCCTTCGACGGGACGGTCAGTTCGGCGTCCAGCCAATCCCTCAGCACCGCCACGCGACGCTTGCCCGGCGGGTCGGCCTCGAGCCAATCCCGGGTGAGCCGTCCCGCGCCGAGTTGCAGCGACAGCGCGACGTCCGGGTCCTCGTCGCCGCCCGCCGTCAGCTCGAGGGATCCGCCGCCGATGTCGAGGTTCAGGATGCGGCCCGCGCTCCACCCGAACCAGCGGCGCACGGCGAGGAACGTCAGCCGAGCCTCGTCGACACCCGACAGAACCTCGAGCGTCACTCCGGTCTCGGCGTGTACCCGCTCGAGCACGGCGTCCGAATTGTTGGCGTCGCGCACGGCCGACGTGGCGAACGCCATCAGCTCACCGCACCCCGACGTCTTCGCGATGCTGGCGAAGTCTGCCACCGTCGAGACCAGGCGATCTGCACCCTGGGAGGTGATGTCACCCCGGTCGTCGGTGTTCTCCGCCAACCGCAGAGTCGACTTGGTCGAACTCATCGGTGTGGGGTGGCCGCCCCTGTGGGCGTCCACTACGAGAAGATGGACGGTGTTGCTTCCGACGTCGAGTACCCCTAGTCGCACATTGACACGGTACTGGGTCTACCGTCGGGCTTTGTGACAGCACGTAAAGCAGGGCGTTCACACAAGATGACACCCAGCCCGGAAGTACCCCTCGACTTCGCTCGCGAATGGGTCGAATTTCCCGATCCCGACAACAGCGAGCACATCATCGCCGCGGACATGACGTGGCTGCTCTCCCACTGGACCTGCGTGTTCGGCACCCCCGCCTGCCAGGGCATCATCGGCGACCGGCCGGACGACGGCTGCTGCTCCCACGGCGCGTTCCTCTCCGACGAGGAGGACCTGGAGAAGCTGAACAAGTCAGTGAAGATGCTCACACCCGAGGACTGGCAGTTCATGGAGAAGGGTCTCGGCAAGAAGGGTTACGTCGAGGAGGACGACCTCGAGGACGAGCCCGCGCTGCGCACCCGCCGCTACCACGGCGCCTGCATCTTCCTGAACCGTCCCGGCTTCGAGGGCGGCGTAGGTTGCGCGCTCCACTCGATGGCCCTCAAGCGCGGGATCGAGCCTCTCGAGGTCAAGCCCGACGTGTGCTGGCAGCTCCCGATCCGCCGCACCCAGGAGTGGGTGGAACGCCCGGACGGCGAGCAGATCCTCAAGACCACCATCAGCGAGTACGACCGGCGCGGCTGGGGTGAGGGCGGCTCGGACCTGGACTGGTACTGCTCCGGCTCCCCCGACGCCCACGTCGGCGTCAAGGCCGTCTGGCAGTCGTACGCACCCGAGTTGACGGAACTGCTCGGCAAGGCGGCGTACTCGGAGTTGGCGAGGATGTGCAAGCGCAGGGCAGGCCTCGGCCTCGTCGCCGTGCACCCCGCCACCGCCGCCGCCCAGCGGAAGGCCGCCGAGTAACGCATCAGACCCATCGGTCGATTTACCCGTCACGGCCCCATTCCGGGCACAGCCATGACGGGAGAGATCATGTTCGCTCGAATTCTGACAGGTGCCCTGTTGACCGCCGCCGCGACGCTTGCCCTCGCGCCGACCGCGTCCGCCCAGCCGACCCCGGACTGGAACACCTTCTACGACAAGACGGCGAACTTCGTCGCACCGTTCGATCCGGGTGCGTTCGGCGACAAGGGTGACCGGGCGCTCGTGCTGAGCCCGTACGGAACCGGCCGGGTCATCGAGTGCAAGGGCGACGGGCACTACGTCGCGGTCTACTGCAGGCAGTTCGACGACCAGGGTCGCGAACACGCCCTCACGCAGGTCATCTCGGCGCCGTTCCGCGGTGTCTACGTGTACAACCCGTTCTGACGCACGCCCACGAATTCGTCAGCCTCACACGCAATTGCGTGTGCGGCTGACGAATTCTTCTGTAACCGTGGCGGATCGGCGTCCGCTCACGCCTCCAGTTTGTAGCCCAGGCCTCGGACGGTGACGAGATGCTCCGGCTTGGCCGGGTCGGTCTCGATCTTCGAACGCAGACGCTTGACGTGCACGTCGAGGGTCTTGGTGTCGCCGACGTAGTCCGCGCCCCACACCCGGTCGATCAGCTGCCCGCGGGTGAGCACCCGGCCCGAGTTCCGCAGCAGGTACTCGAGGAGGTCGAACTCCTTGAGCGGCAGCGTGACAGCCTCGCCGTTCACCTGGACCACGTGACGTTCGACGTCCATCCGGACCGGCCCCGCCTCGAGGACGGCCGAGTCCTGCGCGACGTCGAGTTCGCTGTCGACGCCGCGGCGCAGCACCGCGCGGATGCGGGCGATCAGTTCCCGCGCCGAGTACGGCTTGGTCACGTAGTCGTCGGCGCCGAGTTCGAGGCCCACCACCTTGTCGATCTCACTGTCCCGTGCCGTCACCATGATGACGGGGACACCGGACCGGCTGCGGAGTTGCTTGCAGACGTCCGTGCCGCTCATGCCGGGCAGCATGAGGTCGAGGAGGACGATGTCGGCACCGGCCCGGTCGAACTCGGCGAGCGCGGACGGTCCGTCGCCGACGATCGTCGTCTCGAACCCTTCCTTGCGTAACAGGAATGCCAATGGGTCGGCCAGTGACTCCTCGTCTTCCACGATCAGCACACTTGTCATCGCTTGGCCTCCATACCGGTTTCTCTCTTCCCGACGTTTCCGCTCTCGGCGTCCACTGTCTCGATGTGTGCAGGAATCTGCAGGGTAAACGTCGAACCTGTTCCGGGCTTGCTCCACAGGTCGATGGATCCGTTGTGGTTGGCGGCCACGTGTTTGACGATCGCGAGACCGAGTCCCGTTCCGCCGGTCGCGCGGGCGCGCGCCTTGTCGACGCGGAAGAAGCGTTCGAACACGCGCTCCTGGTCGGCCTTGGCGATGCCTTCGCCGCGGTCGGTCACCGAGATCGCCACGTTGTCGCCGCGGATCGACCGGCTCACCGACACCGGGGCGCCCTTCGGCGAATAGGCGATCGCGTTCTGGACCAGATTGGACAGGGCGGTGACGAGCAGGGCGCGGTCGCCGAGCACCTCGTAGCCGCTGTTGTGGTCCGTGGTGACGGCGATCCCGGCGGCTTCCGCGGAGATCTTGCAACGCTGCAGCGCCTCGTCCACCACCTCGTCGACGGAGACGGCTTCGAGGTCGGGCAGTTTCTCGGCGCCCTGCAGCCGCGACAGCGCGATCAGTTCGGTGACCATCTTGCCGAGCCGGACGGATTCACTGAGCACGCGTTCGCCGAAGTGCCGGACCGACTCGGGGTCGTCCGCCGATTCGAGGAGTGCCTCCGCCAGCAGACCCATCGCGCCGACCGGGGTCTTGAGTTCGTGGCTGACGTTGGCGACGAAGTCGCGGCGGGTCGCTTCCATCCGGACTTGCTCGGAGTCGTCGTCGGCGAACAGGACCACGAAGTTGTGGTCTTCCTTGCTGAGCAGACGTGCGGTGCCGCGCACCGCGATCCGATCCCGTCCCCGCTGCGGGTTCTTGGTACTCAGGTCGACCTCGACGGGTTCGCCGGTTTCGAGGACCCGGAGCGCCGCCACCCACGCACGGTCGTCGACGAGCCGGTTCCGCACCAGGCCCAGCTCCTCCGCCCGGGGGTTGAACAGGACGACGTCGTGGAACTGGTCGACCACGGCGATGCCGCTCTCGGAGGCCAGCACGATCAGGTCGAGGACCTGCGACATCGTGAGCCCGGACTTCTCTTCCATCCGCTGCGCCTGCCGGGTGGACAGCATGGGGATCAGCACGCCACCGACGAGGTAACCGACGAAGCCGCCCACGATGGCAAGCAAGACGGCTTGAACAACACTCACGCCTGAATCGTACGTTCGCGGGGCGGGCCGGTTACGCAGGGTCCAGGCATTTCCGCGCACGTCACACGCGGGAACCGGAGTCTTCGTCCGCAGTTAACCTGCCGTTGGCCGGACGTCCCGCGAACGGGACGTCCGGCCGGGCGCACGGCTTACTTCCCGCCCTGGTTCGCGACCGCGGCGGCGCCCGCGGCGGCGGCTTCGGGGTCGAGGTACGTGCCGCCGGGGTTGAGCGGCTTCAGGTTCTCGTCCAGGTCGTAGCGCAGCGGGATGCCCGTCGGGATGTTCAGGCCCGCGATGTCCTCGTCGGAGATTCCGTCGAGGTGCTTGACGAGGGCGCGCAGCGAGTTGCCGTGCGCGGTGATCAGCACGGTCTTGCCGGCCTTCAGGTCGGCGGAGATGGTGTCTTCCCAGTACGGGATCAGGCGGTCGACGACGTCCTTCAGGCACTCCGTCAGCGGGACCTCGTCGAGGTTCGCGTAGCGGGGGTCGGTGTCCTGGCTGTATTCGCTGCCTGCCTCGATCGGCGGCGGCGGGGTGTCGTAGCTGCGGCGCCACAGCATGAACTGCTCGTCGCCGTACTTGTCCTTGACCTGCGCCTTGTTGCGTCCTTGCAGGGCACCGTAGTGGCGCTCGTTGAGACGCCAGTCGCGGGTGACGGGAATCCAGTGCCGGTCGGCGGTGTCGAGCGCGATGTTGGCGGTGCTGATCGCGCGGCGCAGCAGCGACGTGTACAGCACGTCGGGGAGCAGGTTGTGCTCGAGCAGCAATTCGCCGGCGCGCTTGCCCTCGGCGATGCCCTTATCGGTCAGGTGGACGTCCACCCAGCCGGTGAACAAGTTGAGCGCATTCCATTCGCTCTCGCCGTGGCGGAGCAGCACAAGGGTTCCGGTACTCATGCCGTTCATCCTGGCATGCCTCCCGGAACCCTCGCGCCGTGAACCCCTGCCGTCAGCTCCGGCCGGCCTCGCTGGCCCGCAGATCCTTGCGGAGGATCTTGCCCGCGGCGGACTTCGGCACCAGGTCGATGAACTCGACCTTGCGGACCTTCTTGTGCGGCGACACCCGCTCGGCGACGAACGCGATGACCGCGGCCTCGTCCAATTCGGCACCGGGCTGGCGGACGACGAACGCCTTCGGCACCTCCTCACCCTCGTCGTCGAGAACCCCGATGACGGCGGCGTCGGCGATCTGCGGGTGCGTCAACAACAATGCCTCCAGTTCGGCGGGCGGCACCTGGTAGCCCTTGTACTTGATCAGCTCCTTCATCCGGTCCACGATCGTCACGACGCCCTCGGCGTCGACGGTCGCGATGTCGCCGGTGTGCAGGTACCCGTCCGCATCCAGGGTCTCCGCGGTCGCCGCCTCGTTGCCGAGGTACCCGGCCATGATGTTCGGGCCCTTGCACCACAGCTCACCCGGTTCGCTGACCCCGTCGGCCGGGTAGGCGACCTCCTCGCCGGTGGCCGGGTCGACCAGCTTGCATTCCATGTTCGCGATCGACGGCCCCACCGAGTCCAGGGCGATGTCGTCGCGGTCGAATGGAATCGCATGCGAGACCGGGCTCATCTCCGACATCCCGTAGCCCTGCCGCACCCGGCAGCCGAGCCGGTTGGCGACGGCCTTGCCCAGTTCCTGATCGAGCGGGGCGGCGCCGGAGAAGATCGAATGCACGCTCGACAGGTCGTACTCGTCGACCAGCGGGTGCTTGGCCAACGCCACCGCGACCGGTGGGGCGATGAACACATACGTGCACTTCTGCCCGGACACGATCGACAGGAATTCGACCAGGTCGAACTTCGGCATCGTCACCAAGCTCGCCCGGTTGTACAGGGCGGCGTTCAGCAGCACCGTCATCCCGTAGATGTGGAAGAACGGCAACACCGCCAGCAGTTTGTCGTCGGCGCCGATGCCCATCCGCGGGTTGATCTGGCAGACATTCGCCACCAGGTTGCGGTGCGTGAGCATCACCCCCTTGGGCCGGCCGGTGGTCCCGGACGAATACGGCAGCACCGCCAGCTGGGTGGCCGGGTCGAACGACACGTCGGGGGCGGGGGCGCCCTCGGCCAGCAGATCTTTCAGCGACGGGTGCCCGTCGGCGCCGTCGAGGACGATCACGTTCTCTACCGGAATCCCGACCTTCGCGGCCGCGGCCTTGGCCTGCGGCAGCAGCGGGGAGACGGTGAACAGGAACTTCGCCTTCGAGTCGGTGAGCTGCTTGGCGATGTCCTCGGCGGTGTAGAGGGCGTTGATGGTGGTCGCGACACCACCGGCCCGGAGGATCCCGTGGAACACCGACGCGAACGCGGGAACGTTCGGCGAGTGCAGACCCACCACCTCGCCGACGGCGAGACCGCGCGCGGCCAGCGCCCCGGCCACCCCGTTGATCTGGGCGACCAGCGACTGGTAGGTGGTGACCGCGCCGGAGGCACCGTCGATCAGCGCAGGCCGGTCCCCATCGGCCGGATCGACCTGGCCGAAGAGGAAATCGTAGACACTGAGGTTCGGAATCTCGACGTCCGGAAACGGGCTCTTGAAGCTCACTGGGGCCTCTCCCTCGAAGTGTTGCAGCAG